>JANXLY010000185.1 GCA_025354885.1 Acidobacteriota bacterium | reverse complement strand
CATTCATTACCTTCAATCGATCTAGTTCTTTTTGGCTTAGCAATATCCGTTCCTGTTCGTGGGTCACTATCTAGAGTCGCCATACTCATCAGGAACTTTCTACTTTGCTCATACAGGAACTTCTCACATTGCTGCGACACTTTTTGTCTCGTGACTGCAAAAGATGCAGCGCTGTGATAGCTTAATACTCCATTGCAGGGGCCCTGAGCTACAACGAAATCCCTTGAGAGGAAAATTCACATGTTTCGTATCGTTCCTGGCCTTCTGGCCCTCACTTCGTTTCTGTCTGCAGCCATTGCTGCCCCTAATCCTGTACCCGAGCCAAGTACTTATCTGTTGATGGGCGAGGGACTTGGTCTGCTAGTCTTTGCCCACAAGAAGTTCGGCAAGAAGAAATAGATCTTCTCTCCGCTTCCGTCTGAGAAGCAATTTACGAGTGCCAGCCAAAACTGAATGCAGATGTCGGGTCCGATTCCTGGTGTGGATATTGTCTCGTTCAGAAAAATTCTTCGAAGGTAAATTCAGATGACTCTTATTGCTCTTGGCCTTTTTGCCTTTACGACGCTGATGGTGGCTTCTACAAACGTCACTTCAAACGTACCGGAACCCAGCACCTATCTCATGATGGGCGCTGGCCTCGGCACCTTGCTCTAGGTCCGGAACAGATTCGGCAAGAAAAAGTAGACTTTATCCATGTCGGTTGATTGGCAAAAAGCCGTTGGCCTATTGAGCGTGTTCTTTTTGATGGCGGCCTGCGTATGGGAAATGTGCAGACCGCATTCTATTTTCAATCTCTCGCTTACGCGCCGTTGGTCGCTGAACTTCGGCCTCTGGGTGTCCATCTCAATCCTGACCAGTCTTGTCTTTCGCCTCAGTCCCATCGCGCTTGCTGCCTCGCGACCCGGTGAATTTGGGTTGCTTCCTTTCCTCCTGATTGTCGACGCAAGCCTTTGGCATATCCATTTCTCATTGCATCGCTTTGGGGTGCTCTGGATTTGGCACGCGACCCATCATTCCGACCCTGAAATGGATGCTTCGACCGGTCTTCGATTCCACCCTGTGGAAGCGTTCCTGGAAAGCGCTGTGTTGCTTGGCCTGGTGTGGATCTTCAGGCCGGCTGTAGTTTCCGTGATCGTCTTTCAGATCATCGCCAGCGCCTCCAACTATCTGGTGCATGCAAACGCAGCCTTGCCGCGTCTGGTCGAGAATTCCTTGCAATGGATTTTCATGAGGCCCGGCCTGCACCGCCCTCACCACTCCGTTGATCCTAACGTGCAAAAGGGCAATTACGGTATCGTGCTCAGTGTCTGGGATCGTATTTTTCGTACTCTCCACCGACAGACTTTCGATCCACGCTGCGGCATCGAAGGTGACCCGCCTGCAGCCAGCATTGATCCGGTGCACGTGCTCGCTACGCTCCCCTGGCGCGAGTGGAAAAAGCTCTAATTCACTTCGCTGCGCGCTGCTCGAGCGATCAATTGACGCAGGGTTTCGATGGCTGGCTGCCCATCGAGCATTGCGGCTACTGCCTGCATGATCGGCATCTCTATTCCTGCCTTTGCCGCAAGCTCCAAAGCTACCCTCGTTGTCTCCACACCCTCGGCCACCATCCTCGTATCACTGAGGATTTCGGCTAAGGGGCGGCCCTTCGTCAACTCTATTCCCACTCGCCGATTTCTGCTCAATTGCCCCGTGCAGGTCAACACCAGATCGCCCAACCCTGCCAGCCCGGACACCGTAGTTGCCAAGCCACCACTTGCTACGACCAGACGACCAATCTCTGAGAGTCCGCGGGTAATCAGGGCTGCCGTTGAATTTGATCCGAGATGCAAACCTTCTACTGCGCCGGCTGCAATCGCAATCACGTTTTTCAGCGCCGCAGAAAGCTCTACGCCCGTTACATCCGTATTTGTATAAAGACGCAAATTGCCTGCTATGAAGCTGTTCTGGATTTCTTTTGCAAACGTTTCGTCGCGGCTCGCTACTACCATCGCCGCCGGTTCACCCGCTGCCACTTCACGCGCAAAAGTTGGGCCAGTCAATACCGCTGGTGGAGTCGCCAGCTTGCCCTGAAAACATTGCTCTGCGATCTCGGACATTCGCAGGAAACTGCCTGATTCAATGCCCTTTGTGGCGCTGATGATCTGAACCGGATTTTGAGTGAGTCCAGCAGCTTCGTTCAATACACTTCGCAAGTGTCTCGAAGGCACTACGCTCAAGATCCACGGCGACAGGCGCATCTGCGAAGACACAACAACATTTGCCGGCAATCGAGAGCCCGGAAGATAGATATCATTTTCGCGAGTTTCTTCCATGCGACGGGCCAACTCTGCCTGGTGCACCCAAAGATAGATCCTCTCGAAGCGCTCTGCCAGCACTATTGCAAGTGCAGTGCCCCAACTGCCTCCGCCGAGGATTGTGATTATTTCCTGCGCCACTCGAAGCGGTTTTCCTTGCCCGCGCGCAAGCGCTCAATATTCTCTGAGTGCCGCCAGGTGACGAAAGCTCCCGCAATGAAGGCTGCGGCAAGCACTGGCCAGGAAGGGTGCAGAATCAACCACACCGCAAACGGAAACAACACCGCTCCACAGATCGAGCCGAGCGAGATGAAACGGCTGTAGGACACGACTAAAACAAAAAGGACTGCGATACACCAAAAGGGCAGCGGAGTGAGATAGGCAAATGCGCCGGCAAAGCTGGCCACTGCTTTGCCGCCTTTGAATTTCATGAATGGAGAGAAGCCGTGGCCGAACATTACCGCCAGCGCTGCTACCGACATCAGCAAGGCGTTGCCCTCGGTGAAGTAGTCGGCAAGAAACACAGCCAGCATGCCTTTGCCGATATCGAGCAGCAAGGTTAGAATTCCTGCCGCTTTGCCGGTTGTTCGCAAGACATTGGTCGCGCCAATATTGCCGCTGCCCAGCGTGGTCAAGTCTTCACCCGTGCGCCAGCGCACGATCCAGGCACCAAAGGGCAAGCTGCCCATCGCGAAACACAACGGGATCAGCCATAGGCCGGTCATAGCGAGCGAGTTCAAAGCGGAAATTCTCCAATCACCTTATATACGCTACTACGCTCGCCCGTTTCACTTTGGTAGAGAAGGAATTTTGATGCTGTGCTCATACCAAATTCTGCACTTGGCAATTGAGCAATTGCCTGCCGAAGCGCGATCAGATTCTGCGCTCCTTTGATGCGCGCCAGCGTCAGATGAGGCGAGTAGGCTCTGGCCTCAGAAGCCAGGCCCAGACGCTGGCAACAATCTTCCATCTGCTTTGCCAGGTTGAACAACGCTTCCGGTGCCTTTACCCCTGTGAGCAGCACCCGTGGTTGATGAGGATTTGGATACCAGCCAAAGCCGCCGATCGGAGTTGCAATCGGGCCGCACTGCGGCACTTGGCGCAGTGCGCTCTTCAACTCATCGAGTCGTTCGGGGGGCCAGGCACCGATAAACTTTGTGGTGATATGAAAGTTGTCCGAGGGGCTCCAGCTCAGAGCTGCCAACGGGCGCAAGTGTTCCAGCACCAGTTCGAGATTGCGGCGCACAGGATATTCGAGGGCTAGCCCGGTGAAAAGTCTCAATGGATTCGACAACAACTTAGATCGTAGCTTCTTTTCGCGCCCAACCGCTGTTGTTGCCCGAGACTTGCTTGGTCAATGGCTTGTACATGGTGATTTGCGTGCCCGCATTTCTGAAACCGAAGCCTACCTGCCAATGGGAGACGCGGCTGCACACGCGGCTGCAGGTCTCACCAAGCGAACCAAGGTCATCTTCGGCCCCCCGGGCCACGCTTACGTCTATCTCAACTACGGCATTCACTACATGCTCAACATCGTTGCCGAGCCAGTGGGCACGCCAGGTTGTGTTCTCATCCGGGCCGCTGAACCGTGGTCAGGCCCTGGACGCCTGACCAAAGCTATGGGCATCAATCTGAGCCACTATGGAGCAGATTTGACGCAGGGTCCACTCACCATATTGCGAGGTGATGCTGTGCCAGATTCCCGGGTTGCCAAAACTCCGCGTATCGGAATCCGCAAGGCTTCTGAAATGTATCTTCGCTTTTTAATCGCCTAAAGTTTTTTTCTGAGCTATACTCTGAATTCCTATGGCAGAGAATGAGAAACTACGAGCCCTTGCAGCAACATTGGGAGCAATTGAGAAACAGTTTGGAAAGGGCTCGATCACGCGATTGGGCTCCAAAGAGGCAATGGTGCAGATCCCGTCGATTCCTACGGGCTCTATTTCCCTTGACTATGCTCTCGGTATAGGCGGCCTGCCACGCGGCCGTATCATCGAAGTCTTTGGCCCGGAGTCTTCCGGCAAAACAACCATTGCGCTGCAGTGCGTAGCACAAGCGCAGAAGCTGGGCGGAATCGCCGCTTTCATCGACGTCGAGCATGCGCTCGACCCCATCTATGCCAATGCACTTGGCGTTGATACAGAAAACCTGCTTGTCTCGCAGCCGGATTACGCAGAGCAGGCTCTTGAGATTGCCAGCACTCTGGTGAGTTCCGGGGCGGTGGATATCATCGTCATCGACTCGGTTGCTGCCCTTGTCCCTAAAGCAGAACTCGACGGCGAAATGGGCGATACCTTTGTTGGCATACAGGCGCGCCTGATGTCGCAGGCTATGCGCAAGCTTACGGGCATTTGCGCGAAATCCAACACTTGTCTGATCTTTATCAATCAGATTCGCGAAAAGATCGGCGTGATGTTTGGCAGCCCGGAAACGACTTCCGGTGGTCGAGCCCTCAAGTTCTACGCCAGTGTTCGACTCGACATCCGTCGCATTAGTGCCATCAAAGAAGGCGATGTCGTTATGGGCAATCGCACCAAGGTGAAGGTCGTCAAGAATAAGGTCGCGCCACCGTTCCGGGAAGCTGAATTCGACATCATTTATGGTCAGGGCATCAGCATCGAAGGCGATCTGGTCGATATCGGCGTGGCTCAGAACCTTGTCGAGAAGTCAGGCAGCTGGTACAGCCTCAAGGGCGAACGCATCGGGCAGGGCCGCGAAAATGCCCGCCAATTCCTCAAGGATCACCCCGACGCCCGTACGGCCCTGGATGTCGATCTGCGCAAACTCCTTGGTCTGGCACCGTCGGTTGGTTCGCCCGCAGCCGAAAGCGACGCTCCTTCCAAGGTGAAAAAGTAGTCCTCAGAAGCCCTGCAAATAAGCTGAAACAGAAACCACACTTGCTGTTTTGCCTATAAAATGGGCCTTTGAAGCTCCTGAATTGAAAGAAAGGCCCATTTTGTGGCCTTTTTCCAATTATTTCTCTTTACATCGTTTAGAAAACTCCCTTATGATGAGGGTGCGCGTGAAGCTAAAACATTTTGAACATGAAATGTTTTGGTTCCAGCCTCAATCCGTTAGATAGCAAGGAGCAAGCTCAATGGCCGATCGCATGACACAATCTCAGTTGATTAAAGAACTCGCTGAGAAGCTGGGCCTAACCAGCAAACAGACCAAGGAATTCATCACCACCTATGCCGAAATCATGGTGCGTGAGACCAAGAAGATCGGTGAAGCCACCCTGCCAGGTATTGGCAAGCTGGTTCGCCAGGAGCGCAAGGCGCGCACTGGCCGTAATCCTGCCACCGGTGCAACCATCAAGATCCCGGCAAAGAAAGTCGTCAAGTTCCGCGTAGCCAAGGCCGTCAAGGACGCGATTGTTCCGCCGAAAAAGGCCAAGTAACTTTTCTCTATTACTCCCCCTCCAGTAAGAGACCCTGCCTGTCCGGCGTGCAATCGCTCCACAGGCAGGGATTTTTATTTTCGGACGAAGAGCGACGCAATTAGTGACAGGCTCAGCGCGCCGAGCACAAACACATAGTGATACTCGGCGAAGTTGCCCGTGATCAAATGAACGCAGACAGCCATCACCGGGCCAAGCAGCGCCATATGGTCGGCCATCTCTCCGGCTCTCGGATGCGCTGAAATGATTTGTAGCGCGAAGGGCACAAAGCAGGCAATGCCGGCACCGAGAAGCGCGTAGAACAAGAGCAAGGGCCCAGCTCTGGCTGGAGTCAACATCGCCCCAGCTACTGCTACGACGCAGATCAGGTTGCCAACCAGAACCACGCGTCGAAGATCGAGCGATTCACGTCGGCCAGCCAGGTAGCGGACCGTACCCACCACGAGCCAGAACACACCTGAAAGCGCGCCTGCCGCTACTAGCGGAGGTAGTTGCTCATCTCCGATGCGTATCGCTGTCGCGAGCACACTGGACCAAGCGGTGGCCTGCGTCATGGTGAAGACCTCGGCGCAATAGGCGGTGAATGCTGCGGCCAAAGGCACGGTCGTCTTGGAGGCTGATGGCGGGTGCGCCTTCAAATCAGAAGACCAATCCGGCAACTTGCCCCGCAACCAGAGTCCTGTAGGGATGCCAATGACCAGGGCGAGCGTTGCGGTATAGCTTGCGTTTCCACTCCAATGCGTCAACATTGCATTTGCCAGAAATGATTCTCCAAGGCCGAAGCCGGCCATCGACTCAAGAATCAATGTCGGGTTGATCGACAGGCTCAGAACTGTGCTCTGTCTTTGAATCGCCGTGATCGCACGATACAGCCCCGACAGAGCGATGCGCGAAGCAGCTCCCTGCAGCGAATAGGCAAGAAGCAATGCGGGCAAACCCTGTGCCAGCACCGGAAGCCAGACGGCAAATGCGAGCAGCAATAATCCTGTCGCACCGGAGATCTTAGTGCCGCTGCGCCGCAGATAGAGGTTTACCAGCAGCGCGGTGATGGCACCTGTTGCGAGGACCATGCCAAATTGCGGGAGACTGAGCCCGCTGCGGGTCTGTATGTAGCCATTGAGCACAGCCATCCCGCAAAGGTGGCCGAAAAGAAACATGGCAATCGCTGTGGGTAAAAGAGGCAAAAGGAACTATCAGTGTAATAGCTTAGGGGGATGCAAGATGTTTTTCATTATTGGGGTGGTGAGTGGCGCAAGCCGCTCGGCACACTGGTATTGCCAGTCCACGACCCAGCTCGTGAAGAGATTGTCGGCCAAGTGATTTGTGCCGGGAACGATGAAGTGGATGCAGCAGTCGAGACGGCGCATGCCGCTTTTCGCAGTTGGCGTTTGACGCCGGTCACGGACCGTGTGCAACCGCTGTTCCGCTTGAAGGCGCTACTGGAGCGTGACTTCGAAGCCTTGGCCCGAACCATTACGCTTGAGTGCGGCAAGACCCTCGCGGAGAGTCGCGGTGAGATACGCCGAGCGATCGAGAATGTCGAGACGGCTTGTGGCATGCCTTACCTGCTGCAGAGCGGATTCAATGAAGGCATTGCAAGCGGTATCGATGAGTTTTCGATCCGTCAGCCGATGGGCGTAGCGGCGATCCTTTGTCCGTTTAACTTTCCGGGAATGATTCCTTTCTGGTTTCTGCCCTACGCGATTGGAGTGGGGGCGACGGTTGTTTTGAAGCCGAGCGAACGGGTGCCGCTCACGATGCAGATGCTGATGCAGATCATGCAGGAAAGCGGTTTTCCACCAGGCGTTGTCAATGTAATCAATGGTGGCCGTTCTGTCAGTGAAGCGCTCATTGCACATCCGCTCGTCAAGACTGTCAGCTTTGTCGGGTCGAGCAATGCTGCACGTGCTGTCTACGCGCAGGCTGCTTCTCTGGGCAAGCGGGTTCAGTGCCAGGGTGGCGCAAAGAACCCGGTGGTCATTCTGCCTGACGCCGATTTAGATTCGAGTACGGCTGTGATTGCCGATTCGGCTTTTGGCTGTGCCGGGCAACGCTGCCTTGCGGCTAGTGTTGCGGTTCTTGTAGGCGAGGCACGGCGAACGTTTGGTGATGCGCTTCGCGAAGCAGCGGCAACTCGAAAGACAGGCAACGGTTTTGACGAAGTGCAGATGGGGCCTGTGATCTCAAGCGCCTCACGGGAACGCATCCACGGTCTGCTTTCGAGCATCGAAAATGAAGGTGGCAGACTCAGTGTGGACGGGCGCAAGCATAGCCTCGACAAAGGTTATTTCGTCAAGCCGACTATCGTCGAAGACTTGAGCGAAACAAGCGAATTGCTGCGCACTGAAATCTTCGGGCCAGTGCTCACGATCGTCGAAAAACCAGACATCGAAGCGGCTCTGGACTTCGTGAACTCGGGTGCCTACGGCAATATGGCTTGCCTGTTCACCAGGAGTGGCGACGCGGCGAGACGCTTTCGCAACGAAGCCGAGGTGGGAAATGTTGGCATCAATGTTGGTGTTGCCGCACCCATGTCGTTCTTTCCTTTTAGCGGTGCGCGCGAGAGTTTCTTTGGCGATCTTCATGGGCAGGGCAAAGATGCAGTGCGCTTTTTTACGAATGAGAAGGTTGTTGTGGAGCGATGGCCCAAAGAGTGGTCGAGAAAGTTCTAAGCATGCGCTTTGATTCTCCAAGAACGATCCTGCATGGCGGCGGCTGCCGCAATGAGCTGCCGGAGCAAGCCCGCGCCTGGGGTTCGAAGCGGCTGCTTGTTGTCACCGATGCCTATCTGGTTCAGGCCGGAATTGTCGCCCCGCTGATTGAGCAACTGAAGGCGGCTGATCTCGAAGTGCGAGTCTTCGATCAGGTGCAGCCGGATCCCACGGACGCGAATGTTGAAGCGGGCCGAACGGCTCTGCTTGAGTTTGGAGCAGATGCGATTGTCGCGTTTGGCGGAGGCAGTTCGATTGATTGTGCAAAGGCCATTCGCTACCTTGAAGGCGAGTTGCCGTTATTTGCAGTACCGACTACGGCAGGCACAGGGAGTGAAGCTACACCGGTCATCGTCATCACCGATACGGTGGCCGACGTCAAGCGTATGACGCGTGATCCAAAGCTGATGCCTGATGTCGCGATCGTTGACTATGAACTGAGCATGAGCATGCCTCGGGCGCTTACGGCTCATGTCGGAGTGGATACACTGACTCACGGGATTGAGGCCTATGTCTCGCGCAAGCGCCATGCGCTTAGTAATCTTGTGGCGCGTTCCTGCATTGAGCGAGCGGGGCTCTATTTGCGTCGTGCATGGGCAGATGGGTCGGATCGGGAAGCACGCGAAGGAATGGCGCTGGCTGCTCTTGCCGGAGGCATGGCCTTTGGCAATGCGAGCGTGGCGCTGGTACACGGAATGTCTCGTCCGCTAGGGGCGCTATTTCATATTCCACATGGACTTTCAAATGCCGTTTTGCTGCCCGAGGTCACGCGATTTTCGTTTCGCGGAGCAGCGGATCATTACGCTGAGGTTGCGGCAATTCTGGGGTCCGATCCTGAGCAGGAAGCGTTCGTCGCCTGGCTTGAAAGGCTGAATGCGGACCTCGAAGTTCCCCGGCTTCGAGACTGCTGTGGCAACCGCAGAGAGCGCTTTGAGGCGCTCCTGCCAAAGATGGCTATGGATGCACTTGCATCGGGTTCTCCTGGCAACAATCCGGTTGTTCCAGAGGCAGAAGATATCGCAAGGATTTATTTGGCTGCCTGGTGAGCTTTTTCACCCGGCAAACGCGCATTGCAAGAAGGAACACAATATGGGACTAGCAGAAAAAAGAAAAATCAAAGAACTTCAAGACACGACGATTCCTGAGCGCGAGGGTGAACTACTTGAGATCACCGGCGCTCCGATTCGCTATGATATCGACTGGGAAGGATTTGCGAATGATGCAGCCGGGCTAAACTTTCTCGACAACCTTTCGTGCCATCGATTGAACATGGCGTTGCGGGTGATCTGTTCTGACGCGCTGGGCAAAGAGGCTGTCGCTGAGGGGCTCAAGGTTGTAAAGCTGAAAAACGTAGCGACTCCTGAAGAACGCAAGCTGATTTTTGGCGGCGGAACACTGGAGATGCATTGCGCTTACGCGCTTGGCACCAACGGGTACCACAATGACAACGAAATTCGGGAAGTGTTGATGAAGGGTCTGTAAACTAGCATTGGTGGCGAAAAAAAACAAAATTTGGCTCTGGATCTTTGCGGGCGCCGTGTGTATCACGGCGCTTGCCTGTTTTGCGCTGCCAATGTACATCATCCGGCCTTTTCGAGCGCAGACGGCGCAGGAGCTCTCGATTGCGTTGTACGTGCGGCAGGTTGGTCCGATCCTCGCGATTGCGTGCGGCTTCGCCAGCCTCTATGCGGCCTGGCGATTGCGGCGCTGGCCAGCAACGCTGCTTTGTGTTCTGACGCTAGCGGGTGTTGCGGCGAACCAGATCAACATTTTTGAAATCATGTTCCGTCCCGATCTTGAGCCGGGCTTTGCTCGCGCATCGGAAGCGAAGCTGGATGGCGATGATATGGTGCTTGCCGTCAAGCTTGGTAATGCGTCGCACGCTTATCCGATTCGAATGCTGGCCTATCACCATATTGTGAACGATCGCGTTGGCGGCGTGGCTATTGTTGGTACTTATTGAACGCTCTGTCACACCGGTCTGGTGTGGGGAAGAGAAGTAGATGGAAGGGTGCTGACCTTTCGGCTGGCGGGCATCAACAATCAGAATTTTCTAATGAGGGATGAAGAGACCGGGTCCTTCTGGCAACAGATCAGCGGACTGGCGATCTCAGGGCCTTTGGTTGGCAAGCAACTGACGTCGATCCATTGGGATGAGCTGAGCTTTAATACCTATCGCGACGAGAATCAGGAGGGTAGTGTTTTGCTTCCGGTTGCCAAGTATGAGAAGCAATATGCAGGCAAGGATTGGGAGTTGAAGATGAAGAAAAATCCTAGCGTTGTAGACACCAAAAAGACAGGGATTGAAGCTCGCGAATTGATGATTGGGGTGGAGTTGCATGATGCGAGCCGGGCTTACGGTTATCAGAAAGTGAAAGCGAAAAAGCTGATCCTGGACCGGATAGGCGGCGAAGCGATATTGCTGGTGCTGGGTCTTGATGGAGTTTCGGTGCGTGGTTTTTTTGCCGAACTGCCGAGTGAGAAGACTGTCCCGGATTATTACCGGAAAGAGGAACTCGGTGGTGGGTTGATTATCGACAGTGTGACAGGCGGGGAATGGAATTTTCAGGGCTGCGCGGTGAGCGGGCGTCTGGCTGGCAAGTGTCTTGCACCGTTGCGCATTGTCAAAGACTACTGGTTTGACTGGCAACTGTATCATCCGCAAACCAGTGTCTTAGCATTTTCCAATTGAAGGATGAGCATGAAATCGGTTTTGCGCCGCGAGGGAGCGAACGTCATGAAAAAGGGGAATACGGAGCCGCGCAGCGGCGACTTCCTTTCATGGTTTTGATTTGTTAGGGGACAAGCCGCCGGGGCGGTGGGAATGTGGAAATC
>JANXLY010000162.1 GCA_025354885.1 Acidobacteriota bacterium | reverse complement strand
GTTCCCGGGGCCATGCCGAGGAGAGAATCGAAGCTGCGGCCCTTGGGGAGTTTGTCATAAATGTCAGAACTGATGTTGGTAGTTACGACGTTGGTTTGGGTGTCGATCTGGATGGTGTCGGCATTGACGGAAATGCTTTCGCTGACTTGACCCACTTCCAGTTTGGTGTTGATTGAGGTGACGCGACCGACGGAGACAGCGAGATTGTTGGCTACGTATTTAGAGAAGCCCTTGGCCGATACCGTCAGGGTGTAGATCCCGGGTGGTACAGCGCCAATGAGATAGCCACCGGTTGAATTCGATTCGATCAACTTGGCGTAGGCGCTGCCTTTTAGTTCAATGGAAGCGCCTGCAACGGCAGCTCCTGATGCGTCTGTGATTGTGCCTTCTACTGTTCCAACGCGCTCTTGCGCGCTCAATAGTGAGGCGAAAAGTAATAACAAAGCGAACGAGCAAAAGCTCGCGCTGCGCACGGTTGTGCGCACGATTCCCTTGGTATTCATCTTTCCCTTTCCCTTACGACTTCTGAGGCCGTTCTTGTACCCACCGATAAGTGGGATTTTAATCGGATATTAACAGATTGGAATATTTTTCGCTTGGGGCGGGAATAGATAGAAACCAAGATTAATTGTTAATATGTGCATGGGTTTTAACTAATGAACTTTTCGTTTCTTGCCTCATTCTGCTACCCTGATCGTCGTAACCGCTCTGTTGCGGCTCAATGAATTTCTCAACTTGGAGCATCCTGTTCATGTTCAACTTCCGTCTCCAGGCTTGCTGCTTACTACTCACAAGTAAGCTCTTCTCCCAAGCCACAAGCACCTCCGGCGATATCCGCGGAGCCATCTTAGACCCATCGGGGAATGCCTTAGCTGCCGCTAAGGTCACAGTCTCCAATGACGAGCGCGGATACTCCCGATCCTCGGTGAGCTCGGACGAGGGCCGCTTCACTCTTACTTCCATCCCTCCAGGGGTTTACAAGGTTCGCACCGAAGCGCCGGGTTTCACAACCAAGGTGGTGGAAAATGTTGAAGTGCGAGTCGGCGATGTCATTTCACTGCTGATCCAGCTCCCGATCTCGACTGTTGAATCTGAGATTGTCGTCACTGCCGATATCAACACGGTTGAAGTCGAACGGACTCAGCAATCCAATACGATCGAGCAAGCCCGCATCAACAACCTTCCAATCAACCGTCGCAACTACCTCGACTTCGCGCTCCTCGCCCCTGGTGTTGTCGAAACCACTTCTCTTGTCGACGATTCTTCCTATCGCCCCATCCAAACCCCCAACTCCGGCCTATCCTTCGGTGGTTCCAACGGTCGAGGGAATGGCTTCTTCATTGATGGACTTGAAAACTTCTCGAATGCCGGTGGCGGCGTTCGTCCCTCGATCAGTCAGGAGGCAGCGCAGGAATTCCAGATCAATCGTAATTCCTTCTCCGCTGAATTCGGTAACGCCCTTGGTGGTGTCATCAACGTCATTTCAAAATCGGGCACGAATGAGCTTCATGGTAATTCCTTCGGCTTCTTTCGCCACAAGAGCATCCAGGCACGCAACTACTTCGATCCTGGCAAGTCGGCCTTCACCCGAGTCCAGGCAGGTGCTACTCTCGGTGGCGCAATCCAGAAGGACAGAAGCTTCTTCTATACCGCTTACGAAGTGCTCAGCCGGCAGGAAACCAATTTCATTCCCATCCTGCAGGATCGTGGCGTCTTCAATCGCATCACTCCCTCTCAGGATCAACTTTTCCGCTTCTTTGAAGCTTCCGGAAACCCGACTCTGGCAGGCCTTGCGGCGCAAGGCCGAGTGCTGCTGCAGCCCAAATCCAGCCCCTACCTCACCAATCTCTTCAACGTTAATTCCGGCGCTTTCCCCTTCTCGCAGCGCTTCAACTCCTTCTCGCTGCGGCTCGACCACAAGTTTTCCGAAAAGAACACAGCCTTCTTCCGTTCAAACTCAACCTTTGACCGTCAGGACAATACTTCCTTTGGTGCTCTCGATGGCTTCAATCGTGGCCGCCAATTGAACATCGGTGACACCACCACCGCTATCGGCGACACTTGGTCTCCCAATCCCAATTGGGTCATTGAATCGCGTGGCATGTTCGGCTACGATCGCTTTGATGTATACCCGATCGATAAGCTTGGCCCTGAAATCAACATCAACGGCTTTGGTCTTTTCGGTCGCCAGATTTTTCTGCCGGGCAGCAACATCGAACGCCACTACCAGGCCCTGGTGAATGTCACGCGCAGCTCTGGCCGCCACACACTCAAGTTCGGATACGATTTCAACCCGATCCGCAACAACGCCGTGAATGAAACATTCCTCGGTGGACGTTTCACTTTCGGATCGCGAATTCCTCTCGCTAGCGTTCTTATCGCTGCGACAGGCAACCCAAACCTGCCGACGCTCATTACCCAAATTCTCACCGGAGCTGGACAAGCTGGCTTGATCAACAATCTCGGCGCTCCGGTCTCCGCGCTACAGTCGGCTGCGCTCGGGATTCCGGAGCTTTACCAGCAGGGCTTCGGCGACCCAGCCTATTCGAATACTTCCTTCAACAACAACCTCTACCTGCAAGACTCCTTCAAGCTCACTCCCCGACTTACGCTTACTGCGGGCCTGCGTTATGAGGTCCAGCAGCAGACTGAGGAAATGGTTCCGCGTGACTACAACAACATTGCTCCCCGCATTGGCTTTGCATGGTCTCCCGGCAAGTCTCAAACGCTTGTGGTTCGAGGTGGGTACGGCATCTACTATTCGATGATCAACGCCAATGTTGCAGGGACGGCCGCGCCATTGTCCGGCAAGAAAATAAATCAGATCCTTCTCACTCCTTCTTCCGCTCTTTTCCGCGACCCAAGAAACGGCCAGTTCGTCACCTCGGCTACCATCTTTCAATCGATGCTCGCCCAGGGCGTGATCGGCAAGCGAACGATCAATCAGGATGACCTCCGTCCCTTTGGCATCACGGTTGGCCCAAACCTACCCGGTTCGGTCATCTTTGGCGTTGATAAGGATTATGTCAACCCTTATGCCCAGCAAGGCAGCTTCGAGGTAGAACGGCAAATCGCCGGGTTCGCGTTGAGCATCGGATACAACTTCAATCGCGGCACGCACATTGGTCGCATCCTTGGACGAAACGTGCGCTACAGCGGTGCACGCCTTCCGGATGGCCGCCCGGTCTTTGAACGCATCAATCCGCTGATCCTGCAGAACAATGTATTTGAATCGAGTGCCAACAGCTTCTATCACGCTGGTATTATCCAGGCCTCGCGGCGCTTCTCGAAGGGCTTTACATTTAACTTCAACTACACGCTTTCGAAGGCAATCGACGAATCTCTCGACTTCAACTCCGACTACTCGCCGCAAGACCAACTCAACGCCCGTGCGGAGCGCTCACTGTCATCCTTCCATCAGAAACACCGCATCGTTTTCAACTCGGTGATCGAGCGCTGGGGCTGGAATTTCGCGCCTATCGTCCTCTACAATTCCTGGCGTCCCTTTAACGTGTTGACGGGTGTCGATGCCCAGGGAGACACTTATGTGAGCAACAAGCGACCTGCCCACCTTGGTCGAAATATGGGACAAGGGCCCAACTTTTTGACTGCCGACTTGCGCATCTCGCGGCGCTTTCGCTATTCGACAAGCGAGCGGCGATTCATTGAGTTCACAGCAGAAGCTTTCAATCTGTTAAACCGGACAAATTTCCGGACAATCAACAATGTTGTGGGCGATGTTCCGTATGCGACGCTGGGTAGCCCAATCATCGGCAATCGAAATCCGGCATCCACGCCGCTCGCCTTTACAAGCACCCAAAATCAACGCCAATTCCAGCTCGGGCTCAAGCTATATTTTTGATTTTGGGCCAGGCTTGAAGAAAACAATCTGGAACTGACCTTGCCTTATTTCGAAGCCATAAGTCCCACAAGCCTGTCTTCCCTCGCGACACGCATCACGCAAAATCAAGAGCCTGCTATCGGGATTGAAGTTGATCTCCATCGGACTCCAAATGTTCAGGGGAACTTGCAATGATCCCTTTCGCGCAAGCGGCGGTTCAATGATGGTGCCGGTCAATGCATCGACGGTTGCCATCATGGCGCAATCAGATCCACAACCCCAAATAATTACGATGTAGTGACCTGCGAAATTGAGCGCTGTCTTATTGCTTTCTGCCTTCAAGACGTCTTGCCGAATTCGAGTCTTGAAATTTCGTTGCTCTGGAGTCGCAAGTATTGGGGGCGCAGGATGTCCTTGAAAGCGCTCAGGCACTGCGTACTTTTCGAAGCGAGGGGCTTCGTTTTGAAACGCAAAGCCGAGCAAAAGCAGCCAAGTCATGCCGCGGCCTCAGGCGAGAAGTCCCTGCTTCGTGATGACTTCAGCATTCAGGTAGGGTCGTAGCACCTCAGGCACCAGCACGCTTCCGTCCTTCTGTTGATAGTTCTCCACAATCGCAACCCAGGTCCGTCCCACTGCCAATCCGCTGCCATTGAGCGTGTGAACGTACTCGCTCTTCTTCGGCCCGCGAAATCGGATTCCGGCCCGGCGGGCCTGAAACGACTCAAAGTTTGAGCAGCTCGAGATCTCTTTGAACGAGTTCTGCCCTGGCAACCAAACCTCGATGTCATAAGTCTTTGCACTGGAGAAGCCCATGTCGCCGGTACAAAGTGCCATCGTTCTAAACGGCAATCCCAGCTTGCGCAAGATGTTCTCGGCATCGTGCGTCAGCGCATCCAGTTCTGCATAGCTGTGTTCTGGATGCACAAACTTTACAAGTTCCACCTTCTGGAATTGATGTTGGCGAATAATCCCTCGCACATCGCGTCCGTGCGAACCGGCTTCGCTGCGGAAGCAGGGAGTATATGCGCAAAGACGCACTGGCAACTTTTCCAGATCCACTGTCTCATCGCGCAACAGATTTGTCACCGGCACTTCTGCCGTAGGTGCCAGCCAGAAATCAAAGCCTTCGCATTTGAACAAATCTTCGGCAAACTTCGGCAATTGTCCTGTGCCGAACAGGCTGTCGCTGTTGACCAGAAACGGAGGTAGAGTCTCCATGTATCCGTGCTCGTTTGTATGCGTATCGAGCATGAAATTGATGAGCGCTCTTTCGAGCTTCGCCCCTTGCCCAAAGTAAACGGCAAAGCGCGCACCGGTCACCTTGGCTGCCCGCTCAAAATCGAGGATTCCCAAATCCACACCAAGGTCCCAGTGTGGCTTGGGAGCAAAGTCGTAGGTGCCCGCAGTTCCTTCGCGCCGCACTTCAACATTGTCTTCAGCACCTCCACCGAGTGGGACGCTCTCGTGCGGCAAGTTCGGAATTCCCTTCAGCAGATCCTGAAACTCTTTATCCAGAACTTCCGAGCTCTTTTCGAGTTCGATGATGCGGTCGCCGATCACACGCACATTGGCCTGCAAGTCAGCAGTATCTTCGCCCGCCTTCTTCCTTGCCCCAATGTCCCTGGACCGCTCATTGCGCTCCGCCTTCAGCGTCTCCACTTCGGTGAGGGCTTCGCGCCTGCGGACGTCAATGGCCCGAAAGGCTTCTTTATCGAGTTCAAACCCCCGGCTGGCCAGCTTTTCAGCCGTCTGATCGAGGTGGCCGCGGAACAAGTGCAAATCGTGCATTACTTACCAGTGTAAAGACAACTGACCTTTTTTACGCAAAATATCCCTTGATCTCTTTCATGCAAAGGTGCGCCTTCTCGATCAGCGTTCCGTCGAATACATGGGTTTCAAGGCCGATACAACCCTTGTAGCCATCCTTGTTCAACTCCTTGATCACCGACGCCCAATCGATCTTTCTTGCGCCAATGATGTTGCCCGCCTTCATCTGCACATTGCCCAGTTTTTGCATCGGCAGGAGGCGATAGCCGTCTGGCCAGGCCATTTCCCCAAACGCGTAGGTGTTGTCAGGATCCCAATTCATGCCCAGCGCTTTTGAATTCACCTTGAGCGTCATATCTGCCAATTCTTTCGAAGTAGCGACATTGCAACTGGACTCGTTCTCAAGCAACAGAGTCACGCCACCCTTCTCGGCTACTCGAGCATACTCGCCCAGTTCGTTTGCCAGACGGTCCCAGATTGCGGGCACATCCACGACGCGCACATAAGCAAACACGCGAAGTTGTGAAACGTCCAGAATATGTGCCGCCCGGATCGCGAGTTCCAGATCCTTCATGCGATCTGCATACATCGATTCCTGCCGCGCCTCGCGCTTCGTCTTGTTCTCGGCCGATTCCGGTTGCGACCTCTTCAACTCTGTGCCGGGCAACCCGAACTTCAGTAGTCCGGTATTGAGGAAGCTCACCTTTAGTCCTGCCGCTTTCAAGTCGGCCCTCACCAATTTCAGCCTCTCCGGTTCCATCCGGAAATAGGTTTCGTTCTTGCGAGTCCTGTCCTGGGCACGTGGTGTATCCCGCAATTCAACCCATTTCAATCCATACTGTTTTGCAAACGCAATCGCGTCAACTTCACTGCCCGCTACTTCATCCGTGAGCACCGCAAAGCGGGACCAGTCCAATCCTTTTGCTTTGAGCAATCCGGCAGATCCTAGCGCCAATATCATTTCACGACGATTCATTTCTAATCTCCCAGAAGTCTTCCGTATGGTTTCCAAGCGGCGACGTTATCGCAAACTGCCTTAATGCCTGCCACGATGGGTACAGCTAAAACCAGTCCAATGCCGCCCCAGATCAAGCCCCAGAACATCAAGGCTACCGTTACCGCCAGCGGATTCAAATGGACCCTTGCGCCAACGATTTTCGGATAGAGCAGATTCAATGCGAACAGGTGCAAAGTTCCGACTCCGCCGGTGATGATCAGGTAGGCCCCCAGGTTTGAATAAACCGGCAGCCCGGACAGTACGGGAGGAACGAGAGCGAGGGGCAATCCGATGTAAGGGACCAAGCTCAGAAATCCGCTGAGTGGCCCTACCAGCAGTGGATAGGGCAAGCGAAGAAGCATGAAAAAAATGGTGCTCAACAAAGCCAGAATCAATCCAAGAACGAAGTTTCCTGCCATATAGGCTCGCGCCATTACCGCGACGCTCTCCATGCTACGCGAGGCAACAACACGGTCCTTCTCATCGAACAAACTCAAAAAGGCCCGCTGGATGTGGTCGCTCCAGCTCAGCATGAAGTAGACAAGAAACGGCACAAAGCTCGCCATCAGCGCAACGCTATAAATGGTCTCGATTCTCGCGTACAGAAAACTCAAAAGCGGAGATCTCTCTGCCTGGATGCGGACTTCCTGGACAGGCGTGGGTGCATTTGGATCCACAGGTGGCGGCGTCGGGATTCGGGTGCGGCGTCCTTTTTTCTGCACTTCTGGCACAGGCTGCTGTGTATCTTGCAACTTCTTTGGCATCAACTGCGACATGCTCCGCTCGAGGTCGCTCAAGCGGTCTGCTGCCCCGTCGATCAACTCACCCAGCTTTTGCCCGTAGCCAGGCAAGTCGTCAATCAGGCCCGTCGCCTGGGTTGCCAGCCCCAAACCGGAAAAATAGACCAGCAGCACAAAGATCGAACACACAAGAAAACTGGCAATCGACCTTGGGAGCTTCATCTTCATGAACCACAACACAAAGGGCTGCAGGATGAAGGTAATGATGACCGCGCTGATCAGTGTGACAAAAAAGGCCCGTCCGAAATACAGCATTGCGATTACGCACGCCACCGCAATCAGGCGCGTGGCAATGTTCGACCCGCCAGTGGCTGGCGCGCTCCTTGTTTCATTCGGATTACTGACTGAGGTTTTAGCTGACACTCCCGATCCCGTTACTCCATACTAGAAGAGTCTCCACGATGGCTCAACCCACCGGTCACATATTGGCACTAGATTTTGGCAAAAGACGCATCGGCCT
>JANXLY010000154.1 GCA_025354885.1 Acidobacteriota bacterium | reverse complement strand
TTTCATGCCGGCGTCGAGGAACAAGAAGAGTGCTGGTATCGCCGTGAGGATACGGCCGGGCCAACGGTTGAATTGGGACATGCCGCCGGAGATCGCGCCAATGATCCAGAAGGGTTCTGCACCGGAGGCGACGGCTTCAGGAAGCGGTGTGTCTGGCGATTCGTGAGAGATATCTTCTTCGCAGGCGAAGAAACGAATGAAGGGTCGGCGTTGTTGGCTAAGGTGGTCGCGAAGTGTACCCTGGAGCATGGGGAAGCGGGCTTCGAGGGCATTGAGGACAGTGCGTTGGGTGACAGGCGCTTCGACGGTGAGTTGAAGTTCTCCGCTAACCTGAGCGAGCTTGCGGAGGTGGGCTGGCATCTCGACGCGGATCATCATGGAAGTGTCTGGACCTCTACGGAGAGAACACCGGGGAGGTCGCGTACGATGGGTGCCCAAGTGTCGCCCGCATCGGAGGAGGCATAGACCTGGCCGCCGGTGGTACCGAAGTAGATGCCACAGGAATCGAGAGAATCCACAGCCATAGCGTCGCGCAGGACGTTGACGTAGCAATCCTGTTGGGGGAGGCCTTTGGTAAGAGCTTCCCACTCGTTGCCACCCGTGCGGCTGCGGTAGACCTGGAGCTTGCCATCGATGGGGAAGTGTTCGGAATCGCTCTTGATCGGAACGACGTAGATGGTTTCTGGTTCGTGAGCGTGGACATCGATTACGAAGCCGAAGTCTGTGGGGAGGTTGCCGCTGACCTCGTGCCAGGAGTCGCCGGAATTGTCACTGCGCATTACGTCCCAGTGCTTCTGCATGAAGAGAGTGTTGGGACGCGAAGGGTGCATGGCGATGCGGTGCACACAGTGGCCTACCTCGGCATCCGGGTCCGGGATGTGATTGGAACGCAGGCCCTTATTGATGGGGAGCCAAGTCTGACCGGCATCGTCTGTGCGGAAGACGCCTGCAGCAGATATCGCGATGTAGATGCGGGAGTGATTTACGGGATCGAGCAGGATGGTGTGGAGACCCATTCCGCCTGCGCCGGGTGTCCAATGGGCACCAGAGCCGTGGCGACGGAGGCCTGCCAGTTCGTGCCAGCTTGCGCCGCCATCGACGGTGCGAAACATAGCAGCGTCTTCTACGCCGGCATAGACAATGTCGGGATCGGTGAGGGAGGGTTCGAGATGCCAGACGCGTTTGAATTCCCAAGGGTGTGGCGTGCCGTCGTACCACTGGTGAGTGCCGGGGACGCCGTCGTAGACGAATTTGTTGTCGACCGGTGCCCAGGTCTTGCCGCCGTCGTTCGAGCGCTGGATCAGTTGCCCGAACCAGCCGCTGCACTGCGAGGCATAGATACGATTGGGATCAACTGGGGAAGCTTTGAGGTGGTACATTTCAAAGCCGGCGAAGTGGGGGCCATCGACCTTCCACTCTTTGCGATTTGCGTCTGAAGTGAGGATGAAAGCGCCCTTGCGCGTACCCACCAGAATTCTTACACCGTTCATTTTCTGTGTCATCAGTTTGTTCGCTCCACTGGAGATGATTTGTCTTATTCGGGCATGCCGTCGAGTCGGACGACCGGGCGGATTTCTATGGTTCCCTTGCGGGCACCGGGAATGCGAGCGGCTATATTAACAGCCTCGTCGAGATTGGTTGCTTCCACGAGATAGTAACCACCGAGTTGCTCGCGGGTCTCGGCGAAGGGACCGTCGGTGATGAGTCGTTTACCGTCGCGTAATTGAACACTGGTGGCAGTTGCCACCGACTGAAGAGGAGCAGCAGCAAGGTATTGCCCGCTGGCGTTGAGATCGTGGGTGAGCTGGGTGGACTCTTCGTAGCATTGCTGGCGCTCGTCGTTGTTGAGCGCGTTTTCATTCATGTAGACCAAGAGCATGTATTGCATTGAAGTTTCTCTGAGGTGAGTCGAATGCCAAGAGTTGAAATTGTCAAGCCTAACGAAGAAAATTTATCATACGTAAATGCACACGGATGCCGATGCGGCTGTTGATGCTCTCTATCGTTCTGATTGGGGCCGGATTGTTGCGACATTGATCCGTCTGGTGGGGGACTTTGAGTTAGCCGAAGAGGCGGCGCAGGAGGCGTTTGCGGCTGGAGTGCAGCAATGGCGTGAGGATGGAGTGCCGGAATTTCCACGGGCATGGATGATTCAGACGGCGCGGCACAAGGCGATCGACCTGATGCGGAAACGGGCGAGAGCGGGTGAAAGACTGGGCCAATATGTTGCCGAGTTAAGCAAAAGTGTGGAGCAGCCGGAGCTTGTGGGGGAAGAGATTGAGGATGATCGGCTGCGGCTGATTTTCAGCTGTTGTCACCCGGCACTTGGGCTTGAGGCTCAGGTGGCGTTAACGTTGCGAAGCCTTTGCGGACTTGAGACGGATGAGATTGCGAGGGCCTTTCTGGTGCCTGTGGCGACGATGGCGCAAAGGCTGGTAAGGGCGAAGCGGAAAATACGCGATGCGGGAATTCCGTTTGTGATTCCGCAGAGCGGCGAGATTGCGGCGCGGCTGGATGCTGTGTTGACGGTGATTTATCTCGTGTTTAGCGAAGGTTATGCGGCGACTGGGGAAGGGCCGCTGGTGCGGAGGGAACTGTGCGCGGAAGCGATCCGGCTGGGGAGGCTGGTGAGGAGGGAACTGTGCGCGGAAGCGATCCGGCTGGGGAGGCTGGTGAGGAGTTTGATGGCAGCGGAGGCAGTGGCGGAAGTGAGCGGGTTGCTGGCGCTGATGCTGCTTCAGGATTCGCGGCGAGAGGCGAGGATGGACGAGAATGGCGATGTGGTGCTGCTTGAAGAGCAGGATCGTTCCCGATGGGACCGGGAGCAGATTACGGAAGCGTTGCCGCTGGCGAATGAAAGTTTGCGAGGCGAGCCGGGCCCGCTGGGGATGCAGGCGGCGATTGCGGCTGAACATTGCCGGGCGCTGCGGGCAGAAGAGACGAATTGGCCGGAGATACTACGGCTTTACGGGTTGCTCGAAGGGATGCAGCCTTCGCCGGTTGTTTCGTTGAATCGCGCGGTGGCAGTGGCGATGGTGCATGGCCCGCGAACGGCGCTGGTGTTGCTCGATGAGCTGCGTGTCGGAGGCGAGCTCGATGAGTATCACCTGCTGCATTCGGCGCGGGCTGAATTGTTGCGGCGTGACGGGAATCGGCTGGAAGCAACGAAGGCATACGAGCGGGCGCTGGCGCTGGTAAGCAATGAGAGTGAGCGGCGCTTTCTGCAGCGGCGATTGCTGGAAGTGCAATGATGGACAGGATCCTTATGAATCGCAGAACACTTTTGGGAGTAGCCGCTGGGGCAAAGTTGAACTTTGCGGCAGCGCCGATCCCAGTCATTGATGCCCACACGCACTTTTATGACTCACGAAGACCGGAAGGCCTGAGTTGGCCGCCGAAAGACTCGCCGATTTTCAGGCCTGTTTTTCCGGAAGAATTTGTCAAGCTGACCAAGCCTTTTCATGTGAAAGGCACGGTGGTGATTGAGACCGGCCCGAGGATGGAAGACAACGACTGGGTTTTGAATCTGGCGGTGAAGAACCCGGTGATTGTGGCTTATGTAGGGCGATTACCCGTGGGCGAAGCGGACTTCTCCAAACTGCTTGAGAAGTATCAAAAGAACCCGTTGTTTCGAGGGATTCGAGTTGGCTTTGGAGTGATCGCCAACATCGAGAGCAAGCCACAGATTCTTGCGGACCTGAAGCTGCTGGCGGAAGCGGGTATGGAGGTCGATTTAGGGGGAGCGCCTGCGCAACTTGGTGCGACGCTGCTGGAGCTGGCAAAGCTGACAGAGCGCATCCCGGAACTGCGTATGGTGATCAATCATCTGCCCATGCCGCATCCGAAAGGAGAGGCGGAAGTGGCGCTGCTCAAGAGTGGGTTGCGGGAGATCAAGCAGTGTCCGAAGGTTTACACAAAGATCTCGGAAGTGATCCGGCGGGTGGATGGCAAGGTGCCGATGGACCTCGGCTACTGGCGCAGGGCCATTGATGAAGTGTATGAAGTCTTTGGCCCGGACCGGGTGATGTACGGCAGTAACTGGACGGCAAGTTTATTGACGGCTGAGTATGCTCCAATCTTCCGGATCGTGGAGGAGTACTTTGCGGGCAAGGGCCGAGAGATTTCAGAAAAGTATTTCTGGGAGAACGCGCTGGCGGCTTATCGTTGGGGAAAGCGCACTACTGCATGAGTTGTTTGTAGACGGTGTTGATGGGTTCAAGCCGCTTGACCAGTTGAATGGCTTTTGGTGCCATCGTTCTGGCCATGAGTGGTGCGTAGAGTTGCTCGAGCTGCTGAAAATTGACGGGGTTTCCGAGAGGGTTTACAGCATCGATAAGCCAGACCCGGCGCGGAGAGAGCATGGCTACGAGGTCTGGAAGGTCATAAGAAGCCAGAACTCCGGGAACCACACTTTCGTAAAGATCCTGATGGATTCTACTGCGGACGATTGATTCGAAAGAGACGGTCATGTGGTTGAGGACGACGCGCTGGATGCGCGAATCGAGGGTGGCTGCGTGGAGGAGAATGATTGCGCCGGCGCCTTTGCCGACACCGTAGATGTTGGCACTATTTACATCGTTTCGAGCGGCTAGCAGGTCAACGGCGCGAGAGACATCGGTTGCGCGCATGCCGACGAGGGTCTTGCGTTGGAGGACGGCCAGCATGGAGTCTGCGTAGTCTCCGAAGAAGCCGGAGTAGCGCTGACCATCGGGGGCTTCTGTGACCGCAGTTTCGCCCATACCGCGTGGGTCAATGGACAAGACGATTGCGCCTGATGAGACGAGCTGTTCGATCTCGCCGTTTGGGCCGGCGTCGACTGCTTTGCCTTTTCCGTTGAGGTAGACGATGGCGGGGAGAGGCTGCTTTGCGGTGTTGGGTACAAAGAGCAAAGCAGGTACGAAAATGCCGGGCTCTGTTTGGTAAATGAACTTGTCGATGCGGTAGTGCGCGCGCTGGATGGAACCGTAGGGGGTGACTTTTACGGGACCCTGTTGGCGCGTGTAACCGGTGAGGTCGCGGACTCGCATTTCGAGATCAGATCGTAGAAGTGATTCGCGTTTCGGAAGGCGCTTGAGATTGAGTGAGAAGACTGTTTCACTGTTGAAAGAAGTAGCGACTTGACCGGAAGCCGTGACTTGCAATTGCTCTTCTGACTCAAGCACTACGGGAGCTTCGGGCTGGTTGTCTTCGCTGCCCTTGAGCCATTTCCCGAGCCAGGCATAGGCAGCCTGACGGCGAGGCAGCGTGTAACCGTGGCCGTCGTCGGCTTCAAACATCGAGAGCGTGTTGGTGCCGAGGCGGGAGAGAGTCTGGCTGACCTCGGCGAAGGTGGCGCGGGCACCGGAAATGGGGAAGAAATCGCGAATCGCGGACATCATCAGAAAGGGCTTGGGGGCGGCTGC
>JANXLY010000096.1 GCA_025354885.1 Acidobacteriota bacterium | reverse complement strand
AGGCGATGTTCCTGATGATGGGAGTGGGAAGTCTGATGTGGCTGGGTCCGTGGCTGTTCTGGGTACGCAAGGAAGATCCGGCGGCGCGGCCTGCAAGCACAGGAACGAAAGCCGAGAGTATTTCGTTGGGAACAGCGCTGAGGAGTCGTATCATGTGGGGCATCATTTTAGGCACTTACTGCTATATGTATTTCGTTTATTACTGCATGACGTGGATGCCGCAGTATTTTCAAAAAACGCAAGGGATGTCGATCACGAAATCAAACTGGTTTGTGGGGGCTTCGTTCGGCGGGATGGCCCTCGTCGCGGCGATTGGCGGCTGGGCGGCAGACCGGTTGATCGCGCGGGGAGCGAATGCTATTTCCGTACGGCGCTCCTTTACCGTGGCCGGATTCATGATGGCGGCACTGCAGACCTTGAGTGTGTTTACGGATTCGAAAGAGGTCGTGATCGCGCTGACCGTGGCATCACTGTGCGGCCTGGGCCTGGCAACGGCGAACTACTGGGCGTTGACCCAGACGCTGATGCCGGGTGCGGTGCCGGTTGCAATTCAGAATACGGCGGCGAATCTGGCGGGAAGCGTAGCCCCTTGGCTGACCGGGTGGATGATCAAGCAAACGGGCAGTTTCGACGCGCCTATCAAGGCGGTGGGCGTTTGGCTGATGCTTGGGATATTCGCCTATATGGTGATGGTCAGGCGGAGCGAAGATCCTGCACCAGCTTTGTAGCGGCGGTCTTTAGCAGCAGGAGGTCGGTACCGGCGGCGATGAAGCGGAAGCCCATGTTGCGGTAGTGTCGCGTGGTTTCGACATTGGGGAGCAGAATGCCCGCGACACGGTTGTGTTTCTTTGCTGCTTCCAGCGTCTTGTGGAGAGCGTCGAGAAAGAGCGGGTGGTCGTACTGGCGAAAAATGCCGAGGCTGGTGGAAAGATCCATCGGGCCTACGAAGAGCACACCCACACCATCGACGGCGGCGATCTCTTCCACGTTTTTCACGGCTTCTGCGCTTTCGATTTGGATGATAGGGAGGAGACTGGTTTTGGATTCGACGCGATAGTCGTTATAGTGCGTGCCATAGTCGGCGGCGCGGACAACGGTGGCGACACCGCGAACGCCGTCGGGTGGATAGCGCATGGATGCGACGCAGGCTCGGGCCTGTTCGGCCGTGTCGACGCGGGGGAACATGATGCCTTGGACACCGAGATCGAGCAGGCGGTGGGTTCGTTGTTTTTCGTGCGATTCGACGCGAACAACGGGAATGGCGGAGGTGGACTGGAGGGCGTAGAGCTGGGTCAGAATGTCACGCTCCGAGCCGACTCCGTGTTCGAGATCGATGATGAGAAAATCGAAACCGGCAAGGCCCATGAGCTCCGTATTTACCGGATAGCCTGTGGAGATGAAGGAGCCCATAAGCGTGTCTCCATGCTCAAGGTGAGACCAGCGGTTTTTCATTTGTCGATCACCTGCCTTGCTACTGCGTAGCGCTGTAGTTTTTCTTCGTTGATGCGGTAGCCGAGGCCAGGTTGGTGGGGCAGTTGCACGAGGCCATCGCGGACTTCCAGGAACGGGTCGATGATGTCGTCACGGAACCAGCGAAGGCTGGCTTCCACGTCGGTCGGGTAGTCGCAACCGGCGAGCGCGGACATGGCCGCGCCCTGCGCCTGACCGATACCAAGTTCAGGCATGGTACCTATCCAAATAGAGAGACCTAGTTCGCTGCAACGATGATAGAGCTTAAGCGCGTTGCGGAAACCTCCGACGCGCTGGATCTTGATGTTGGCGATCTTGAAGGAGTGCAGTGCGGCGGCACGCTCCAAGTCGGCGAATGTCTCCAGACTCTCGTCGAGACAGATGGGCGTTTTGACGCGGCTCTGAAGAATTGCCGAGTCCTCCAGCGCTGCGCCCTGCAAAGGCTGTTCAAACATTCGCAGACCGTAGGCATCCAGCTTTTCAAAGATGGAAATGTCGTCGAGCGTATAGGAAGCATTGGCGTCCGTCATCAGTGGGATGTCGCCGAATCTGGCACGTACCGCTTCAATCAATTCGATGTCGTGCCCGGGGCAGATCTTGATTTTGACGCGCTTGTAGCCATCGGGAAGGTACTTCGCGATTGTCGCGAGGAGTTGATCGGTTGAATCGTAGAGCCCGACGGCAAGACCGGACTCTGCATAGTCCCGGGTGGCTCCCAAAAGACGATGCAGCGGCATCTGGCGGCGCTGCGCTTCGATGTCCCACAATGCGGTTTCGATGCCGACTTTGGCAAAGTTGCTGGCGGGTTGCTGGTCGAGCCATGAACTGGCGGCGTCGAGACTTTCGAAGTCGCGCCCGAGGATTGAGGGACATAACGAGGTGGTCAGTTGCTTCCAACAGGATTCGGGCGTGTCGGAGGAGTAAAAGCTACCCGCCATCGGAGACGACTCGCCGTAGCCCGTGAGGCCATCCGATTCGACGGCGCACACGATGCCGTCTTTCTCCGCAACCTCGCCGTTCGATATGCGAAACGGCTCCCAGAGCGGGAGGCGAACGTGAGTGAGAGTAATGCGGTCCATTCGCATGGTTTGGAAGTTGGCAAATCCAGTGCTAGCCGACGATTTCTTCTTTTACGGCATCCCACTTGAGGGTCCTGCCTTTGAGATAACTATCCACGGCCATGCGGCAGGCGATCGAGACACGGAAGCCGACATCAAAGGGGCAGTTGGTTTCCTGACCTGAACGAATGCAGTCGAAGAAGTTTTGCATGTGGGCGCCATTCTTGCTCGGCGTGGTGCCGACCTGTTCAGCGAAGTCTGGCTTGTTTACTTTTTGCGGGATGAGTCTGACGCTGCGGCCGTCTTTGAAAACAGTACCGTCAGTGCCGAGGACTGCTTCGTTCGAACCGAGTTGATCGTTGCCGAAACCGGAGTTCCAGGAGAATAGAATTTCTTCCGGATGCTCCATCGTGACGTTCATCGTATCTGGAACTTCACGACCGTCTTTCCACAAATAGATGCCGCCACGCATGGTCACGGCAGACGGAATCTTGAGGCCCATTACTTTGTACCAGAAGCTCAACTGGTGACAGAGATTTTCGTAGACGTTGCCTCCGGAGTATTCCCAGAAGAAGCGCCAGTTGATGTAGCGATTTGCGTCAAAGGGCTTGTCGGGTGATTCGCCAAGAAAGCTCTTCCAGAGGATGTTCTCGGGCGTCATGTCGGGCTTGACGGGGCGGGACCACTGCGGCTTGTCGTGAGCAGAATTGCGATACATGTTGGCGTTGATCATAGTGATCTTGCCGAGTTTGTTTCCACTCAGGAACTTGGTTGCGTCCGCGACCTGGCCAAAGCTGCAGCTCTGGTGACCGATCTGCACCGTGAGCTTGGGATGAGCAAGGCGAACGGCACGCATGCGCTTGGCATGGTCGACGGTAAAGGCCATCGTCTTTTCCTGGTAGCAATGCTTGTTGGCGTTGAGAGTTGCCGTGAAGTGTTCGCAGTGAAGGTGTTGCGGGGTGGCGATCAGGACAGCATCAATGTCTTTTTCGTCGAGCATGCGGCGGTAGTCGAGAGCTGTCTTGACGCCTGGCACAATTGCCTGGACCTCTCTGATGCGCGCGGTGTAAATGTCGGTCGCGTAAACGAGCTCGACATTGGGGACGGCGAGGGCGTCCTTCAGGATTTCCTGCCCGCGTGCGCCGGGGCCGATGATGCCAATACGGATGCGGTCATTGGCGCCAATAGCCCGCTGGGCAGCGAGGGCAGAGACGCCAGAAGTGGCAAGAAAAGATCGTCGAGTGGACATGGTAATTCCTTAGGCGAAGTAAAGGCCGCCGTTGACTTCGATGGTCTGGCCGTAGATGTAGGCGGCCTTGTCAGAACAAAGGTAAGCGATGACATCCGCAGTTTCTTCACTGGTGCCGAGGCGACCGGCCGGAGTGTTGGCTTTAAAGGATTCGAGCATCTGCGGGGTGGAGAAGACTTCGTGGAAGTTGGTTGCAATTACACCGGGGGCGACACAGTTGACATGAATGCCGGCGGGGGCAAGTTCTTTCGCCATACCTTTGGTGAGCGCGGAGACTGCACCTTTGCAGGTGGCGTAGGCAAAGGCTCCGGGACCACCACCATTGCGTCCGGCGACAGAGCCGACGTTGACAATCCAGCCCTGTTTCTTTTCGATCATGTGTGGGACTACGGCCTGCGCAATGTAGAACACGCTGGAGAGGTTGAGCATGATGGTGCGCTCCCAGTGATCACTGGGCATGTCGGCGAGCTTGTGGCGTCCGATGAGCGAGCCGGCGTTGTTGATCAGGACGTCGATCTTGTGGCTCTTGAGCGTTTCGGCAAAAGCTTGTGCGCCTTCGAGCGTGGTGAGATCGGCCTGGAGCAGTTCGGCTTTTGATCCAAGGACCTGGGCTTGCGCGGCAACGGTTTCGGCTCCGCCGCGATCGGTGGAGTAATGGATCAGGAGATTGGCTTTTTCATGGGCAAAGCATTGGGCAGTGGCGGCTCCGATGCCTTTACTGGCCCCGGTGATTAGGACGGTACGCATTGTGTTTAGTTTATGTCTGTTTCTGTCTGAGATGGGACCGCACGACGCGGTTTCGACAAAAAGTCTATAATAGGCTTGAGTTCGTGTGTCTTTTCAACGACGTGCCGAAGTCCGAATGGACCGGGATGCGGAAGCAAAAGCCATTGGAGCAATTTACAAGATTGAAGAGAATATGGATCAGCCAATAAGTCCGACAGCGAAGACGCTGGAGCGAGTTTTGTCGAAAGCGGGGCTGGGTTCGCGCACGGATGCGCGGAGCTGGATCCATGATCGCCGGGTTACGGTGAACGGCGTAGTTGTCGAGAACCCGGAGCACTGGGTGGACTTTGATACGGATCGCGTGGAACTCGATGGACGCATCGTGAAGCCGCTGCAGCGCCTTTACATCCTGCTTTACAAGCCGACAGGATTTATCACGAGCAAAGGCGACCCTGAGGGGAGAGCGACTGTGTACGACCTCCTGAAGGAAGTACCGTCGTTTGTTGGAACCGTGGGAAGGCTCGATGAAGACACCAGCGGACTGCTGCTGTTGACCAACGACACCATTCTGGCCGAGCGCATGACCAATCCCGAATTTCATGTGCCGAAGAAGTATCTGGTGAAGTGCGCCAGCCATTTGACCGACGAACAGATCGAACAGTTGCGGGTCGGGATTGAGTTGAATGACGGCATGACGCGGTCGGCAACGGTTGTTCGTGTGAGGGATTCCGGGCCAAAGACTTTTATCGAGATCACGATTACCGAGGGACGTAACCGGCAAGTGCGTCGAATGATCGAAGCACTCGAAAGCAAGGTGCTGAAGCTGGTACGGACTGAGTTGGGGCCGCTCAAGCTGGAAGGTCTCAAGAGTGGTAATTGGCGGAAGCTTACTGCGCGAGAAGTGCAGACGCTTTATGTGATGACGAAGCTGAGCGAGCCGCGAGCAGATGGCGTGGAAGAGGAAGACGAAGTAATTACCGCAGTCGGCCCTGAGGATTTTGTGCAGCAGGATGAGGAAGTTAAGGAAGCTGCCGAAACCACTGACGTTGAAGCAGTGCCCGTTGTCAGGGATTCGTGGAATAAGGGACCCAAGGTAAAGGGGGCCAAGGAAGTATCGCTGCCTTTCGACGGACCGAAAGATTCGGGTGGCGAGAAGAAGCCTAGTTACGCAGCACCAACGAATAAGGGCCTGCGCCCGCCTTATGGTGGAGCGCGGGATGGCGGCGATCAGCGTCCTCGTAGCACAGGGTCTTACGACAAGGGTCCGCGTGATTTCAGTTCGCGGCCTCCGCGGCCTCCTTATGGTGGAGCGCGGGAGGGCGGCGATCAGCGTCCCCGTAGCACTGGGTCTTATGACAAGGGTCCGCGTGATTCCGACTCAAGACCTCCACTTCCCGCCTATGGCGGATATCGAAATAGCGGCGATGAACGCCCGCGCAACACTGGTTCTTACAATAAGGGTCCGCGAGATTATGGCACCAATGGACCGCGTGCCCCGTTCAGCGGACCTCGTGATTCGGGTGGGGATCAGCGTCCGCGTTCCTTCGACAAGGGTCCACGCGATTTTGACCAACGACCTCCGCGCGCGCCTTATGGTGGGCAGCGGGATGGCGGCGATGAACGCCCGCGCAACACTGGTTCTTACAATAAGGGTCCGAGAGATTACGGCACCAATGGACCACGTGCTCCGTTCAGTGGACCGCGTGATTCCGGCGGAGATCAGCGTCCGCGTTCTTTCGATAAGGGTCCGCGCGATTTCACCTCACGTCCACCTCGTCCTCCCTATGGTGGACCTCGCGATTCCGGCGGCGATCAGCGTACTCGCTCCTTCGACAAAGGTCCGCGAGACTTCAGCTCCCGCCCGCCTCGTCCTCCCTATGGTGGACCGCGTGATTCCGGTGGGGATCAGCGCCCCCGCAGCACTGGCTCTTTCGACAAGGGTCCCAGGGACTTTGGCGCGAAGGGACCTGGTGCACGATTTGGCGGACCAAAACCATTTTCCCCTTTCAACGGCCCCAAGCGATCGGGTCCAGGTGGCTCCAGCTTTCGAAGCAAGGGACCGGGCGGTCGCGGCCCACGCAAGGGCTAGGCTCGCAAGAGCTTAATCCACGATCAGATCGATGGTGACGGGGCAGTGGTCGCTGCCCCGGACCTCATTCAGGATATCCGCGCCGCGCAAGCGATCACGATGTTTGTTTGCCAGCGCGTGAAAGTCAATTCTCCATCCGATGTTGCGATCACGAGCACCCATGCGAGCACTCCACCAGGAATATTTCACTTCTTCGGGATGCAAATGGCGCCAGGTATCGGTCCAGCCAGATTGCAAAAACTGCTCCATCCAAGCGCGTTCTTCGGGCAGATAACCGGGGTTCTTTTCGTTGTCTTTGGGACGAGCGAGATCAATCGGAAAGGGCGCGATATTGTAATCGCCGCCAAGCACTACAGGCTTGCCCTTGCGCCCTTGTTTTGCGAGCCAGTCGGCCATCGCATCGCAATAACGCAGTTTGTAATCGAGGCGGCGCCCACCGTCTTGTGAGTTCGGGAAATAGGCGCTTACGGCGATGAGGTTGTCCCACTCGGCAGTGAGCACGCGGCCCTCGCCATCGAACTCTTCGTAACCAAGTCCGGTGACAACTCTGTTGGGGGCGGCCTTCGAAAGAATTCCCGTGCCGCTGTAGCCCTTCTTGACACTAGCCGCAAACCAGTTCTGGTGATAGTGGCTGATCGCGCAGATTTCCTCTGGCAACTGGTGCTCGTCGGCACGGACTTCCTGCAACATCACGACATCGGCATCATGGGTGCGAAGCCAGTCGGCGAGTCCGGATTTTGTACAGGCTCGAATTCCGTTGACGTTCCAACTGACCAGACGAACTAGCTTCTCGCTTTTTGGCATGCCTCGGCCAGCCTCTCGAGCATTCGTGCTGTGGTCGGCAAATCAATGCACTCGTCGGTGATCGACTGTCCGAAAGTAAGCGGCTTGCCGGGGATCAGATTCTGACGACCCGCAACAATGTTGGATTCGATCATGACTCCAAAAATCCCTTCCTGGCCCGCTTCGATTTGTTCGGCGACCGAGTCGCTGACGATGGATTGATTTGCGGCGTGCTTCAAAGAATTGGCATGGGAACAGTCGATCATGAGCCGGTCTGGAAGTTTTTGGGCGCGCAGCGTGTCAAGAGCGCTCGACACAGACTCTTCGTCAAAATTGGGAAGCTTGCCACCGCGCAGAATGACGTGGCAGTCGGGGTTGCCGTTGGTCTCGATGATTGCGGTGTGGCCGGTCTTTGTGACGCTCAGGAAGTGGTGTGTTCCGCGGGCAGCGCCGATCGCGTCGATGGCAATACGAACATTGCCGTCAGTGCCATTCTTGAAGCCAACGGGACAAGAGAGGCCGCTCGCGAGTTGACGATGGCTCTGGCTCTCGGTCGTTCGGGCTCCGATTGCGCCCCAGACAATCAGGTCGGCAATGTACTGCGGCGTGATCATGTCGAGAAATTCGGTGGCAGACATGAGGCCCATCTTGGCGAGGTCAATCAGGAGCTTGCGGGCGCGGCGAATCCCTTCATTGATGTTGAAGCTCTCGTCGAGAAAGGGATCATTGATGAGGCCTTTCCATCCGACCGTTGTGCGCGGCTTTTCAAAATAGACACGCATGAGCGTGAGCAATTGTGCGTCAAAGGGCTTGGCAATCTCCTGCAGGCGGCCGGCGTAATCAATGGCTGCATCGACATCATGAATGGAACAAGGGCCGACAACCACAACCAGCTTCTTGTTGCGACCATGGATGATTTTATGCAGAGTTTCACGGGTATCGTGGATCTGCCGGGTCAGGTCCTCTGTGGGCTGGAGATCCTTGAGGAGCTCCACCGGGGGAATTAATTCGCGGATGCCGCGAATGCGTACGTCGTCTGTGCGGAATGGCATTGGGAAAAGTGAGTCGGAAACCTTTTATTTTACTAGGCTTTGGTAGCGAAACGCTCGCTACAATAACGAAATGATCACCCAACTCCTAGTGGTGCTATGCCTTGGGCAAGCTACGCCGGTTGAGCGAAAGGACAGCATTACGGTGAGCGCGGAAGCGGGCAAGAAAGAAAGTCTGGATGCCGTGCCGCAGCGTGTCAACGTAATCGGAATAGAACAACTGCGCGAGCGGGTGAGCATAGGTCTCGCGGAGGCCTTTCGCGAAGAAGTCGGGTTAGAAGTCCAGAAGACATCTTCATTTATGGGCGGCATCTTTATCCGTGGCTTCACTGGTAACAAGGTTGTAGTCTATCGTGACGGGGTCCGCTATTCGACTTCCGCTGCCCGTGGAGGCGTGAGTACCTTTTTCAACTTGATCGATAGTGGCGGGATTGAACAAGCAGAAGTGTTGCGTGGCCCTAACAGCGCGCAGTACGGGAGCGATTCGATTGGCGGCGTGCTGCAGATAATTTCGCGCAGCCCAGAGAAGCTGGGTCCCCATCTGGAATGGATGCCTTTCTATTCGAGTGCCGCGAATGCGTTTGGCAATGGACTGACACTCACTCGCAGCTGGAAACAGGGTGGAGTTGTGGCGCGCGGCTTTGGGCAGCGAGTCAACACATTGCGTACCGGACAAGGCATCGACAGCCACTCATCGCTGACGCGCTTTCTTGGGCTGCCTTCGACAGTCGCATATGATCGACAACCGGATAGCGCGTTTACGCAGTACGGCGGCGGCTTGCACGGACAATGGAAAGAATCAAGCACTGCGGACTGGATCCTGCACTATGACCGCGATCAGCAGGACCACGCCAAGCGGACCGACCAGCTTCTCGGCGGCGATGGTGCCCGCAGGGCGGAAGTGGCAAACATCATGAGCGACTTTGCCTATCTGCGAAACAACCGCAGCAACTTTGCGGGCTTCGATCTTGTCAGTGGAACGGTGAGTTATGCGGCGCAGCGCGAAGAGCGCATCAATCAATCGAATGCGCTTGCGCGCGTGCAGCGACAGTATGAACGCACACGCACTCTGGGCGTGCAGGGACAGGCCGCCAAACGGGTGTGGCAGCAGGATTTGTATTTTGGTGGCGAAGCTTACTTTGACAAACTGAGCAGCCCTGCGCTGAATACATTGCCGCGGATCGCCGATGGCGCAACCTACAAACAATACGGCGTTTACGCGCAGGATAGTATTTTGCTCTGGCAACAGCGATTGCGGGTGAGTGGTGCTTTGCGCTGGGGAGGCGGACAGTTTGAAACGCTCACTTCGAATGCCTGGAGTGGCCGCATCGGAGCCGTATTGCGAGCCAATACTACGTTTTCGGTACATAGCTTTGTGAGTCGCGGTTTTCGTGCGCCGAGCATGACAGATCTGGGAGCCCGCGGCCTGCAGGGTAACGGGAGTTTTGAAGCTCTGCCACCGGCAGGGTTGAGGCCGGAGTTCAGCGATAACATCGACGTCGGATTTCGCCTGCGGGGCAAGGGATTGGTGTGGGAAGTCACCGGATTTCGGGCGAAGATCAGCAATATGGTTGTGTCGCAAACACTGCTGCTGCCGCAGGGAGCAGTCGGGCAGATTATTTCCGGGGAGCGGGTTGTGAATCAGCGGGCCGATGGTGCGGTGTTTGTCGCTGTATCCAGTTCTCCGGTAAGCGCGAAGGCGAACCAGGATCGGGCCATCTTCAAAGGCATTGAGCAGCGCCTGGAGTGGAGCCCGAAGCGTGGACTCACGTTTGAAGAAGGCTTCACCTGGATCCGTGCGGACGACCCGGCAAATGGGCGGGTACCCAATCTCGAAGGAGCTTATCCACCCGCGATGGGCTATCTCAAATTGCGCTGGAATCCCGCCGGCAAGCGCTTCTGGGTGGAGCCTTACTGGACCTTGAATGATCGCCAAAACCGCCTGAGTGAACTCGGCTTGAACGACCGGCGCGTGGGCGCAAACCGGACCCGCGCGCAGATCGCAACCTACTATGGAAACTTCCCCGCGTTTGCGGCCATGACAGGTCTGACTCTGGCGCAGCTCCAGACCAAGTTGCTTGGCACGGCGAACGGCGCTCCACTCTTCCCTGCCCTGCCAGGCTATGGCGTCGCAGGTTTGCGAGGCGGCTATAGCTTTAGCGAGACGCTGAGCCTCTTTCTCGATGCCTCCAATCTGGCGGATAAGAATTATCGGGGAATGAGTTGGGGAGTGGATGGCCCTGGACGTGGAGTATCCTTACAGCTTCGATGGCGATTCTAAAGAAGCTGGAACAATACTTTGAATTTGCGGCGCTAGGCACAAACTGGCGCACGGAAATTCTGGCAGGCGCGACGACCTTCATCACGATGGCGTACATCATCTTCGTGAACCCGTCGATCCTGGCAGAGACAGGGATGCCCTTTGGGGCAGTAACAGCAGCTACCTGTCTGAGCGCAGCCTTTGGCAGCATCCTGATGGGTGCCTATGCGCGTTACCCGATTGCGCTTGCGCCGGGAATGGGGTTGAATGCGTACTTCACCTATGTGGTGGTGAAGGGGATGGGGGTGAAGTGGGAAGTAGCGCTGGGGGCAGTCTTTCTGTCGGGAGTTGCATTCTTGTTGCTGACGCTGACCGGCTTGCGACAGAAGATTGTTGAGGCGATGCCGGCGGAGCTATATTCGGCAGTTGCAGTCGGAATTGGTTTGTTCATCGCCTTCATCGGGCTGAAGAATGCGGGGATCGTAATAGCGGATCCGGCGACGATGGTGACGCTAGGCAACCTGCGCGCACCGGGTACCATGCTGGCGCTTGCCGGGTTGCTGGTGATGGCCACACTGATGGCCTGGGGAGTGCGTGCGGCGATGCTGATCGGCATCGTTGGGACGAGTATTGTCGCGATGCTCTTGGGCGTTGTGGAATGGAAATGGCAGCCCAGTTATCTGCCACAACTGAGCGAGACGGCGATGCACCTCGATCTCCGGGGCGTGTTGCAACTCGGGCTTTTTGAAATTGTTTTTGTGTTTCTCTTCGTCGATTTGTTCGACAATCTGGGAACGCTTGTGGCTGTAGGCAAGAAGGCTGGGCTGCTGAATAGCGACAACAAAATTCCTCGTGTTGGAAGGATCCTGACTACGGATTCCTTAGCCACGTTGGTGGGCTCGCTCACTGGCACCTCGACGGTGGTGAGTTATATCGAGAGCGCGTCGGGTGTTGCCGCTGGCGGACGCAGCGGTGTAACGGCTATTGTTACCGGGCTGTTGTTTCTGGTGGCGCTGTTTGCTGCACCGCTTGTGGGAGTGATCCCGGCAGCGGCTACTGCGCCGGCGTTGATCCTGGTTGGGAGCCTCATGATTTCGCATGCGGCCGAGATTCGCTGGAATGATGCGGAAGAGGCGATCCCTTCGTTTCTGACGATTGTGATGATCCCGCTCAGCTTCAGTATTGCAAATGGGCTGGCTCTCGGCTTTATTGCTTACACGCTTTTGAAGGTGGTGCGGGGCAAATGGAATCAGGTCGACTGGCTTGTGTATGTTTTAACAGCTCTTTTCATCGCGCGCTTCATCTATCTTGGTAAAGGATAATAGAATCAGATGCTGCAACTTGGCTGGCTGTGGAGTGATCCCCTGAAGGTGGGTGCGCCTGCGCCCCCCTTCAAATTGAAGGACCAGGACGGAAACCTGTTCGACCTGATGAAGCTGCGTGGCAAGAACGTCATCCTGGTATTTTACCCGGCTGACGACACACCTGGCTGAACCAAGCAAGTATGCGACCTCCGCGATAACTGGTCACGCGTGAAGTCGAAGAATGCCGTAGTTTACGGCATCAATCCCGGCTCGGCAGAGAGCCACAAGAAATTTGTCGACAAGAACAAACTGGAATTTCCGTTGCTGGTGGATAGTGGGCAGGAGGTTGCCCGCCTTTACAACGCCAACGGATTGTTTGTGAAACGCACTGTTTACCTGATCGGCCCCGACGGAACGATATTGTTTGGGACGCGCGGGATGCCCTCGCCGCTCGAGATCCTGAAATACGCCAAATAGGATTTTGAGGCTGGGGTGAAGCGGCCGTTGCGATGATTGCGGCCTATTTTTTCTTACAGAAGAAGGTGCCGGTAGCCTGCCCCACGAGGTCTACTTTGCCTTTAATCTCGTTTCCTGTAATTGTGCCCTCATAGGCGATTGAGCCGAGTTCCACTTTGAAGGACCAGGCGGCTTTTTCGCCTGTCACCTTGCCGGTGACATCTGCTTCGCCGAGTTGGCCGCTGTACTTGCCCTTGAGCAGGTCTCCGGTCTGTTTGAATTCAAAGGTGGGCGTGCCGCTACCGGCATCGGTCTGCACTTGGCATGCCCATGAGCCGGTGAGGTCGGCGGCAAAGCTTAGCGTCGAGAAAACTATTGTCGTCAGGAAAAACTTCATAGCTCAATCATAAAGGCCTCCCTTGCGGGAGGCTGATATTTTTTCTAAATCGTTTTGGCGATTAGAAGCTATAGCGCAAGCTCATCTGCAAGTTGCGTTCGCTGCCCTTGCCGGTGATCTTGCCCAAAGTGGCGGATGTCGGATTAGTGTCCGCACCGTTCCAATTCGGGTGATTGATCCAGTTGAAGCCTTCTGCACGGAAGGTCAGCGCCTGACGCTCTGTAATCCTGAATGCCTTGAACAGCGCAATGTTCCAGTTCATGAAACCAGGCTGATTGAATGCGATCGATTGGCGGTTCTGGTTGGGAAGCGTACCGTTCGCTGGCTTGGTGGCAAGTGGACCTCCACCGAAGGTCGGCTTGAAGAAGTAGTTGCCATCGTCAAAGTTACCGGCTGCGGTTCGGTTGCTGAACTGGCCCGTATATTCCGGAGCGCCAGCCAGATTCCAAGTCTTGCCGTTGGATGAGCCGATGCCCAGATAATCGTCACCGTTGCCAATGCTGAGTGGAGTGCCAGTCTGGAACTGGTTCACTCCAGAAAGCTGCCACCCACCGGCAACAAGACGCAAAGCCTTGTTCGTATCACTGGAATTTAAGAAGGGCAATTCCCAAATGAAGTTGACCACGGCTATATGGCGGGTGTCGTTATTAGACTTACCCCAATTTAGCTTCTGGTTGAATGTATCAATGAACCCATCGCGAGGACCGGAGTTATTGTCCATGGTCTTGGAGAGAGTGTATGCGACACCATAGCTGAAGCCTTTGGTAAAGCGGCGGCTCGCCTCAATCTGCATACCATGATAAGTGCTGCGGCCCGAGTGTTCGAGCATCGGGATGTTGGCAAAACCCTTATATGGGCGAAGGAAGTTCACGTTCGCACCGGCATTTTCTGGACGGAAGGTGGTGCCAGTGGGCAATTGGTTGAGGTCGCGTTCGCGGGACAGATAGTTGCCTACCGTGCCGACGTATCCGACTTCGAGCGTAGTCGAGAAACCGATTTCGCGCTGGTAGGTTGCATTCCAGTTGTAAGAACGTGGAATTTTGTACGCGCGATCGATAGTCATGAAGAACTGCGGGAATTGCGTACGGGCTGCGCCGCCCGGCTGGTCTACCGAGCCGTTAGTCACGGAAGCCATCGGCTGGAAGGGCGGATTGCCGCCAAGGAATACGCTGTCATAGACACCAGGACGAGACATGAAACCGCCGAAGCCGGCACGAATCACTTGCTTGTTGTTCATGGAATACGCCATGCCGAGACGAGGCATGATGTTGAATTGATTGGGCGAGGGGTAACCGTTGCCTCCGTCAAACAATCGGTTAAACTGCGGATCACTTGCTGCAGGAACACGGCCAATGGCGGCCTTCGGCCATTCCTTACCAGGAATGCGCACGCCGTTGTAGCGGTCGCCGCTGATGACATTCCCCGTAGCGCGGTCGAGTACAGCAGCTTTGCTGGAATCATACAGATTGGGGTCAAAGTAAGCCTCGTTTCCCCAGAGCGACTTGTAATAGCCATTAGTCCAGGTGCCTCGGAAGCCAAGTTCCAGTTTCAGACGCTGGCTGACGCGCCAAGAATCCTGACCGAAGAACTCAACATAGTGCCCACGATACGGGGTAAAGCTGCGCGGTCCTATTTCGGCATAGGTTGAAAAGAGACCGAGCGCGGCATTTGCCAGACCGGTTCCTGCTCCGGGAGCTCCTCCAGGACGGGAGTCGTTAAACTCAAAACGTCCGTTTTGGTTGTTGGTACCTCCTGGAACGCCCGAGACGTTGATTTGGTCAAAGTCATTTTGACCAGAACGTTCAAAGGAAGCGCCCATCTTGAAGGTATGATTGCCGGCGATCTTGGTAAAGTTGTTGGACAACTGATATATCGGCCCAGCAGAACTGGCCGGATAAGGACCACCGTCAATCGTGCCGACGTTCGGAACGACAATAGTAGGAATCTTGTCGTTAATTTCCTTCGGATTGTCGAAGATGTACGGGTAAGTGATGTTGTTGACAGAGCGCTGATAGCGGCCAGTGCGAAGCACACCAATCTTGACGTGGTCAGCCGATGCCGCAACCAGGAATTCGTTGATCATTGTCGGACTTAGAGTCCAAGTATGGCTGAGGCTTGAAGTCTGGTTGGGACGGTTCAGCGTTGAAGGCGCAAAGTCGAAACCGTTGTTAAAGGCATTCGATTCAACATAAGCATAATTCGAGAAGCGGAAGCGAACGACTTGCTTTTGCGTCGGGTTGTAGTCGATGGAATAGGTGTCCTTCCGTTGATCGCGTGGAGCAGGGCGAGTCTGGAAGAAGTTGTTATTGCCGGCGTAAAGTCCGGTGGCCGCTGGATAGGTTCGAAGGAAGGCTATTCCATTCGGGCTTAAGCGATCTGCCGGAATCGTATTGTTCGGGAAGGGCTGGCCGGTCAAAGGGTCATTGATCGTACGGACGCCGCCGTAATAAATGTTCGAACCGAGCAGTTCACTGAAATTACCCTGACGCATCGCGGCGCTCGGAACGCGCTGAAAAGTCGAGGATTCCTGGCGGATCTTTACCCATTCCTGAGCGAAGAGAAAAAACAGCTTGTCTTTGTTCCTGTTGAATACCTTCGGAATGAATACGGGCCCACTGATGTTGTATCCATACTGGTTGTATTTGTAGGGAGCAGTAAAATTACTTGCCGTATTTTGGTTGCGAGACCAGCTGTTAGCGTCCATGGCATTGTTACGCAGATATTCGTAGAAGGAACCGTGGAATTGTTGACCGCCTGAACGGGTCACCATACGGATCTGGCCATTGCCAGACCTGCCGTATTCAGCAGTGTAGTTTGCAGTAAGGATTTGTACCTCCTGCACTGTATCTACGTCTGCTGCGCCGATTGAAGTGCCATTGGCGCGGGTTCGAATACCCACAGCACCATCGAAGGTAATCAGCGAGTCCTGCGAACGGCCACCATTGATGGTAAAACCCCCACTGGAGAGTCCGAAATTTTGGTTGCCGAGTGCGCCACCACGAACGCCGGGCTTTAGAAGAGCCAATTGGATCGGGTTGCGGCCGTTGAGGGCCAAGCTTTGAATCTGCTTTTGCTCAACCGTCTTGCCGACAGTGGCCGATTCCGTGTTGAGTTGAGCGGAACTGGCTTCCACCGTCACCGTTTCGGTGAGTTGACCAACAGCAAGGTCCACATTGACGGCAATCGGAAGTCCGGCATCTAACTTGTTGCGGCTGACGGAAGCCTTCTTGAATCCAGGCGCTTCCACTGTGACAGTGTAATAGCCAGGTGCCAGGTTGGTAGTGGTGTAAAAACCGGATGCATTGGTGGTGACCTGACGGTCGAAAGAAGTATCTTCGTTGCGAACGTTTACTTTGGCGTTCACGACAATTGCGCCACTGGAATCTTTGACGACGCCAGAAACGCTGGAACTATCGGATTGTGCGAGGCCCAGGGTGGAGGCTAGAAGCATTGCCAACGCCATGAGTCCAAAGCGGGAGAGAAGGGAGCTTACTTTGCTCTTCATATATGTTTTTTCCTCAGAACAGAGAGTGAATGTTGGGGTCGGAGAGAGCCGACCAGAATCTTGAGACTATTGATAGTCTATCGGAAAAGTAGTACGAAAGGGATAGGGGTCTGCTGAATCTAGCCTAGAAGTAGAATTTCCCGCCCAATTGAATTACACGAGTCGTGATGCCCTGTACCCCAGCTCCGATTGAGCCGAAAGTAGCGGAACGCACATTGCGGTCGAGTGTACCAGGATCGGGGTTAAAGTGATTTGCGATGTTGAAAACCTCAGTGCGGAATTCAAAGCGCATCGTCTCTGTAATTCGGAAGCTCTTGTTCACTGAGAAATCCACATTGATGATGCCCGGCAGGCGGATTGCATCCGTGCGGGGTGAGGTCCCGAAACGACCATAAGCCGCAGGGTTCTTGTCGGCGCTTAAAAAAGCAGCCGTGTTAAACCATTTCTGCCAGGTGCGCTGACCGCTTGGGAGATTTCCGTTTTGACCAGCGATTTGGTCCGGGCGAGAATTTACGCCTGTTCCGGTTGTATCGATATTTGCGGTCACAGGAGCCGGAAATCCTCCTTGAAAGGTCATGATCGTCGAAAGCTGCCAGCCGCCTAGCCCACCCTTGAGCAAGCGATTACTGGAATTGCGAAAGAAGGGCAGATCATACAGAACCGTGTTCACTTGACGATGCCGGACGTCGAAACCGGAAGTACCGCGATCATTGGCACCATTGTAGACATCCTGAGGAGCACCGATAAAATTGCCGCCACCGACTTGACCACCGATGTCATTCGGTCCGGAAATCGAGTGCGACCAGGTATAGGCGCTCAGGAACGTAATGCCCTTAGCCATACGGCGTTCGAGTTTCATCTGAAGCGCATGATAGGTGGAATTACCGACCGACTTGTCGCTGCGAACATTCCGCTGCCAGATCTGGTTGGGGCGACGGGCGTTGATAGATGGCTGGCCAGCAATGCGAGGATCGATCAACTGGATGGGGCGATTGAGGTCCTCAAAAGTGACAATCAACTTCGTACCTTTTGAGCCAACGTAACCCGCGTCCACGACGATGTTGCCGGGCAGTTTCTTTTGCACGTTGAAGTTCCACTGCTGGATGTAGCTGTCACGCATGTCGGGATCGTTTGAAACGGCGAAGTTCAGGACCCCGGAAGTTTGCGAACCAGCGAATGGGTCGTTGAAAAACAGATTGGGAGTGCCCGAAGGACTGCCCACCACATTGGCACCGGCCGTAGCTTGTGCGCCTTCGGCCATGGCAAAGATGGCGTTGGAAATTTGCGGTGTGAAATAGATGCCGTAGCCGCCGCGAATCACTGCTTCGTTCAGAAAGCCCGGACGGTAAGCAAAGCCAAAGCGAGGGCCCCAATTGTTGCGATCCGGACGGATCAGACTGCTGCCCCAGGGAGAAGATTTGGGGTCGAATTGCGTGCCGACAATGTAGCCATTCTGCGTGATATTGACGATCTTGTCGTCGGCCTGTTTGTAGCCGCCGAAGTAGTCGTAACGCATGCCGATGTTGAGGGTGAGGCGATTGGACACGCGCCAGTCGTCATTGACGAAGTAACTCTGCCAGAGGTTGCTCAGGCGGGTGGAGGTCGGTACCGGATTGATGAGCGAGGTGCGAATATAACCCAGCATGAAATCAGCAAAGGCTGAACCCGTGTACAAACCGTCAAAGCTGAACTGACCGCGCGGTTGGCGGGCCTGATCAAAAGTGACATCGCGCTTGGCGAAGTCGGCACCGATCTTGATCAGGTGCTTGCCTTTCTGCCAGGACAAAGTATCCGTAAATTGTAAGATCGAATTCGATCGGTCGCGAGGGCCAATCTGGCGTTGCAAGTCGAAGACGCTGTAGCCACCGTCGGCACCACTAATGCTGATCTGTGGCGGACCAAATTCCTTGGGGAGTTTCGATACGAGAGGCAGGCCCATCTTGTTCGCGATATCGAACTCAGGCTTATTTGATGTACCGAAGCTTTCAAACTCGGCGAAAGAAGCAGTGCCGCCTTTGAAGTCGTTGAGCAGTGTGGGCGAGAAAGTATGAACCCAGTTGCCGCTCATGGTGCGGGCGCTGCCGACGTTGTCGCGCTGGTCGTTGCCCCAGAACGGTGTACCCGCTTCAAAGGTGTCGTTGAAAATGTAACGCGCAAAAACGGTGTCCTTCTGGGAGAAGGTGTGGTCGACGCGGGTTGTGTAAGTGTCTTGATTCGAAAGGCCGGTCGGACGGAGTGAAGTCCAGTTCTGCAGGCCTTGCAAGGTGTTGGGGAGCGGCGTGAATCCGATGAAGGCCTTGGCTTGGGGACTCAATCGCGAAACCGGAATCTGGTTATTGACGATGCCGATGTTGAGCGGATCTTTCAAGGTGAGCGGAGCGCGGGTGCTGGCATTCACGAGCCCGCGGAAGTCGCCGCTGCGCTGCGCCTCGGTTGCTACAATTCGCAAGCCCGGATTCGAAGCTTGGAGAAGCCGTCCGGCCTCCCAGTTGAAAAAGAAAAAGGTCTTGTCCTTGCCGTTGTAAAGCTTGGGAATGATTACCGGCCCGCCAAAATTCGCACCATACTGGTTGCGGTTCAAGCGTGGGTTAGAGACGGACTTGTCGGCAATCGCATCATAGGTCTGGGTGAGTGCGTCGTTGCGATTGAAGAGCCAGAGCGTTCCCCGGTACTGGTTGCTGCCTCGGCGCGTAATCAGATTTACCTGACCGCCCGGTGCGCCACCCGATTCGGCACCATAGCTCGATGTCTCTACCTTGAACTCGCTCAGCGAGTCGATGCTGGGAGAGAAGCTGAAAGTCATCGCATCGTAGTCCATGAACTCGATGCCATCGATAAAGTAGCGATTCGCAGTGTCTCGCGCGCCATTGGCGCTCATGCCGGTTTCCCCAAAGGCGGAACTCTGCTGCCCAATGGAGCCGCGTCCGCGACGCACAGTGATCGAACCGGGAGTGCCAGCCTGAACGCCAGGGATTAATTGTGCGAGTTGAATGAAATTACGGCCGTTGAGAGGCAACTGGATGACCTTTGCGGCGTCAATCACAGTGCCGACCACCGCATTGTCCGTCTGCAGCGAGGCAGCGGAAGCATCCACTGAAATGGACTCGCTCACATCGCCAATCTTCAACTGAAAATCCTGGCGTAAGGTCTGCTGCACTTGCAGCGTGATCAAAGCAATTTTCTGTCCCTGAAATCCCTTTGCAGAAAGGGTCACGCTGTATTCGCCAGCGGGCAGGAATGGAATCGTGTAGTTACCGGTTCCGTCGGAAACAGTTTCACGAACGGAATTGTTGGAGTTGTTTACCACCTTCAGCTTTGCGGCCGGAATAAGGGCGCCGGTAGCGTCAGTGATGGATCCGGTGAGTGTGCCCGCCGTTTGTTGGCTGAACAGGAGAGACACGCAAGACATGAGCGTAAGAAGCGAAATACGAAGCAACATTTAAATTGATTTTAGCGCCGTCATCAAGCTGCAAAACAAAAAAGGCGCCGAACCCTTCAAACGGATTCGACGCCCAATCTATTTTTCGGAAATCAGGAGCGACTAAACTACGTCGACGCCCATCGAACGGCAGGTACCCTTCACCTGCTCAATGACACCCTTGAGATCAAAACTGTTCAGATCCGGCATCTTCACTTTGGCGATTTCTTCGATCTGAGCCATCGTGATCTTGCCGACCTTGTTCTTGTTCGGCTCCTTCGAGCCACTCGTGATGCCGAGAGCCTTCTTGACGAGCACCGGTACCGGAGGCGTCTTGGTGATGAACGTGAAAGAACGGTCCGAGAAGATCGTGATGACAACCGGAATGATCAGGCCAGCCATGTCAGGGGCAGAGGTCTTCGCATTGAAGGCCTTGCAGAATTCCATGATGTTGACGCCTTGCGGACCGAGCGCCGTGCCGACGGGAGGAGCGGGGGTTGCTTTACCCGCGGGGATTTGCAACTTAACGGAGCCAGTGACTTTCTTTGCCATTTGCTTATACCTTCTCTACTTGTAAGAAATCGAGTTCGACAGGCGTGGAGCGACCGAAAATCGTAACCATCACGCGCAACGTATTGCGTTCGTGGTTGATTTCGTCCACCTTGCCGGAGAAATTGTTGAACGGACCATCGACGATGCGCACCGTTTCGTTCTTTTCGTAATTGACCTTGGGGCGCGGAACGTCCCCAGTCTTGGTCTGACGGAACAGAACTTTGTTTACTTCATCCGCTGTGAGCGGCACGGGAGTGTTGCCGCCACCGACAAAACCCGTTACTCGAGGCGTATTTTTTACTTCGTGCCAGAGCTGGTCATCCATCTCCATCTGCACCATGACATAGCCAGGGTACAGCATGCGGTCACTGGTAACCTTTTTGCCATTCTTCATCTCGACAACCTGTTCTTTGGGGATCAGGAGTTGACCGAGACGATGCCCGAAACCAAAGGCATCGGCGCGGCTGCGCAACGATTCGGCCACTTTGTTTTCAAAGCCGGAATAGGTGTGGATGATGTACCAGTTCATGTTGGCATGTTCTGGATTGGCTGCTTCTTCGGCTGGAGCCTCAGTTGCCTCGGCTGGAGCAACTGCTTCTTCGGCTGGGGCCTCTGCTTCTTCGACAGGAGCCGCTGCCGATTCTTCTGCTACCGGTGACCCTTCAGCCACTTCATCGGCTACAGCCGCTTCGGCCAGGACTTCCTGGTCGGCGGGTTCCTGGTCGAGACCAGTTGCGATCGTTTCGTCTAATTCCGGCATGGTGACCTCAGGAAACTACTTTGCGCTCCACTTGAAGACTGCAGTGATACCACGGGCGAAAAACTGATCGATGACAGCAAAATACGCTGCGAACAGAAAGACGCTCGTCACTACTACGGTGGTCGTAGCAATCACTTGTTTGCGAGCCGGCCAGGTGACCAGACGCATCTCCTTCTGGAGATCTTCAAAATAATCTTTTGTGTTTTGGACCCACGAGGAGGCCTTTTCCATTACGTTTTCGTTCGCCATGCGTTGCTTTCTCCGGGCTTGAGCCTTGTTCAGCCTTCAGGCTGTCCGCAGCGTGCGGGGAATGAAGGAAGATATTGGCAGGGGCAGAGGGATTCGAACCCCCAAAGGCGGTTTTGGAGACCGCAGGTTTACCGTTAGCCTATGCCCCTACGGAATCTCACTCTAGTATAAAACAATTGGGGACTGCAACCCAAGTTGAGTCGAGCCCCCAGACCAAAACAAGTTAAAAAGTCCTACGAAACGATTTCTGATACGGTGCCAGCGCCGACTGTACGACCGCCTTCGCGAATTGCGAAGCGCAAGCCCTTGTCCATTGCCACCGGCATAATCAGTTCGATGTCCATCTGCACGTTGTCACCAGGCATCACCATTTCGGTGCCCTCTGGCAACTTCGCTACGCCCGTTACGTCCGTGGTGCGGAAGTAAAATTGCGGACGATAGCCATTGAAGAACGGAGTGTGACGTCCGCCTTCTTCTTTGCTCAATACGTAA
>JANXLY010000091.1 GCA_025354885.1 Acidobacteriota bacterium | reverse complement strand
CGTATATTACGAGGCGCAAATCGCCGTACAGGATCCCAAGCTCATCCGCACAGACCAACGCATCAAAGCAAACCTCATGACCATCCACGGCGTCAACATGGCCCCGATCACAAAGACAATTGAGCTAGGCAAAAAACTCGCTGAGTACCGCGCCGAAATCACAAAGACTGCCTTCTCGAATTCACAAGCCAAATTGACAGGCAAACCCTAGTCACTATCAAATCTGCCGCAATATAGACGCAGGATGAAGTCGTGCGGCGCGAATCGCAGGGATCAGTGACGCCCCAATGCTAACTAGAAAAACAAACAGGCCCGACCTGAGCATCACACTCCAGCTGCGTGGATTCACTTCGTACAGGATGGAGGAAATTTGCGGTGAGAGGGCAAAAGTGCAGAGCAGTCCGATTGATATGCCGGCGGCACAAAGGCAAGCCGCTCTCACACAAAAGAGTCCTGCTATCTTGTGCGGAAGCGCGCCAAGGGCCATTCTAATTCCAATCTCCGCGCGCCGTTGCGTCACAGAAAATGCAACCAAAGCATAAAGTCCTGCAGCAACAATCACAACTGCCGCTCCAGCAAATCCCGCTGCCAGCCCAGCGGTCACCCGTTCGGCCCAGATCGATGAGGCAACTTCATCCGACAGCAGGCTCACCTCAACAAAAGACAAGCGAGGTTCCAGTCCAGCAAGAATCTTACGCATCGGGGCGATGACGGATTCAGGCACCGAACGCGTTCGCAAGTGAACAATGAAGCTATCTCCGGCTGAAGGTAACTGGTAAACGATGGGTTGAAACGGTTCGCGTAGCGAACGATACTTGGTATCGCCAACCACTCCGATCACAATAATCTTCGGCTTTGCAGATTCTCCGTTCATTGCGACGGAGCCAAATTTCAGCCCAATGACATCCTGCCCTTTTGCAAATTGACGAACGAAGGCCTCGTTCACGATCACGGGTTTGGGGCCTTGCGCAGGGTCTTCAAGTCCCAAAAAATTATGTCCCCTGATAAAGGCAATTTGCATGGTCGCAAAATACTCTGGTGAGACGCCGTGGATGCTCGTATTGAGGAAATCTCCAGCACCGGCAGCCTCTCCAACTCGGGCTAATGTCATCTTCAACCCTGTGCCGCGCATCAACCCGCGGCTGGAAATGGCCGCAGATTCAACCTCCGGCAATTCTCGTGCGCTCCTCAGCAAACGAACTTTCAAGTCTGTCGCTTGTCCTGCATTGTATTTGGCCATGTCAGGATCGACGCTCATTGTAACCACATGGCTGGCTTCAAAGCCTGCGTTCATTCTTCTCAACTGTTCGAGGGTTTGAATCGTAAGTCCAGCCCCTGCCAGCAACACGGTGCAAATAGCCACTTGTGCAACGATCAGCAACTGACGCCCATACCACCCTCCACCCGCTCTCGATTCTTTGAGCAGAGGATGCAAGTCGCGACGTGCCGCGATCAGTGCGGGAATTAGCCCGAAAAGCAAAACGACAAACACTGAGAGACCAGCTGCAAAACTGAGAACGCGCCAGTCTGGAGTGATTTCGAGACTCAATGGAAGCCGAACGGCTGAGAAGTCGCGCATCGGCGGCAATACATTTGAAACGAAGGGAAGCGAAATCCATGTGAGAGCAATTGCTCCGGCCAACCCTCCAAGGATCAGCAGCAACGATTCACAAAACAGTTGCCTCGCAAGTTGTATCCGGGTTGCCCCGAGTGCCACACGCAAGGCCAGTTCGCCCTGTCGGCTCGCCGCTCGAGCGATGAGTAGCCCGGCGATGTTTGCGCACACCATCAGCATCAATAGCACTGCACCGCTCATCACAAGCCATAGCGCCCCGGAGAACTGCACGCGCAGCCGCGAGATGCCTCGATCAACGCGCTCCAGATCAAACCCTTCGGGCAGACCAGGGTCCGTTGGATTCAGCTCCTTCCATCGATTGCGCCAGATCGACTCGGCCTCCTGCCGGACCGCCGCACTGCTGCTGCCCGCACGCAACCGCCCAACCACCTCGCATGTGATCTTGTTTTCAAAAAGTTTTGATCGGAGACTTCGTAGCCAACCGACAGGTACTCGCAGATCAGGACCCGTCTCGACGCTCACGCCATTAAACCCTCTCGGCAAAACTCCGACGATGAGAACCTTGTTCCCGTCGAGCGTAATAGCCCGCCCGATGATCCGTGCATCACCATCAAATCGACGTTTCCAGTAAGCGTAGCTAAGCACTACCGGGGCAGTTCCCGCGCTCAACTTCTGATCTCCTGCCAGCAAGAGTCTTCCGATCAACGGCGTCGTGCCAAGCGAGCTGAAAAAGTTATCCGTAACGAAATGAACCCGTGCTCGTTCTGTAATTTCACCGGATGCGGCAAACATATCGTGCTCGGACCAGGCGAACAGATCCTCAAAGCCATTTACACTTTTCTTCCAGGCCTCGTACTCCTGAAGCTGGAAATCACTACGTGACAAAAGCGGTGGCCGATTGGTGACAAGGCGAACCAGCTGCTCAGGATCCCGCACAGGCAAAGGCCGCAACAGGATCGCGTCAATCAGGCTGAAAATTACGGTGTTGGCAGCGATCCCGGCGCTGAGCAGTGAGATCACTCCAACCGTGAACAGCGGCATCTTGGTCAGCAGACGCGTAGCCAGGCGAAGATCAAGCCACATTTCAATTAGTCTTGCATATGGAGTGGGCCCATTCCACTAAAACACCGCGACGGGTAGAGTGCCAAGCTAGTAGGGCGCTAACTCTGCCCGACAAATGAAAACTGCTCAGCCACTGTTGAACCTGCTCGAGGAGGCCCGCGCTTGCACGCACTGCGCTGAACATCTTCCGCTCGGCCCCAAGCCACTACTGGCAGCGCATCCCGATACAAGAATCCTGCTGATCGGTCAAGCTCCCGGCAAAGCAACTCACATAGCCGGAATTCCCTGGCAAGACCGCAGTGGTGACCGGCTCCGCACCTGGCTCGGCGTCTCTCACGATCAGTTCTATGATCCTCGCAACATCGCGCTTGTACCCACTGGCTTCTGCTACCCGGGCTCAAGTTCCAAAGGCGATCTCCCTCCGCGCCCAGAGTGCGCCCCACTCTGGCATGGCCGAATCCTGCCGCTCCTAACCAATAAGAAGCTCACGATATACATTGGCAGCTTCGCCTTCGCTGCGGCGTTGGGGGATCGCTACAAGAATCTGTCAGAAGCTGTCGAGGCATTCGAGGATCTCCTCCCAAATGTTTTGGTACTTCCGCATCCCTCACCCCGCAATGGAATGTGGGCCAGTCAGCGCCCCTGGTTCACCAGCAAAGTACTCCCCGCTCTCCAAAAACGTGTAGCAGCAGCTCTTAAGCCTTAAGCTTCTTCCTCATCTTCTTGATCGTGTCTTCACGCTGATTCGCGCTCCAGGTATCTTCGATCTCTTTGTCGCTCAACCCCGACACCCGTCCGAGCAAAATATACGCCGGCAATGCATGCGGCAAATGCTTCCACATCGCCATCTCCGCCAGCGCCGGTACACCGCGCTCCCGCATATGCCGGATCAGCTTTTCATCGCGTGTCACCGTCAGCGACACAAGCAGGTTCATTGCGTTCATCCTGTCTTTCCAGGCCACGCTATTCAGCATCTCCACAAACCAGGTGGTCAACACCGAGATCTCCGCCTCCGGATGTTGCCGCGCATACAACGCCAGCGGCCCAAGACTCCGCAGCGCCGCCGCCCGCACTTCCTGATCCGGATCCCGCAACCCCAGTTGCAAGTCCTCAATAATCGATTGCGCCTTCGGTCCGTATCCTAGAATTGCCGCCGCCACTCGACGATCATCCGGGTCCGCACTCTCCCGCAAAATCTGCCGCAAAATCGCCTGATGATCCTCCGCAATCGCAAGCAACTGCAACTGCACACCGCGAGCCCCAGGCTCACTCAATAGCGAAAAGCCCTGCGACCAATTCTCCTCTGTATTCCCAATCTGCGCCGCGCCTGCAACCGCCGTCACCAGCTTTACGTAAATCGCCGCCACCTGCTCCGGCATCACCAGCGTTTCGTTCTTCGGTGCCTCGCGAATGTCAAGATGAGCCCGCCCGCGCTCTTCCACTCCGATGTAGAGTATCGCCTTGCCCTGCTCGCAACAAATCGCTTCTATGTTCGCGCGAGCAATTCCTTTTACCCCAACCAGCGCTTCTTCGAGATCACCTTTGGATGGCGGCAGCGGATCCCCTTCCACCACCTTCAACTCTTTACGCAGGCGCTCGGGCGAAAACGCTTTGCCGCCATACGTATCGATAATGCCAATTGTCGGACGTACCTGTGCACTCAAATTCAGGCACAGCACGGCCCCAGCCAGTAAATACTTCACTATTCCAGTGTGACGCGATTACAATGCGAGCGTTACAAGGAACATCAATGCGCCCGCAGCAGGCAATAGCAGCAGTGCCTTCTTCAAGCCTGTCGCCTCGCCACCAGCCACGCCACCGATGATCGGCGAACTCGCAACCAGGCCCAGCCAGCCGCAGGTCACAGCCATACCAATCGCCGTCGCCGTGCCTGTGGGAAACTTCGCCCCAACCAGGCTCAACGCCGTCGGGAATACCGGTGCCATCGCGACGCCCGCAGCAAACACGCTGGCCCACGCCAGATTCGCATCCTTGAACTGCAGCATCAGATAAGTAGTCACTGCAATCAGAACCGAAGAGCCCATCAGGATCGTCGTCGCCGACACACCATTAAACAAAGGCGTCGCAACCACCAGTCGCCCGGCAAGCAAGCCCAGTGCAAACCCAAACGAGAGAATATTCAGCGCCTTCTTCTCAGTGATACCCTGCGCGATCAAGTGCTTCACCAGCCAGTTCCAAACGCCCACTTCGGCAGCGACATAAAGGAACAACAGCATCGCCGGCAAAAACAGACCGGGGTTCGCAAGCAATCCCGGCACATCCGAAAGTTGAAACTGCACAACTCCAGTCGGCTGCGGCATCGGCGTTATTGCGTGCACCGCCAGTGTCGCCACGGTCAATGCTGCCGTCAAATTACAGAGCCGGAAAGCATTGCCGCCCAGCAGGTTCGCCGCGATAAACGGCGTCGCAATGCCACCCAGTCCAAAGAAGGTATTGAAACCGTTGAACAGCGCCGTCGGGTTGTCGGTCTTAACATCGTTCACCAGCGCATTCGCGCCCGCAACAATAATGCCGCCACCAACACCAAGGATCAGCATGTACAAACGAATGCTGCTGAAGCCCTTCGAGCGGGGCAGAAGAAACAATGCCAGCGCAATCAGTCCGAGGCCAAGCACGAGGCCCACTTTCTTGCCTTCGAGGTCGATCAGTGGTCCCTGCAACAGTGAGCCAATAACGAGACCGATCGCCTGTGTCATCGCGATCGTTCCATTCTGAGCGGGCGTAAGGCTGAATCGCTTCGATAGATCAGGCAGTATGCTGCCCAACATTGCCGCGATCATTCCGTAAACAAAAATGGCCATGACTGCGGCCACGATGAGCATATTGAAACTGGATTCCATAAACCTTGCAAGCCTATCACAGACTCTAATAGATAGGAATGCGAATTGATGAACTAATGCCCCGCTTTGATCTCCGCACCCGGCATGAGCGCGTCATTGCCGCCACTCCCGCTCAAGTCTTTCGAGCCTCAAGGTCGATGACGATCCGCAAGCTGCGCCGTGTCCGCATGCTGCTCTATATTCGCGAAATCTTCTCCCGCCTCAAAAAGCAGCCTCTCGAAACCTTCCCTGTCATTTCCGAAGACCCCGGCCGCGAAATCGTCATGGCCATCTGCGGCAAGTTCTGGGCGATCTCGGGAAACATCCTCGACGTCCCGGTCGAAGACATCAAACCCTTCAACAGGCCCGGCTACGCCAAAGCCTACTGGAACTTCTACATCGAAGCTATGGACAAAGGTCAAACCCGCCTCATCACTGAGACCCGCGTTCAGGTCTACGGCGAGACCGAACGCAAAAAGTTCGCCCTCTACTGGCGCATCGTAGGCCCCTTCAGCGGCTGGATCCGAACTCAGATCCTCAAAGCCATCGAGCGCGAAGCCCTCAAATTCTAGAACCGGAATCGCAACGAAACCTGCCCCCGCCGGGCCGGCAGAGACGACACCGGCTGCCCATAAAACGAAGAACTCAAATTCCCTACAAAGCTCGGATAGTTGACATGATTCAGTACATTGAAAAAATCAATGGCCACCGTCCCCACCGGCCCCTTCTCCTTCTTGCTCGTAAAGGCAAAATCCTTTCCCCACCGAAGATCGAGCACAAAATATCCAGGCCCCTGCAAGGTGTTGCGCCCCACACCATCCAGTCGATCCAGCGCAAGCCCGTCTCGATTACTATCCCGCCCGGTCGTCTGCGAATAGGGTGCTCCCGACTGCATCTGCAGAGCCATACCCAGCTTCAACCATCGCGCCAAATCGAAAGTCCCTAACAGATTCAACTGATGCCGCTTGTCAAAGTCAGACCGGCCCCACTCCCCACGCCAGTCATTGCTGTTGCCCGGAAAATACGCAAGCCCACCCGTGTTGTTGTGGCTGTGTCCAAAGTTGTATTGCGTCAGACCCGAAAAATACCTGCTCAACCTTCCTCGTAAAGTAAACTCAAGCGCATTCGATGCCAGTCGCCCTGCAGATTCAACCTGACGAAATACATTCAAGGTCGGGTCGGGCCTCAGCAAATAAGCAGGCCCCAGCGGCGCATTCGCATCACGAGAACGAAACTGGCTGATGCTCCTGTTCCCGATGTAAGCAACGGCCAGCGTAGTGCTCTTCGTCAATTGCCGCTCCGCTCCAAAGCTGAACTGGATCGTATAAGGGATGCGAATCGCTGGGTCCAGACGCGTGACGCTTGTAGGCGCATCCTTCCCAATCTGCGGCGCCGGATAAATCGGATTCGAGACGAGGTAGCGCTGCAAGTGCGCCCCATCAAAACGCAGCAAGTCCCAAAGGATCGCTGGCCCCGTTCGGTCATAGAAAAATCCCACACCTCCCCGTAACACCGTCTTCCGCGATTTACCCGGTGCATAAGCAAAGCCCACTCTCGGCGAAAAATTATTCTGATCGTGAAAATAATTCTGCCAGTCATAACGTAGGCCCAGCGATACTGTCAGATTCGGGCGTGCGATCCACTCATCCTGCACAAAGCCCCCCAGCACCTTCTCCAAAAATATCGTCCGCGGCTCTCCCTGTTGTCGAACCAGCGAAAAAGGCCGCCTCGCCTCATAATCGCCCAGCGTCGAAAAAGTATAAGTGCCGAGCTGATTCCCGCGATCTCTCAATCCCCTCCTGCTCCAGTCCGGCACGTTCATGCCGGTCTTGATAGTATGACGTCCGGCCGAATAGCTGATGATCCAGTTGTAGGCTGCATGCGCTTCTGTCCGCAGCAGTTCCGTCTGTGCGCCTCCACCCGTAAAACTGTCCTGCACCACAAATCTCGCTGCCGGATTCAAGCTGGATGTTCTTTGAGAATCTTTCCCGAACAAGATACGGAATTGACTCAAAAGTTTCGGACTTATGATCCAGCGATGATTGAAAATGAACTGGTCTTCCCGCCGGCCATACTTCGCGCCTGCCTCCCGCAACACGAAACCGCCTACCCCTTGGTTCTCGGCGGACCGGTCTTCGTACGTATACTGCCAAAACACCACCTGCTTCTCATTAAACTGGTGTGTGATCTTCCCACTAAACTCGGTCTGCCTCCCCGGCGTAGCGACAATATCCCTGATTTCACCCGCACCATTCCGCGCAAAAACAATCGCCTGCAGGTCGCTCTCTTCCCGATTGCCTGTCACAAGAAAAGATGTTCTTTTCCCAGACCCAACTGGTCCCAGTAAACTCCCCTCATAGATACGCCGCTGTTCGGGCGGTCGCGCACTTGCAAACGGGTCGCGCCCATTCAAATGCTGATCGCGAAACACAAAATCCACTGTCCCGTGATAATGCTCGCTTCCCGCCTTGGTAATAATCTCAATGCGCCCGCGACCAGGCCGCGAGAACTCCGCCGAGTAAGGATTATTATTGATCTTGATTTCTTGAATCGCCGAAGCACTCACTCCGGCTTTCGTCGCCTCTACCCCATCCACAACCAGCGTTACGCCCCCAGTCCCCACTACCCCGGGATCAAGAAACCGCGACATCGTACCGATATAATCCTGCCCCAGTGAAGGCAAATTATCGAGAGCCTCACGCTGAATCGTTACCGCATTCAGATTCTCCGAAGACTCCGTACTCACCTTGCCCGACTCTGCTTCTACATTCAATTCCGTCCGCACTTCAGCCAATAGCAACCGAATCAGAAACGGCTTCAGCTCAACCGCGCCAACGCGAAACGGCACCCGGGCAGGGCGAAAGCCCTTCACGTCAACACGAAGTTCATAGTCCCCCGCTGTCAGTCGATCAAAGCGGAAATCCCCATTCACGCCAGTCTGCGCAGAACGTGCGGACCTGCCGCGTTGCAAGACCACAGTAGTAGCAGGAACAGGTGTCTCAGAGGAATCGTGCAACACGCCACTAATGCTTTGCCCATCTGCAGTACAGAGGAAAACAACAAAGAGTAAAAAAGCAAACAAGCGCATAGGCAGGCTACTTCAGGCTAGTTCTTCGATCTGAAGATTTCCTGAAAAAAGGCGGGTCGCAAAAGACCACAACCCAAGCCGCCGCTCCAACGCTTAACCAATCTTCAGCTTGCTTGTCTTCGCATCCCAGAACACGGCCTTCTTCGCGCGAAAGCTCTGCGTGGCCATATGTCCAGGAATCGCCGCAATCTGCCCTGCCCGAGCGGGCGCAATCGCCTTGCCTTTGCCAAGTACTGCATCAAGGAAGTTCCTTACGTGATCGGCCGTCGCATCCGGTTGATTGAAGTCCTTCAGATAGTTCAAGGTCAGAGGCCCTTTGTCGCTAAACGGTTTCGCCCCGCGAATAAACTTCGGCTGCGGGCTGTAAGAGAGGTTCTGCCGATCCTTTACTTCAATCGTGCCTTTCTGCCCCATGAACTCTTCGCCATAACCAAAATTGTCGTTGCCGAAGAAACACGAGTAGTTCAAATGGAACTTGTTCGGGTAATCATAAAGCGCGCTCATCGTATCCGGCACTTCGCGATCATCCGGACCGCCCCACTGATAGATTCCACCCGATGCCATGCACGACAAAGGCAACTCCGCCTTCACCAATCCACCCACAACAAAGTTCGTGATGTCCGTCTGGTGCACCAGCAGGTCCGTCGAGATGCCACCCGAATAATCCCAGTAATTTCGCCACTGGAAGTATCGCTCCTTCGAGAACGGAATATTCTTATGCTCAGCCGCTTCGAGAAAGCGCTTCCAGTCCGTATTCTCCGGACTCACATCCGCCGGAATGATATAACGCCACGCCGCCGGCACACCCTTGGCCGGATCTACCGTCTGATCAAAATTACGATACCAGAACGCACGCGTATAGTGGACTTCACCGATGTATCCGTCTTCCACCATCTTCTTCGCCTGGATGTACAGCTTGTTCGAACGGTTCTGCGTACCCACCTGCACAACTACATTCGTCTTCTCGGCCAGCGCCACAATCTCGGCGCCTTCTTCGATCGTATGTCCGATCGGCTTCTCAAGGTAGATATGCTTCTTCGCCTTCAGCGCCGCCATCGCCATCGGGTAGTGCCAGTGCTCGGGAGACGCAATGAAAATAACGTCCACATTCGGATCGTTGATCACATCGCGATAATCCACTGTCGTCTTCGGCGTATTCTTGCCCTGCGTCTGCACGATATCCTTGCCCTTGGCGAGGTTACCCTTGTACGTATCGCAAACATGGGTCACTTCCACCAGGTCCTTCGACGAAAGGTACATCTGGCCCATCACATGCGCACCACGACTGCCGGTCGCAATCCAGCCCACCCTCAGTCGGTTATTCTGACCGCTCGAAGACATCACCGCCGGCCCTGCGCTCAGCGCTGCAGCCACCGCCGTCTGCTTCAACAAGTTCCGTCGCGTAACATCTTCTGACATACGATTCTCCTCTTAGCTCTCGACTTCAGGCGTCTCGGTCTTCTCAACCTCTACCGGCACTACCGGCACAACTTTGCGTGCCTGCTCAAACAGCAAGTTTATCGTTTTGTCGGTGCGGATGCGGTTCGCTATGCGGTCCAGCCCATCGTCCTTTTCAAGCTTCAACCGCACCGCCGCCACAGGCTCCCGTTGCTGCCGGGCCAGACGCTGCACTTCACGATCTACTTCATCATTTCCAACAGTCACTTCTTCTACTTCGGAGATCCGGTCCAGCAGCAAAGTCGCCCGCACATCGCGAATCGCCCTTTCCTTCTGGCTCTCACGGAACTTGCTCATGTCAAAATTCAACTGCTTCGGGTCAATCCCCTGCATCTGCAAACTGCGCGCATAGCTCTCAAGCTGAATCCGCAACTGCCGCTCCACATAAGTATCCGGCACGGCAAACTCATGCGTCTCCGCCAGCTTCTCAATCAACTTGTTCTTCGCTTCATCCTGAGCCCGGTACTGACGCTCCGCATGGATGCTCGCCTTCACCTGTTCCTTGAATTCATCGAGGGTCCGGAAGTCGCCCATCGACTGCGCAAAATCATCATCCAGCAGCGGCATTTCCTTGCGGCGAATAAACTTCAGCTCCACATCAAAAGTCACGGTCTTGCCAGACAAACGCTCCTGGCCGTAATCCTCGGGATAGCTCACTGCAATATCTTTGGTCTCGCCCGGAGACATCCCAACAATGCCTTCGCTAAACGCTGGGATCGTATCAGCATCACCCAACTTCAGGGTCATCTCGGGGTTCTTCATCGGCTCGCCCTCGAGCCCATCTGCGCTCTCAAGACCCACCACAACATAGTCGCCACTCTCAGCCGGACGGGGATCAATGTTCACATACTCGGCCTTCGATTCAAGCAATTGCTCAAGGCGATCCGCCACATCCCGCTCGGTCACTTCGGGGTCAGCGTATTCCACTTCAAGACCCTTGTATTCACCCAACTCAAATTCCGGGTGCACCTCAAAGCTGACCTTGAAGCTGAGCGGCTGATTCGGCTCCATCTTGACATCAGAAATATTCGGCTGCCCCACTACCCTGAGCTTCTCCTCGGCAAAACGCTTGTCCAGCGCCTTCGGGATCACTTCTTCAAGCGCATCCTGCTGGATCTCGCTGCCAAAGCGGCTCCGGATGACGCTCAGCGGCGCCTTACCGGGACGAAAGCCAGGCAGTTGCGCCTTGGCCTGAATCCGAGCCAGTACAACCTCAGTCGCTGCAGCAACTTCGAGAATTCCAACGCTCACTTCCAGCTCATGCCGGCAACCTTCAATCAATGCCATAACCTGCCCGCTCTTTCTAAATCCAAATCTCTTTGCCAAAACAATAGGGCGATGTCAGCCAATGCCGCATCGCCCCAAGTGCCTAAAAAAGCCTTAAGCCACCGCAGCTTTGAGCGCCGCTGCCTTGTCCGTCTGTTCCCAGGTAAACGAAGCTTCGTTCCGGCCAAAGTGCCCAAACGCAGCTGTCGCACGGTAAATCGGACGCCTCAGGTTGAGCGTGTCGATGATGCCCTTCGGCGTCAGCTTGAACAGCCCCTTCACTGCTTCCGAAAGCTTTTCGCCACTGGTCGTGCCCGTACCAAAAGTATCGACGAGCACGCTCACCGGCTCAGCCACACCAATCGCATAGGCCAGTTGTACTTCGCAGCGCGTCGCAAGGCCAGCAGCCACAATGTTCTTCGCAATGTAGCGAGCCATGTAGCAGGCCGAACGGTCCACCTTTGTCGGATCCTTGCCAGAGAAGGCGCCGCCACCATGACGACCCATGCCACCGTAGGTATCCACAATGATCTTGCGGCCAGTCAGTCCGGTGTCGCCATTCGGTCCACCGATCACAAAGCGGCCTGTCGGATTAATGTGATACTTCGTGTTCTCATCTACCATGTTGGCCGGCAACACGGGGTCGATTACATGCTTGCGAACTTCTGCCCGCAGTTGCTCAGTCGATACATCATCGCCATGCTGCGTCGAAATAACAACAGCATCAATGCGAACCGGTTTCCCGTTCTCATACTGTACGCTCACCTGGCTCTTGCCGTCGGGACGCAAATAGGGCAACCCCTTCGCCCGACGCACTTCGCTCAACTGGCGAACCAGCTTGTGCGACATCTGAATCGGCAGCGGCATCAATTCGGGGGTCTCATCGCACGCGTAGCCGAACATCAGTCCCTGGTCGCCGGCACCACCGGTGTCAACACCCATCGCGATATGCGGACTCTGCCGCTGAATTACATTGAGCACGCCGCAAGTATTGCCATCGTAACCAAAGGCTGCATCGTCAAAGCCGATATCCTTGATTACCTGGCGGGCGAGATCCGCCACTTCGACGTAGGTCTTGGTGGTGATTTCGCCAGCGACAATGCAAAGTCCGGTCGTTACCATCACTTCACAAGCCACTCGACCCATCGGGTCATCCTTCAGTACAGCGTCGAGCACTGCATCCGAAATTTGATCTGCCATTTTGTCGGGATGACCTTCGGTCACCGATTCCGACGTGAAAATCCGCTTCATTGCCTCAGCCACTGATTTGTTCAACTCCTGGTCTGTTTGAAAATTTAGCCACCCGCTGACGGCAAGTCCCCGTTATGGGTCTCTAAGTGTTCGCGGCTTCAGACACTCCTGAACCCGCAAAAATTGGCGAGGGACCAACCTACCATCATAACTCCGCTGCGAGAGGCCGGTCAATTTGCAGGACCACCCGCAAAATCTTGCCTCGTCTGAGGCTTCTCGGTGGAGACTCCAATGCAATGATACTCGGCGCTCGCCTAGAACTGAATGGGAGGAAAACTCAGCGGAATCTCAAGTAAAGTACTAAGGAAGGACTCGAAGAGCCGCACGCTTTCTACGCCCCGACTCTTGGCTGAAACCCATTCATTGTCTTGGATCGAAACCGCGTTGCCTTTTCCCGGCCTAAAGACGCTCGTCATCGTGGCAATCAATGCCTTATTTTCATCTGAGCCATTGGCAATGTATCGGGCAAAATCTGGATCAGACTTCACTTCATCAATGTAGCGAACTGCCCTCGCATGCAGAGTCGGATAGACAGCATTCCCGCATTCCAGCAGCACCGTGTCGAGTGACCCTAAATCGCGATTGTTCGGTAACGAGAACACCCCAATACGGATTCCGGCTAACACCTCAACCAATCCTAATGTGGCTGGGAATTTGACTGTCTCCACCGTCGCCCGCAACTGCTCATGCCTTCTCTCGGGCTCCTCAGCGTTGTCTGTATCGAGTAGAACGCCGAGAGCTGATAGCCCCGACAATCCCTCAAGCGTCGACAAGCTGTCGATAAGGAAACTCGGCAGCTTCGATAAGCCATCACAACTTTGCACGGCTACAGAAAGCTCGTCATTCTCGTAAAAAGTCGGGACGCTCACACGCTTGTGAAAATCTCCTTCCTCGTTGGACGGAAATTTTGTTGGAATCAGGTTATGCCAATAATCCGACACACTCCCTTTTTTGTTCCTGAAGCTTAGCCCTTGCGTCTTAAGGAACCGGCCGACAAACGCAATGTCGTGTTGGCCTTCAACCACCAGGTAAGCATGCTTGGGCATCAGCGAATCTCAAGTCCCCGTTCGAAGCGAAGTCTCCTCAACTGTTCGCCGGCCAGACGCACAGCAACCGTTTCTTCCTCCTTACGATCCAGCCGGTAGCCGACCAGATCGGAATCATCCGACATTCCTTCGATCACCGCATCTACGGCTTCGAGGCTGTGAGTGGTCGCCACCAATTGAACATCGTGCTTGCGGCAAGCGGCAACCAGCCAGCGGAACACTTTGGGTAAAGCATGTACATGGATAGCGCTTTCAATTTCGTCAATGAGTAGAACGCCACCCTTAACAGAAGGCACGGATAGGGCATACAGTATTGCCCGCCTCACGCCGTCGCCGAACGCCTGAATCGGCATGCTTCCGAGAATTGAATGCCTCAGATGGATGCGGTTATCGCTCAATATGTTCAGCTTCTGAATTGATGGGTCGATTTGCGCGATCAGCGCATTCACTTCATCCACCCAATCGATCTCAATCGACTGAGACAAATACTCAAGAAGTCGTCGTTGCATTCGGTGGCTGTAAGGCGACAAATTCAAGACCGCGCATCCGCCATACCCGCGCGCAAGATCTCTTGATTTTGCCAGTCCCTCCTCCCAGATCTCCACTTCAATCAATTGCTCTGGCGTAACCCCCTTGAATTGTGCTCGAAGTAAAAACTTGATTCCGCCGATTTCTTTAGTGTCAACTTCCAACATCTCTGGTTCGCCGTCGTCATCTTCACCGACTTGCACCAGAACGGGCTCATTTCGAAAGACTTTCTCTGCGGCCGCTCGAACTTCTAAAACTTCAATGGTCCCGCTACCACCTACTAAGTTCTCTCCGGCCCAATCTCCGACTGGATTCAAGTGCTGAGCGAAAAGCCATCGATAATGATCTTCGATTTGGAAGCTTGGAATTTGAAATTCCCTC
>JANXLY010000078.1 GCA_025354885.1 Acidobacteriota bacterium | reverse complement strand
CAATCACCACGCCTGCGGGCATCAGTTCTGGGCCTCAGGCGTATGTACGATCAGTCCGTCCAGTTCTGGCGTGACCTTGATCTGGCAGGAAAGTCGGCTGTTGGACTTCCGTTCGGCAAAAGTGCTACCCAGCATTTCTTCCTCGTTTTCGGCAATAGGCAACAGGCCACCGAGAAAGCTCTCATCGACATAAACATGACAGGTCGCGCACATGCACGAACCACCACATTCAGCCACGATTCCTTCGACTCCGTTAGCGATTGCCGCCCGCATGACGGAGTTGCCAATCGGAACTTCGACCACCTTCTTTTCGCCATTGACAGAGATGTATGTAACAGTTGCAGTATTTTTAGTTGTGGAACTCATTTGGGATTCCACTAGATTAACAAGAGCGCCTCTCTGCCACTCGCCACCACTCCAGGACTATTCAAAACGGCCCTCCTGATCGACGCCACATCGACCTTCGGACGGCTCGTCCGTGCAGCAACGCATCGCGTATCGCGCGGCTTTCATGTCCGCGATACATGGACGAAAGGCGAGACAGAATGGAAACGCAACATACATGAAAAGCTAACCGTAAATGAACGTATGATTGATGGTCGACCGGCACAGCGATAGCCGTCGAGGATTTCGAAATGTCTGGACGATATTCCGGTTCGCAATCAAACGACCGGGTTTCCGAACGGCTTCATTCCCTTTTCAAGCACCGTCTTAGGAAGCTGATCGGTGCCACACAGAATGAACGAACCGAAATCCTTGTACCAGTCACCCGCAGGAGCTATTGGGTCAGTTTTGACCCATTCCTGGAGCGCCAACAAATCTGTGACCGATATTCGCCGCTCATCGACGCGCTGGAGCAGATGCTGCCAGACACCGCGCGGCAGCTTAGCGAATTGAATCTTCGGCAATCGCATCCTTCCCGAAGATCGAGCGGATCAGGTCCTTCCCTGCCTCGTTCTTACGGGCCGGATCGTTCTCGGCGAGAAAGCGGTCGTAGGAGGACTTCAGTTGCTCCTTTGCTTCTGCCTCCGCGCGAACGCCGCGTTCGGCTAGGGCTACCAAGGCCCGGCTCATAGTAAGGTGTTGTTCCTTGGCCGCGCGACGGACTTCCGGGACGAGCGTCGCAGGGATCGTAACACTTTGCCGAATAGTTCTGGCCGATGCCGCTTTTCGGGTAGCCATATTCAAAGAATAGCAGAGTGCACCAGTGTGGTGCACTGGGTGCCGAACCCATGGCGCTACGCAAAAGCACTCCTGAGACTGGCTTTAGCCATTAGTGAAAGGAAGCTCCCGCGAACTTCGATGCTGCGCCGCGATCCCAACCGAATCGTCATGTGAGAGGCGAGGCTTCTGCTTGCATCAAGGTTACTAATCCAAACATTCCCAACACTGAGCTGTCCGCGCCGGGATTGTATCCATTCGATTCAAGGGCTCTCCTGGTGAACAATCGTACACAACAATGGAGATCGAATGGGATCCGCGGAAGGTTGCAGCCCATCAGCGCAAGCAAGGGATCCAATTCGCCGACGCCGTTCCGGTATTGGAAGACGAGAGCGCCATAACGATCAGGGACGACCTCCAAGGCGAAGAACGTTGGGTCACGATCAGAAGGGACGCATGGACTCGCATTCTGACGCTCGTGTACACGTGGCGTACCAACACCATCCGCGTCATTTCGGCGCGTCCTTCCACCCCAAACGCGGGCACTACTACGGCTCCGCGCTTGCCCTTGCTGAAACCTATCCTGGTGGGCAACCTCTCTCATCCAGGGTCGCCACCGCTAGGTTGCGGGTTATTGCGACGGCTCGTGAATCCAGCTAAACCTGTCATGCACGAGCGGAAACTCGGCATGGTTGATCCGGGAGAGACGAACCACCAGCGATTCGCCGGATAGCGTTCCATCGAACACTAGGTGGTCTTTATCGGGCTGATAATACGAAAAACTGCCGCTCTTGGCTTCCTCTGTCGGGCGCCATCGTCCGTTCAGGTTTGTCAATTGGGCTCGCAGCGCAAGGGTATGGCTACCCACCTCGTACTTCGCTCTGTAAAGCAGGCGGGTTTCATTCATCAACTGAACGACAACTGTGGTCGGCGTCTGAAGCACCACGTGTGCCCAGCGGCTCAGGTCTGTTGCCAACGGCTGCACTTCCTGCCCATTAAGGATGAAGCCTTCGACGCGATAAATCCCGTACACAGGCGTTTCTGTCGCAAAGGACTGCCACCTCCTGTAGTTCTTCCAGTCCGTCTTCGCAGTGTCAATGACGAACAGCCCGACCAGAAGGACCTTCGCACACACGGCTCCTGCACGGACGAATCGTGGCATTGATGCAAACGGATCAGTGCAGAGAATTTGTGCCGGCCTTTGGAACACAAAGAAATCTGCAAGGGATCGCAACTCCGGCACCACAAGAAATATGGCCATCACAAGCAGATGAGAAGAAAATAGCTTCACGCCCACGTCGTAACCATAGTTGACCGCAACAACATTGGTTAAGACGCCTGTTGTCACGAGGGCGCCGAGGATTTCGGTTCGCTTGAAGAACAGCAAAATGCCGGCCAGAAGCTCCGTGCAGCCCATGAAACTCACATAACCGGGCGAGGCTCCAATCAGCCTCCAATACAGGTCCCTTAGGTTGAACATCCCTATGGGCGTCACCAGATCTGCGAGGTTGGGAGGAACGAACTGAAGTGGAATCACCTTGTTTATTCCGAACAGGAGCATCCAATAAATCAAAATGAACCGAATCCCCAAACGTAGCCATGCATCGAGGGTGACGTAATTTGGGCGCTTGGAATCGGCTACACACCAAACGAGCGCAACGGTCAGTGCAATGAGCAGAAAGACCACATGCATCACATAATCTAGTGGCTTGTCTCCTGTGCCGCTTCGGGTGTATGCCGCGACGCTCGGTCCCGCCATGTGAAAAATGTGCGTAGCGAACCATGGAAGAGATTTCATCCATGCGTTGGCTGCGGCGTCAGACACAGCGCCAGAACCCGGAATAAACCCGAGCAGTCCCTTCAGTTGTGGAGACGGCAGCAGATAGAAGGCCAGATAACAAAAAATGAACCTGAAGCTAATCCGCTTGGCAAGGCTCCAGTACACGATTTCAGGATGATGTTTTGGTTGCGGCGCCATCGGAAATGTCCGAGCTTAGCACATCCTGCGGTTCGACACCGTGGTCCAAGACAAGCAATACACTAGCTGCCGGCAAATGAGCGATGCCCATACGATTCTGCTCCGGCAGTGCAAGATCGAATCGCCCGGCCCGCCCCGTTTCTATAGATCTCTGAGGGCGGCTTGTCCCCTAACAAATCAAAACCAAGAAAGGAAGTCGCCGCTGCGCGGCTCCGTATTCCACTTTTTCATGACGTTCGCTCCCTCGAAGCGAAAAACCGTTTTCATGCTCATCCTTCAATTGGAAAATGCTACTGGCCGTCACGCCAGGACGATTTGGATTGGCCCTTCCGATCAAAGCTGCATCGTAATTCGGACGGATCGTTCGTGATCCAATGACCAGGCCGATTAACTATGCTTTGCTCGTTCTCTGGTTCTATCGAGGCATTCATCCGTTCTGCCTGTAACTTTGACGATATGCCGATAAAAGTCCAGGCGGCTAGGCAAATTCCCGGAAGCAGACTTCTCGACCGGAGAGCGGATAGCTCAACACGAATTGCCCACCATCCGTCCACCGTCTCATAGCTCAGGACAAGCTTGGCCGGCCTGATGCTCCGCCAGCGTCAGCCTCCGCACACAAAAAATATTTCCTTCTGCGTTCGTGAGGAAATCAACTTTGGGGTAGGGTATTGGTAGTGATTGCGGGATCGCCGATGCTAGAACTTTGGCGTATGAATTACCATCCCCGTAGCGCCCGGCGCGACCGGGAGTTCTAATCCGTTAGTGACCCTAAAAGCCTATTGCACGGCGATGTTTTTAGCGACGCCGATCTCTGACCAGAAGCTGCCGATATCCAACTGGCCGCCCTTGCTTAGGTTCGCAGTGAACTTGCCCTGCGTGTTTATGCCAGTGATGGAGACGACTCCGAAGGCCGTGCCCGTGGAGGCGGCGGGAAGCAGGTTAGCCAAGGCTGCTGCGGGGACGGTGTAGGTGCCAGGTCCCGAGGGAACGGTGCAGTTAAGTGTCGTAATGTGAACTCGTCCCCCGGCTGTCAGCGATGAACTTAGGACCAGCCCCACCTGATCGATGCCCGTGCCGGTCCAGGTAAACGTCAGCGGCTGACTGCGGTTAATGGAGACAATACTAGCAAAATTAGTTGCGTTAAAACTGCCTGGGAATTCCGTGGTGGCGCTGAACGGCCCCACGTCCGTGCCGCCTGTTCCACTAATTGTATATCTGCCGTTGGCCAGCGAACCCGGGGTCAACGAGGCAAGGTAGAACGGGCCGGTGGGCGTTGCCGTGATACCCAGTCCAGAACCTGCGGCAAGATTCGGCCCGGAGAGGGCCAGGCGCGTACCGGCGTTGAGGGAGGCATCGGGACTTCCGGGGTCCTTGCCATTTTGAGCATAAGTACGGTCGTAGAGGCGGCAGGCTCCGAAGACCGGCCCGGAGTTCAAGGTGATCCATTCCAAAGGAGTGAAGCTCAGGACGGCGCCGCTGGATGTCTCCTGCGTGATGGCTTGGTTCGTAACCTTCGCGAGGACAAATGCGCCCATATTGATGTTGGCCCCCGAGTCGAGCTTGCTCAATATCGAAGCGGGCGTGGAGGGGTCTGTACACGAGCTTTGACCCTCTGGGGCGATGGGGATCACCACGGTGTTGCTGACCTCACCGCCAGCGATGACGGTCACGGTACTGAAGCAATCGGAGGCGAGGTCGGTCGGCAGTTCGACATTGATTTGGAATAGGCCGGGATAGCCGAAAGAAGTTCCGGCGTACTTTGGAATGATCTGACGTGTCCCTACGGTAACGATGAAATTGCCGGCGGCGGTCTGATCGCCAGAGCTGCCACCGCTGTCATTCGCGATGTCCGCTCCGCCCCCGGTCCCCCAAAGCACGATGGTGTCACCGGGATGTGCCGGACTCAGCGTCCAAATGTTGCCACCAAAGCTCACGCTACCGGACGAGAAGCGCGTGAGGCTGAGCCCACCATTGATGTTGGCGATCGTTGCCTGCGCGATGCCCGAGCCACCGCTATTGGCGGCGGCGATCCCAAAGCTGCGCGCGACCACGGTCACGTTCTGTGGTGCGCTGGTCAAAGAGTTGTACGTAACGGTCACTGCGTAGATGCCAGGAGAGATGGCGGAGGGTATGATTCCCGCGATCTGAGTGGCAAACGTGTAAAGCAGTTTGGCGGTAATCGGCGGGCCACCGCCAACGGGAGTGAACTGGACCGACGTACCAGAAAGAATCGGCGGGTAGTCGAGTGAAGTTGCCGACACCAGCGAAGCGGGACCGAGATTCGTCCCGAAAAGGGCGAACACAGTGTCAGGTGCAAGTTTATTCTGGTAGCCCGTGGCATTGAATATTTGGCCGGTATTAATTGTCGGTGCGCCCGATCCGGTCACGGTGACGGAGACGTTAATGGATAGTGGCGAGTTGCCCGTTCCACTGGGCGTCAGCAGGATGGTTCCTGAATAGGTTTGGCCACCGCCTAGCGCCAAGGGGTTCACGGACACCGTCAATGTGCCTGGCGTGGCACCACTTCCCGGGGAGACAGACAACCAGTTCCCGGTCGATGACGCGCTGGCCGTGTAGTTGAGCACTCCGCCGCTGCTGGTGATGTTCAGAGCTTGCGAGGCGGGATTGACTCCGCCAATGCTGTAGAAGAAGCTCAACGACGAGGGTGACGACACGAAGCCTGCGCCCGAAGGTGTGATCTTACGGATGCGACCACCACCCCCACCACCCGTAGATACATAGAGGTTTCCACTGGAGTCGAGCATCAGATCGCCGACGTTACCCAGATATGCGCTGGTGGCCGGTCCGCCATCGCCTAGCGCGGTCGACGCGTTACCGTCGATGCCAGCGTAGGTGGTAATGATCCCCGCTGCATCGATCTTGCGGACGCGGCCATTGCTGTTATCAGTGACGTACACGTTGCCGAATTGATCCACGGCAAGTCCGATGGGGCCTCGGAAGGAAGCGGCCGTGGCGAGCCCTCCGTCGCCGGAAAAGCCACGGGTTCCATTGCCAGCGATCGTATGGATGATTCCGTCCGGGGTGACCTTGCGTACGCGCAGCGCGCTGGAGATGTAGACATTCCCCTTGGTATCAACGGCGATTCCGCTAGGGGAGGGCACGGACGTAGTGGACGCTTGCACTCCGTCGCCTTCAAACGCTACGTGCCCGTTTCCGGCGAACGTAGTGATCGTTCCGCCGGGGGTGACCTTGCGTATGCGGCTGTTGAATGTGTCACAGATATACAGGTTCCCGTTGCCATCCATCGCAATGTCGGTGGGGGTATCGAGCTGGGCACTGGTGGCGGGTCCGTTGTCGCCGGCAAATCCGCCAAAACTGGTGCCTGCACCGCTGCCATTGCCTGCATAGGTGCTGATGACGCCGACAGTGTTTATTTTGCGGATGACGTTGTTCGCGCTGTCAGAGAAGTACACGTTGCCCGAATCATCCACCGCCAAACCGGAAAGGCCGCCGGTGGTTAAGTTCAGCGTGGCGTTGATGGCTTGTCCGCCGTCCCCGGCGTAGCCAAAATTGCCGTTTCCGGCGAAGGTGGACCGGGTTCCGGATCTGATCTTGTGAACCTTGGCCGTCGATGATTCCGTGAGATAGACATTGCCTTGAGCGTCTATGGTGAGTCCGCTGCTGCCAGTATTAAAAAAAGTGCTGATGGTGCCTTGGCCCTTCGAAACCGCGAGCGAAAACAATGCCACCGTGACAATCCCCACAAATCTTCGTGTCATCTTGCCTCCATTCACAAATCGGACCCAGTCTGTTTCAATGCGGCCTATACTATACCACTTTCAGAAAATCTGTGTACAGATAGAGTCTTGACTCTTGTCTCTTGTCTCCTACAGCGTTTCGCAAATTTGCGCTGCGAAGTGTCGGCAGAGAAAGGATAAGCTCGATGGGGTTTGGAGAGCGAGGGGAGGGGTAAGGATAGCGACGGCAATGCTGCGCTATTTGGGTAGAGGAGCACGAGGAGATATTCAAGGATCAAATAACCCCAGGCACCTGGCATTCTATATAATCAACAAACCATGCGTTCCCGAATCCCTGTTCTGCTCACCCTGCTCTCCCTCCCCCTTCTCGCCGCCACGCTGCCCACCACCTCCCCCGAACAGGTCGGCATGTCGCGAGAACGCCTGAAGCAGGTCACCGCCCTCGCAGACCGCCACATCGCCGCTGGCGACATCGCAGGCTCGGTATCTCTCATCGCTCGCAAAGGAAAAATCGTGCACCTCGAAGCGCGCGGCCTCATGGATTTGGAGTCAAAGCAACCGATGCAAACCAATGCCGTGTTTGCACTCGCTTCCATGACCAAACCCGTCACCAGCCTCGCCGTCATGATGCTGATGGAACAGGGCGCATTTGTCCTCAACGATCCCATTTCAAAATTTCTTCCGGAATTCAAGAATCCGAAAGTCGCAATCCCCAACGCGCCCAACGAACGCTTTCCAAACGGCTTCAAACTAGTCGCAGCCAACCGTGAAATCACAATCCACGATCTCCTCACACAATCAGCCGGCCTCGCTAGCGGCACTTCCGGTCCAACCATGGATCTCTACGCAAAGCTGAATGCCGCACGCACTCGCGAGGAAACACTGCATCAATACATCACTCGCCTGGCAGCCTTGCCCCTCAATTTCCAGCCAGGCACTGCCTGGGAATATGGCCCTGCGACAGACGTACTCGGCCGCCTCGTCGAAGTAGTCTCCAGGGAATCGCTCGATCAATTCTTCAAGAACCACATCTTCGCCCCTCTCGGAATGAAAGACACGCATTTCAATCTTCCAGACAGCCTCAAATCGCAAAGCGCCACAGTCTATACAAAGTCAGTTGCTGGCCTCAAAACGGTGGTTCCGATCACACAGGTCAACAGAAATCCGCAGTTCTTTTCCGGCGGCGGAGGCCTTGTCGGAACCGCAGAAGATTACCTCCGCTTCGCCCAGATGCTCCTCAACGGCGGTCAGCTCGATGGCAATCGCCTGGTAAGCCGCAAGACCATCGAATCGATGACCTCCAATCACATCGGTCGCTTTCCGCTCTGGGAGGACACCTTGCGGGGATACCGTTTCGGACTCGGCTTCCGCGTTCGGGAATCGAACGGCGAAGCTCCGGCACTTGGCTCGGTAGGCAGCTTCGGCTGGGGCGGCGCATTTGGCACCTACTTCTGGGTAGACCCGAAGGAAGAAATGATTGGCATCCTGATGTTCCAACTCATCCCCTACGCACATCTCAACTATCGCTTCGAATTTCAAAACGCAGCAACACAAGCCATCATCGACTAAGCTTTTCGGCAATCGCCCAGCGCCAGTGAACTAAGCCGCGTAGCGGCAGGCGCGCTTTCAGCGCGCGGAACAAAGGCGTGACTTCGGCGAGAAGTAAGGGTCAAATTGAAGACGGCTGCCCTAAGCGGCCGACTTCAAAAACAGGAGCTTCACCCTATGACCCCGTTACGCAAACGAATGCTGGAAGACATGACGCTACGCAACTTCTCGCCGGAGACACAACGTAGTTATACCCATGATTTGGCGGCATTTGCAAAGTACTTCAACTCGAGCCCGGAAGACTTGGGTTTGGAGTCGATCCGCGAGTACCAACTGTATCTGATCGAAGACCGCAAGCTGTCTGCCGAGAGCGTGAACTGTTTCACTTCGGCCGCGCAGTTCCTCTACACGACGACGCTCGAGTTGCCCTGGAGCCGGTCGCACTTTCCGCGTCAGCATGTACCTGGCAAGATACCCGTGGTGTTGAGTCCCACCGAGGTGGCACTATTTTTCAAACATATCGGTATCATCAAACACCGGGCGGTGCTGATGACCTGCTACGGGGCGGGTCTCCGCATTTCCGAGGCGGTAAGTCTAAAGGTTGGCGATATCGATTCTTCGCGCATGCTGATCCATGTACGCGAAGGCAAGGGCGCTCAGGACCGCGTTACGATGCTCTCACCGGCACTACTGGAGATGCTGCGGACTTACTGGCGTTTTCAGCGCCCAGCCGACTGGCTCTTTTCGGCAATCCAACCGCACAAACATATCAGCGCCGCAACCGTGCAGCAAATATGCCGTGAAGCGGCTCATCTGGCTGGCTTCTCGAAGCG
>JANXLY010000056.1 GCA_025354885.1 Acidobacteriota bacterium | reverse complement strand
GGTGAATACCCGCGTAAAATTGCGGACACTCATCCCCGCTTGGGTCGCCAGTTCTTCCACTCGCAGAGTTTGCTCCAGGTGCGCCAGAATCCACGGCACCAGTTCGCTAAATGTTTCACGGTCAGCAAACTGCCCAGCTAGCGCCGTGCTGAACTGCGACTGTCCACCAGGCCGACGGAGAAACATCACCAGTTCACGGGCAATCTGTATTGCGACGCGATGCCCATGATCTTCCTCAACCATCGACAGCGCAAGATCCATTCCAGCCGTGATTCCCGCCGATGTCGATATGCCATGATCGCGAATGAAGATTCGCTCCGAGTCGACTCGAACCTTTGGAAACAGGCTTCGAAACTGATCGCACCACTGCCAGTGCGTTGTCACGCAACGGCCGTCCAAAAGTCCTGCTCCGGCTAGCGGAAACGCTCCGGTGCAGATGGAACCAATGCGCCGGACTAAGCGGGCTTGCCTGCGAAGCCATTCCTGCAAATCAGGATCGTTGGCAGCCGCTTCTACCCCTTGACCGCCGGCAACCAGGAGCGTGTCAATCGGGCCCTGAACATTTTTGTAAAAGACGGAAGGGGAGAGACTGAGTCCACAAGAAGTGGGCACGGCGGCCTCGTCTCGAATCGAAGCAAGCTCCACTCTGTAAACCCCGACGATGGGCATATTGAGGCGCCCCAGTACAGCTTCCGTCCGCGCAAACACTTCGGCCGGCCCGGCCACGTCAAGAATCTGCAGGCCAACCGGAGCAACTAAAACAACACGCCGCACAAGGCCCGACGCCGATGCAGCCGAACTAGGATCCATGCCTAAGCATAGGCCAGGCTTCTGCTCACGTGGCCGAATTCGCTGGATCTGTGTCCTTTGCGAATTGGTGAATCAACTCTAGTATGGCTTCAGGAGATCAAACACATGAAATCAACATTCCTCACCACCTGCCTGCCGCTTTCTCTCGCCCTTACCTTGTATGGCGAGACCGTAAACGGCCACCTCATGCCTTCAAAGTGCAAGAATGATGACCCCAAAACACATACGACGAAGTGCGCCCTGACCTGCAAGTCCAGCGGATTCGGGGTCCTCACATCAGATGGCAAATACCTCCCGTTTACGCCGGATGGCAACGAGAAGGCGATTGCCCTGCTCCAGTCGACCGGCAAGACCACAGACCTGCAAGTCTACGTTCACGGCACGCAACAAGGGGCGCTTCTCGTTGTCGAATCGATCGCTTGGAAATAACCAGACCGTAGAAAGCATACTGCCAATGAAACTCAAATTATTCTTGCCATTGTTGCTCGCCTGCCTGAATCTACCCGCCCAGCAGGCAAGACCGGATGAGCCGCAATACACAAGCGATGGACAGCTCAAGCTGCCGGACAACTATCGCGAATGGGTCTTCTTGAGCTCAGGGCTCGGCATGACCTATGGCTTCGTGGACAGCGCCACGAATTCAGCGGTGGGTGATCGATTCGACAACGTCTTCGTCACACCGCAGGCATATAGGGCATTTCTTGCAACCGGCACCTGGCCCGACAAGACCATGTTCATCATGGAAGTCCGCACCTCAACCAGCAAAGGTTCCATCAACAAAGGCGGTCACTTCCAGGAGGGATTGGTTGGACTGGAAGCTCACGTCAAGGATCAATCCCGATTCCCAAACAAGTGGGAGTTCTTCGGATTTGGCCCCGCCTCGCGGATGGCCCCGCCGAAAGGCGCAAAATCGAGTTGCCAGACCTGCCACGCAACAAATGGAGCCGTCGATAACACTTTTGTTCAGTTTTATCCAACGCTGCTCCAGGTCGCAAAATCCAAGGGCACACTCAAGCCTGAGATCGCGAAATAGCGCAGGATGCAGTGGCTCAACCAACCTCAAACGAATTAAAGGAAATGATTATGGGATATGGAATCGGAAGTTTTCTCGCAACGGTTGTTTCTGTATTTGCAAGGGTTGTAGGATTGGATCGCGATCGCGCTTTCTACCCGACGGTGCTAATCGTGGTCGGCTCTTATTACGTCTTGTTTGCAGTAATGGGGGGATCCACGGAAGCGCTGATCATCGAAACCAGCGTGATGACTGCATTTCTATTGCTTGCAGTCATCGGCTTCAAATTTAATTTGTGGATAGTCGCCGCTGCACTTGTCGGCCATGGCGTATTTGATTTCTTCCACGGCCGCATCGTGACAAATGCCGGTATGCCTGCATATTGGCCAGCTTTCTGTATGTCTTATGACGTCGTCGCAGGCGCTTGCCTCGCCTGGCTGCTAACTCGCTCTCAGCCGACTCCCCGTTCATCGGCAACGGCAAAGCCAGCGGATATCAGAGAACGATAAGGGCAATTCTCAGGCGACCGATATGCCGCTATCGCAAATCGCGTTGACAAAAATTGCAGAAATATTTTACGCAATTAGTCCGCTGAAAAAAAAGAATGATTCTGCCTCCCCTTCAAACCTGGTTGCGGAGACTGAAAGAACCTCCTCATGGGCCGACTCGCGCTGTCCCCGACGAACAGGAGACGCGCACGGCCTTTCTGGCAGCAACGCAACTGTCGTCAATTGTGTGAATGGGGCTTAGCCTAGAGGGTATATACATGCCAATATCGAGTCCCTATCCCGTCACCCGCCATGAGACCATTGCGCCCGGCGAAGAGCGCGCAGTTGCCGAAGTGGTGCGACTGGTCATGGAGCGCATGCACATGCAATACCCCGCAGGCACACGGGCAAAACGGGACGCCCATCCAAAGCACCACGGCGTCGTCCGCGCAACTCTCGAGGTCGAGCCTTCGCTGCCGCAGGAATATCGATTCGGAGTCTTTGCAGCCCAACGGAGTTACCCCGCCTGGGTGCGCTTTTCGAATGGTTCCGGCGAAGTGCAGCCTGACCACGTGCCCGATGGCCGGGGCGTGGGTCTCAAGCTGATGGACGTGGCCGGATCCAAGTTGCTCGACGACGAGGCCGATGCCATGACGCAGGACTTCCTGTTCATCAATCACGATGTATTTTTTGTCAAGGATGCCAAAGACTATGTCGAGTTCTTCCGCATTTCGCTGCGCGACAAGATCCCCACCAAGTTCTTCCTCGGCCTCAACCCGTTCAAGTGGCGATTGAAGGAGTTGAAGAACGCGAAGAACACCCGCGTGCAGATTGCCAACCCACTGAACACACAATACTGGTCGATGGTGCCGCTCCTGATGGGCGATCGGCCCGCCAAGGTGTCGTTGCGGCCCACCATATCGCGCGCCACAGTTCTGCCAGCTCAACCCGGCCCGGACTATCTGCGAGAAGCGATGTCCTCGCAGCTTGCAACCGAGGAGCTGTGCTTTGACTTCCTCGTGCAGTTGCAAGCCGACAGCCGATCCATGCCGGTCGAAGACCCGCGAATTCGATGGGCCGAAGCCCGGTCGCCCTATCGTAAGGTGGCGACGCTGCGCATTCCGGTACAGCGATTCGACTCGCCAGCGCAGATGGCCTTTGCCGAACAGTTATCCTACACACCTTGGCACAGCCTGAGCGAGCACCGCCCTCTTGGTGGCGTGAATCGCTGCCGCTACAACGTCTACCGTGAGATCTCGCGCTTCCGCCACACAGCGAACGGTGTTCCGCGCCGCGAGCCCACCGGCGACGAACAATTCTGACGGGTTGCCTGTCGTCTGGATAAACAAATCTCTCGGGCCGGAGGTGCTGCAGTGTAAGGCGAAGTTTCAGTCGCGCTGAAATCGCGCGGCGCTCGCACGGGAGGCATGCTGACTGAGCAGGAGCTTGACGGCGACGATTTGATCGAGCCGCGTGTCGCGCGCCTTCCACACTTCGCCCATGCCGCCCGCGCCAATGGGCGCGACGACTTCCTAGAGGCCGAGTTTTTCGTCGATGGAGAGGGGCATGGTTAGGCCGCATCCACAAAGGTGATCACAATCCGCTTGCCGAGGCACGCGAGTGCGGCCTGCATGTTTTCGGGTCTTGTGTCGTGCTTCGGATTGAGCATTCTTCTCACCACAGTTTCGCTCACTCCAAGCCGTCGTGCGAGTTCCGTATTCTTGAGCCCTTGATCGCGCATGGTTAGGTAGAGGGCGAGTTTTGGGGCGAGGTAAAGGGGCACACTCACCAGCCGTTGACCGCGCTTGGGCTTAGACGGTGATGGGATGCGGTCGCCGCGAGCGATACGGCCCGCGATGGCTTCCGCTAGACAGTCGGCGGCTTGCTCCAGTGCGTCGTTTAGATCGTCGCCCCCGGTGAGCGCTTCGGGCAGGTCGGGAAATCGAACGAAAAGGCCCTTGCCGTTGGTCTCGGGTTGAAAAGTAGCCGGATAGGTTGCGCTAAACATTAGAGGTCCTCCTTGCGAATTCCGATTTGCTTGCACATGGCCGCTAACAGGCCCGGCCCGAGTTCTTTCTTTAAATCCTTGACCACTGTGAGGCTGCTTCCAAGATAAAGTGTTCCGTGGCTGCCCGACCCGCGTTGTGGCCCCATCGGCAGTTTATGCCTTTCTTCCTCGCATACGCTTTTACGGCGCGGAGGAATTCGGAACCTTTCATGGAGCTATTATATCGAACACTTGTGTACGAGGGTATCTAGCCGATCAGAAAGAGTCCTGAATCACGCACCATCTGGAAGTTGGGGTGGTTTTCAGAATAGATCACGATCAGACGGCGTAGTGTTTACCAACTCACTATTGAGAAGACTCCGACACCTTCCAATTTGGCACTCCCGCAAATGTCGGTGACAGACATTTACCAAGTGCCCAGCCGCAGACGCTGCCACCTCTCAATTTCGCGCTACCGAAAATCGCGATTACAGACCTTTCAAAAAATATTTTCGCCACCTAACCCGCTGAAAAAACCAAACGATTACTGCTCCCCTCCGTATACAGTTCGTCCGTCTGTTCCATTCTGTAGTCGGGAATGCGCCCGCAAGCCACCTCTCCTGCTGGCGCGTTTGCTATTTCAAACCCGAATGAAAATTTCGCAAGGTCATCGCAGGCAAAACAAAATCCAACTGGCCCAAAATTCTAGCCGGGCTCGACCCACAGCAGATATCACTCTACACTGTGCAACTTATGGGGAGCGAATCGCCTGACCTGTGTCTTGACATACTGTACTTAGATGGCTGAGCAACGTTACGCAACAGAACGAACCGCGTTGCTTCGCGGGACGGCGTTGAATGAACGTGAGCAAAAAGCCGTTTCCGACATCGAGACATTCGGCTGCACGGTGATCCATATCCAGTCAACTACTTCAGGCCCCAGTTGGTCCTATACGATTGGCGCTTTTGACAACTGCGGAAAGCCCGAGATAATAGCGATCGGGCTAGAACAAGAGACGGCCCACTTTCTTCTCAACGAAGCAGTTGAACAGTTGCGCAACGGGATTGATTTGTTGAGAGGTAGGCATCGCGAGATGGTTGATGAAGTCGAATGTGAATTTCGACCGGTTGATCCGAAGTGGACGGAACATCTTATGGGTTGGGCAAATTGGTATTACGGGAACGCGCCCTACCCAGCAATTCAAGCTGTCTATCCTGATCTTGAAAATCGCTTCCCGGAGGATTCGGGTTTCAACGACAGATTTCAGCAACCTCTTTTGCAGCCAAATTTAGTCTTCACGAATGTCGAACAGGACTTTTGGGTATCAGCAGATCCGGCGAGCAGCCTGTTTAATTGGAAATTCCCCGACCATCCGCACACAAGAGTTTTCCTGTCCGCAGCGGTGCACTCGGGTACCGAGCTGGTAACCTACGTTTCACATGACATCGAAGATGGTGCATGGCAATTCCTTGGTGACGGAATGTCGGGCGGCGGGCCGCCCGTGATTTCCTGTTTTCATCATCCAATCGACAAAGATCGCAGCCTCGAAGATCTGGTTGACCTCCCTTTGGGTTGGTGGGCAGAACGAGCAGCGCCAGGCCAACCGTGGACGCGACACAAAGACGAAAGCGTGCCAGAGTGAAGGCGGGTTTCAGTGCATAGCTCGCGCAAAACGGCAAAGGGAACCGTAATGCTCAGTCCGGAAGAGGGGCCGCCAAGCTCAGTATCCGAGCCATCGGAGCAAGCCCTCGCTGACAGGATCAGACTGCTCCTTTTTCAGCACACCCAGCTTGCGGATTGCCCGAACCACGGGATATGTGGCGACATTCTGCACCAGGAAGGCACCGGGTTTGAGGAACGCGACCGGAACGGAAATCTCGAATTCCGACCCACGCAAACTGGTAGTATGCGGAACGACCGTGATCAGCGCCCGATCAAGGTCCCCATAACCGACACTCATCACAAGAGCGGGCCGGACCTTCTCAACCATGCCCAGGTCCCACAGCCAAACTTCACCGCGAAGGGGCTGAGTCATTCTCTTCCGCGTCCAGCAAGTTGAAGACCGCGTCGGCAGCGCGCGCGGTTTCTTCGTCATCGAGGGGGCCGGAATCGAAGGGAATCGCCCGGCGCAAGAACTCGGCTGTGAAAGCTCGCTGCTCTTCCGTCGGCAACGCGTCGAATGCCTCAAGCAACTGGCTCGTTTGACGGCTCATGCCATAAGCTTAGACCTGATGGGGCGGCGAGACAAGCCCTCGCAGGCCCGATAGATCTCGTTCTCAACGGCGTAGTGTTTACCAACTGACCATTCAGAAGACTCCGATACCTTCCAATTTGGCACTCCCGCAAATGTCAGTGACAGAAATTTCGAAAATATTTTCAACACCTAACCCGCTGAAAACAAACCGAACGACTCCGCCTCCCCTCCAAACACCGTTCACCCGTCTGCTACATTCTGTAATCGAGAACGCGCCCGCAAGCCACCCGGCCTGCTGGCGCGTTTTCTATTTCAAAAACTAAAGGAAACTTCCAAATGTCATCACAGGCAAAACAGGATGCAAACCGCGCCAATGCGCAGCACTCAACCGGCCCCACTTCACCCGAGGGAAAGGCTAACTCTTCCCGCAACGCCGTAAATCACGGCCTCTCTGCACAACCCAACACCCTCTTCGCTTCCGACACCGAAGCGCAAAACAATTTCGGCCAACACATCCAAAAGCTGCGCAAAGACTGTCTCCCTGAAGGCAGCCTCGAAGAAGAAACTTTCCGCCGCTACGCCTTTGCCACATTTCAGATCAATCGCGCCCAAGCCCTCGAACTCCAGGCCCAGGACCGTTGGGTCAACGACCCAGATCACCCAAAATGGTTCTCACAAATGGAACGCTTCATCAAACTCGGTGCCCTCCAGGAGCGGAGAGCCGACAAATCCCTCAACGAACTCCGCAAACTACAGCGAGACCGTTTCGCCGCTCTCGAGGTCCAAGGAGAACTCTACGCCTACGGCAAAGAAGTGAACTTCTCGAAAGCTCTTCCCATGGCCGACCTCCGAACCCAAAACCTCTACAAAACAAGCGCAGGCCTGATCGCAATCTCTTTGTTAGCAACAACCGACGAAGCAAAAGCGATCACCAAAACAAAGCCAGCTCCAGTCGGTGAAGGTGACGATTACATCAAGCTCTCCCACGAAGACCTCATCCGTCTCGGTGTAGAAGCCGGTCACCTCAAGCTCTAACCAAACAAACCCACTCTTAACCCGGCTCGCGAGCCACCCGATCTTTGACAATTTGCCCCAGTCTCAACCCACCGCAAGGACGACGCTCGCACTCTGCCCGGGCTCATTGCAATGAAGTCGAATGAGCCCGGCCTAAACCTCTGCCTCGCGCAAAATCCTCACACCCCGCCGCACATAATCAGCTCCACTGACAAGCGTCGCAAGCCCGGCAACAGAACGAAGCCAAACCATCCACTCCTCGCCCAGCGTAAAACACCCCGCCAGCATTGTCAGTTGAATTACGGTACTCGTTTTCCCCCAAATCGACGGTGCAAAATCTTCTTGCCCTGTCCGACGGTTCACATAGGCGCTCCCCAGCAGGATCACTCCATCCCGCGCCAGGATCATCACCATCAACCAGTCCGGAATCCTCCCCATCTGCCACCACGCCAGCGTCGCAACAATCACCCAGACCTTGTCGCACAACGGATCAAGATACGCGCCGATCCGCGAAGTCACACCCATCTTCCGCGCCAGCCATCCATCGAGCGCATCCGTCCACGACACCCAAAAAAATAAGGTCCACGCCCAGGGATGCGTATTCAGAATCATCCACCAGATCAGCGGAGCCAGTATCACCCGGCTCAGCGAAAGTAGATTAGGAAACCAGTGCATGCGATACGCGATCCACCAGCTGATCGAAGTTGATCACTTCATACAGCGTCGGATCGCTCATGATTTTCGACACGAGCCCTACATGCATCGCATGCCCCGCCCGCTCCGCAATTACCTGCCCAAGAATCGGCCGTCCAATCAAAGCCAAATCCCCGATCAGGTCCAATGCCTTATGTCGCACCGGCTCATTCGAATAGCGCAACCCTTCAGGATTCAAAACTCCCGTCTTCGTAAAACACACCGCATTCTCCAGCGACGCCCCGCGAATCAAACCCATATTCCGCATTTGGTCCAGCTCGTGTTCAAATCCAAAGGTCCTTGCCGGCGCAATATCCTCCGCATAACGGTCCGGAGTCACTTCAAATTCCAGCTTCTGTCGCCCTACAATCGGATGGTCAAAGTACACATCGCAATTCAAAACAAAGCGATCCGACGGCAGCATCCGAATCCGCTTTCCATTCCCCTCTACAACCAATTCCCGCAGCAACCTCAGATAACGCCGCTGCCGACGCAACTTCTTGATCCCCGCTTCCTTAAGCAACAACACCCACGGCAAACTCGATCCATCGAGAATTGGCACTTCCAGATTGTCGATTTCGATGATCGCGTTATCGATCTCCATGCTGTAAAGCGCACTCAAAAGGTGCTCGGTGGTCGAAATCAACACACCCTGCCGCATCAAACTTGTGGCATAACTGACACGGGCGACGTGCCGAAAACTAGCCTGGATCTCGAAGCCGTTCAGATCCGTACGCTGAAAAACAATTCCCGTACCCGCCGGAGCTGGTAAGATCCGGACACTCGATGGAACTCCATGATGCAATCCCACACCATGAGTAGCAACGGGATTGTAGATTGTGGTTTCAAACTGCAACGTGAGCCTCCAAAGCGGGAGTGCACTGCTGGAAAACGATCTTCAACACAATACTGTAACAGCCCTATGGAAAACTGTAAACTGTTGATTTGGAAAACTTTGTGAGCTAAAAACTGTAGCCAATCAACCACAGAACTACGGACAATGTGTGTCTGGATTACAGCAAACCTCTGAGTCCAGAACGTGAGTATCATGAGATTACCCCTCATGGCAGACCCTCAGACCTCTAAGCCGCGCCTTTTTCTGATCGATTCCTTCGGCTTCATCTTCCGGGCCTACCATGCCCGCGCCCGCAGTTCCGCTCCTCCCATGCGAACTGCCCGTGGCAATTCCACCGAAGCTGTTTACATCTTTCACAACATGCTTCGTCGCCTCATCTCTTCGTATAAGCCGGAATACGTTGTCGCAGTATATGAGAGTCTCGGCCCCACCTTCCGCGAACAGGAATTCGCGCAATACAAAGCCAACCGCACCGAGACTCCCCCTGACCTCATCGATCAGATCCCCCACTGCAAAAAAGTACTCGAAGCCATGCGCATCCCGGTCCTTCAAAGCGACGGCTTCGAAGCGGACGATCTCATCGGCACTCTCGCCCGCCTTGGAGTCGAACAAGGCATCGACGTCGTCATCGTCTCGAGCGACAAAGACATGCTCCAGCTCGTCAATGATCGCGTCGTCATGCTCAACCCCATGAAGGACGACACCATCTTCGACGCCGAAAAGACCCTCGCGTTCATGGGCGTCCCTCCCAGCCAGGTCGCCGATCTCCTTGCCATCAAGGGTGACAAAGTGGACAACATTCCTGGAGCTCCCGGCATCGGCGACAAAGGTGCTGTCGAATTGCTCCAGCGCTTTGGCTCCGTCGAAGCCGCTCTCGACCGTGCCGAAGAAGTCGACAAGAAGAAGATGCGTGAGATCCTCATCGAACACCGCGATCAGATCCTCCTCTCCAAACGCCTCGCCACCATCCACTGCGAAGTCCCCATCGATTGGTCTCTCGATCAGGCCATTGCCCAAACTCCGGATACAACCCTCCTCCGAGCCATCTACCAGGAGATGGAATTCTTCAGCCTCCTGAAACAGCTCGACCCCGAACTCGCAACCTCAACCCTTCCAGACCTCTCCCCCGATGACTTCGCCGCCCATCTCACAGGCCCCTATGCCCTCTTCGCCGTTGCCGATGCCATCGGGCTCGCCGCCGCTCACGGCAGGTCACAAGTCGCCGTCGGTGCTACACTTCCCGACGCTCCTCAGATTGTCTACGACGCCAAGAACCAGGCCTTTGCCCACATGGAAGAAGACGTCAAACTCTTCGGCTTCCTCCACGACGCAGACCCCAGCGCCGTCTCACTCGAAACTCTCTCCGAACGCTACCTCCAGTCCCGGCCCGCCGCCACCGCCATCGATAAGGCAGTCGCTGTCTGGCAACTCCGCGAAGTCCTCAAATCCAAGCTCGAAGCCCGCAAGCTCTGGCCCGTTTGGGAAACCATCGACAAGCCCCTCATCCCCGTCCTCCGCAAGCTCGAACAAACCGGCATCCGCATCGACCGCGAAGTTCTGGCCGAGATGTCCAAGGACTTCGAAGCCCAACTGCAAGTCCTCACGGACGAGATCTACATGCTCTCCGGGCACCCCTTCAACATCAACTCCCCGCAACAGTTGGGCACAATTCTGTTCGAAGAGCTCCGCCTCCCTTCCCCCACTAAGACGGCAAAAACCAAAAGCTACTCCACCGCCGCCGATGTTCTCGAAGGTCTCATCGTCTATCACCCCATCGCTCAAAAGGTCCTCGACTTCCGCCAACTCTCGAAGCTCAAAGGCACCTACATCGATGCCCTCCCCCTCTTGATTCGCCCTGAATCTGGCCGCGTCCATACCACCTTCAATCAAACAGGCGCCGCCACTGGACGCCTCAGTTCCAACGACCCCAACCTCCAGAACATTCCCATCCGAACCCCTCAAGGCCGCGCCATCCGTGCCGCCTTCATCCCTGAACCCGGCTGGACCTTTATCGTCGCCGACTATTCTCAAATCGAGCTCCGTCTCCTTGCCCACATGTCCAAAGACAAAGTCCTCGTCGAGGCCTTTCGCAACAACGAAGACATCCACACCCGCACCGCCAGCGAAGTCTTCGGCATCCCACCCTTGATGGTCACTTCCGAACAGCGCCGCAACGCCAAAGCTGTCAACTTCGGCATCGTCTACGGCCAAACCTCTTTCGGCCTCGCCTCGCAACTGGGCATCCCGAGAGCCGAAGCCGACAAGTACATCCAGCTCTTTTTCGAGCGCTACTCCGGCGTCAAACGCTTCATCGAAGCAACCGTCGTCGAGTGCCGTAGGACGGGCATTTCGAGAACACTCCTCGGTCGCGAGCGCCCCATCCCGGACATCGATTCGAAGAATCCCAACATCCGCAACTTCGCCGAGCGCACCGCAGTGAACACCCCGCTGCAAGGCACTGCCGCCGACCTGATCAAGCTCGCAATGATCCAGATCGACAGGCTTCTGGCCTCAGAAGGATTCAAGGCCCGCATGTTGCTCCAGGTCCACGACGAACTCGTGCTCGAAGCCCCACCCGGAGAAGTAGACCTCATCCGCAAGCTCGTCAAACGCGAGATGGAAAACGCCCACCAGATCTCAGTCCCCCTACTGGTAGAAACCGGCATCGGCCCCAACTGGCGCGACGCGAAATAATACAATAGAGGACACCCTTATGCTTGAAGATCAAAAGAACGAACTGAAGAGTCTCTTTCCCGAGCAGGATCACAATTCCCGCCGCGGCTTCCTCGTCACTACCCTGCCTGCTGGCTTCGCCATCGCGGTTATGCCTGTCAGCGCTCAAACCATCACCACCGATACCGACGGCCTCACCGCCGGTGAAGTCAAGATCAGGGTTGCCGATGGAGAAATCCCCGCCTACCGCGCCATGCCGGCCAAAGGCAAAAACTTCCCTGTCGTACTTGTCATTCAGGAGATCTTCGGCGTCCACGAGCACATAAAAGACCTCTGCCGCCGCTTCGCGAAAAAGGGCCACTACGCCATCGCTCCCGCTCTCTACGCACGCGAGGGGGACCCGTCCAAAGTCGAGAATATGCAGGCCCTGATGCGCGACATCGTCTCAAAGGTTCCCGACGCTCAAGTCATGACCGACATCGATTCCACCTTGGCCTTCGCCGGTGAACATGGCGGCAACATCAAAAAGGCAGCCATAACCGGCTTTTGCTGGGGAGGCCGTGTGGTCTGGCTCTATGCCGCTCACAATCCAAAGATCAAAGCCGGTGCAGCATGGTACGGCCGGGTCGTTGGCCAACCCAGCGATCTCCAACCCAAGCACCCGATTGACATGGCAGCATCGCTAACAGTTCCTGTTCTCGGCCTCTACGGCGGCAAAGACCAGGGCATCCCGCTTGAGTCACTCGACAAGATGCGCGCAGCGCTCAAGCCAGGTAAGTCGAAGAGCGAGATCATCGTTTACCCCAATGCCCAGCACGGCTTCAATGCCGACTATCGCCCCAGCTACGGCAAGGCCGATGCGGAAGAAGCTTGGGGCAAGATGCTCGCCTGGTTCAAGAAGCACGGCGCTGCTTAAGGGTCGAGAATGATCTTTCGTCCCAGCCGTCTTTGTTCGATCGAAAGCGATCGGCCTTGAGCCGGGTGAGGATTCAAGGCAACCACGTATCCATCGTAGTCTCTGCGCGGCCAGGACTTTGTGGCCTTGGCAAGCAGTTCATCATGGCGGGCTTTCGCGCTCACCGACTGCAACAGCATCGTGATGCCGTGTTCTTCCAGTAGTGCTCGTGTTTGTGCCTCATCCTGAACCAGCATCTGGTAGCGCGTCCCGTTCCAGGTGCTGTTAGCCAGCACGCGCGAAGCGCGAAGGATGCTCTGTTTCGGATTCGGCTGTCGTTCTACAAGCGCCGTCACAACAGCACCCTCTTCCGTAGCAGAACCAGAAACAAGAATGGGCCCCGCGAGATTGACAGTTTGCGCCCAGCTACGAAATTTCTCGTCTGGATACACTACAAACCGGGGCGTCAACCACCAGCTAAGCGCAAGACTCAATGCCACCGCCAGACCTGGTCGATTCAAGCGCGACCAGCATCCCACCATTAGCACCGCAGCTGCTCCGGCAGCCGGCAGCAGATGACGGCTCTCCTGAAACGCATTCACACCGAGTGGAGCCAGTCCGAAGGCAAGTACCAATCCCGCCAGAGAAGCAATGTAAGGGTCGCGCTTCGGCAGCAGCAGGCTACCCGCTAACGACAGCAGCAATAGAGGAATCCCGTAATCCATCCACGGCCCCCAAGTACCCTCCATCAGCCGCAGCGAAGTCTGGTTGGGGCTGGCAAAGCCCTTCGCGAAGACATACCAGGGCACCGCCAAAATCAGTACAGGCAAAGCCGCCAACCAAAAATCCACACGCTTGAGTACTTCAAATCGACGGGCGATTCCGATCGACATCAGAGGCAAAAGGATCAGTGGACAGGCGCTGCCTTTTGCCAACAGCGCCAGCGCCGCGCACACCCCAAATGCCTGGCTCGCCATGAGCCCGGGCTGCTCAAGATAACGCGCAAATGCGACGGTAGCAGCAAGCACGAGAACGGCAGTGCAAGACTCAGCCATCACCAAATCGAGAGAGGCCTGAAACGGCAGCGTCACCACCAGCATCAGCGCCGATCCCAGCGCTGCACTAAAGGACGCATAGCGCCTGGCTAACGCATAGACTCCGAGAGCCAGCATAAAACTCAACAGCATTTCAAGCCCGAGAGCGGCCGCCCTACTCACTCCAAAACATACATACCAAAGCCCTTGCACCAGATAGAAAAACGGTGGCCAATGTCCGATGCAAACTTTGGGATAGTGCAGATAATACTGCTCCGCAAAGTGCATCGGGTTGAATGTCGGGTTTTGCAGATACTCGCTCACCATGACTCCGGTCACATAGTGTCCTGGCTCATCGGGATGTCCACCGAAGTCCGCTTGATATGTTCCGCTGGCAAGCTGCCAGCCCAGGATCACCGTCGCAAGCAGCGAGGCTGCAATCCAGATCTTCGGATCCAATCGATGCCAGATCCGTAAGCACCCCAAAGCAAAACCGAGCCCACTCGCAAGCAGGTGCAAAACATGCATTGGGAAAGCGGCGAGCGCAAACTGCAGGCCACGCAAGCGCGCCAGAAATCCAAGAAAAGGCCTGTTTAGCATCGCCAGTAAGCCGATGCAAACAGCTGATGCAGTGCCTGCCAAAAGTGGAAGACGGGCTGTCAGAATCAGGCTGATCAGCAGCAGCACTGCCAACGGCACGCTAAGTCGCTGTGCCAAGCCGAAGTTCAAATCTGCCGGCAAGGCAGCTTGACGCGTAAACAACATCTCGGTCCAAGGCATGGCACGCTCGAACAGATCGGTCAGGAAGAACGAGCGCAGGGTCCAGCGTTTAGCATGCGTGCACTGGATTTCCGGCCGCAATTCAATGCGCCGACCCTGTGCGGACAGGCGCAGCCCAAGTTCCACATCTTCGATGCTGGGCCGCCCAAACGACGCATCAAATCCCCCAGCCGCAAAAAAGGCCTCGCGGCGAATCGCTCCGCAACCAGCCCAAAATGTATGAGCATGTCGGCGGGAATTCTGGTGCACAAAGTGATGCAGCAGGTTGCGATAGTCACTGACGATGGTGCCGGCTAAAGGACGATCATCGTAAGAACCAAAGACCGCTGCAAGATCAACGTCCGAATCGAAAGCTGCAACAATCTGGCCCAAGGTCTCAACGTGTACGTTGACATCAGCATCCACAAACAGCAACACCGCGCCAGAGGCCTCTTTGGCTCCGTAGTTGCGCGCTGCGCCCGGTCCAGCCTGCGGCTGTCGAATCAAACGCGCTCCTGCCTCCTTGGCGATCTCCGCAATTCGGGGAGCGGAGTCCTCAGGCGAGCCATCATCGACCACGATTACTTCGTCGGGCAACTGCGAAGATTGCTGCAGTGCAGATAAGCATGCAGCCAAAAGTTCCGGAGCCCCGTGAACGGGAACAATCACTGACAGTCGCTTCAAATGGAATCCTGAGCCATTCCACACTGTACCCTTCGCCGTGCCTTCTTGCCAGCGATCTGCTCGCACCGGCTTGGGCAATATAATCAGGAGAGTCCGAGTTGCTGGCTTTCGCTCGAATATCATCTGAATGTTGCTTCCTCGTTATCACTCCACGAAACCTTCCGCTTGCCCCAATGACCGAGCGTAACCTCGGCACAGACTATTGGGATCAGACATTGGCCAGCTTCTTCGAGAATGGCAGTGGAGACCCTTGGCGTGTCTTCTGTGATCAGCTGCATCTGCGGCTCATCGCAGACTGGATTGGCGACAGCAAGGTGGGCCTTGCCCTCAAGACCGACCTGTTTGATGAATCAGCTGGCACTGGCCTGGTTGCAGCACTGGCATTGAACGCCCGCGAAGTTCACGCAATCGATTTCTCCTGCGCCGTGGTCGCTCAGGCTGCTACAAAGAATCCCGGTGGGCACTTCGTCACGGCCGATGTACGCTGCTTACCTTATGAGGACAACTCCTTTGATCTCGTCGTCTCGAATTCAACCCTGGATCATTTCCCCTCTAACGCCGACATAGTGAGCTCTGTTGAAGAGCTCTATCGAGTACTGAAGCCCGGGGGCCGTCTACTGGTGACCTTCGACAATATGGCGAATCCGATCCTTGCCTTGCGGCATGCCTTGCCATTTGCGTTTCTGAACCGTTTAGGCCTGGTGCCCTATTATGTCGGCGAGTCTGTTACCCCAGCGGGCTTGCAAAGACTGCTCAGCCAGTGTGGGTTCAAGACTGAGCATACCGCTGCGATCATGCATGCGCCACGCACAATGGTCGTACCGGTTTGCCACATTCTGAGAGGTCGGTCACCACAAGTGTTGCGCCGTCTCTTGCGCCTGATGGCTGCCTTTGAACTCTTCGGCCGTTGGCCAACACGCAACCTGACCGCTTACTACACCGCCGCGCTGGCCATCAAGCCCCAGACCAGACCGGAATAGACTGCAATATGCTGATGCAGCAGTACAAGCATTACCAGAACTAGCGCCGTTGAAACCACTGCGAAGACAGGACGACTTCGCAAGCACCAGCCAGCATAGAGTGGCAGCGCGACGAAGAAGCCAGCTAGATAGAGCAGGACAGGAAGCAACAGGTAGGACAGCAGGGCAGTATCTGCTGGTTCGTATCTTGCGACTCCTCGACCAAGGAAATCCAGTCTCGCCTGAAGCAGAACCGGCATCAGCGTCAGAAGTGCCACAACTGCTGGCACGTGTCCGGCCGTTGGACTGAGTTGGAGAGAAAGCAATCCTATTGCTCCGCAAAAGAGGACCAGAGCAGCGAGCACAATCATGATGGTCGGCTCCCAACGCCACGCGCTCGCGCGGGCAAAGAGCGCAATCCTGGCCAGGCAAACATCAGAATCATTGAGATGAACAGAAACCACACGATCGGGCGGGCGAAGAAATGGATTCGGCCGACCTGGGTAAGCGCAGTTGTGAGGTGCAGGTTGGCTTCAAAAAGCGGGCCCAAAACCAGGGCCGTAACCATCGGCACCAAAGGCCAGCCGTGTTGCTTGAGATGGTATCCGGCCCAACCGAACAGGAAGGCAATGACAACATCACTGAATCGACCTTGCTGCATGTAGGCGCCGAGTACGGCGAAGATGAGGATCATCGGTGCCAGTTGTCCGGTTGGCAGCGACGAGATTCGGGCGAGCGGGCGAGCGATTGCAAGGCCGAGCAGCGAAGTGAGCCAATTGGAGAAGAAGAGCGACCAGATTAAAGCAAACACCATCGGCAGTTGCTCTTTGAGCAGAGACGGCCCCGGCACGAAGCCATGCAATGTGAGGGCCGCAAGAAGGACTGCTGTACCTTCGCTTCCGGGGATGCCAAAAGCCAAGGTTGGAGCCAGCGAACCACCATCCTTTGCATCGTGCGCCGCTTCTGGAGCAATTACGCCCCTGATGTCTCCGTGTCCAAAGCCGCTGCGGTCTCGCGAGGTTGCTACTGCCTGACCATAAGCGAGGAAGCTGGCCACGGTACCCCCAACCGCTGGGATCATGCCGACAACCGAGCCAATCAGGGAACTGCGCAATAGCAGCCCGAAGTGCTGGAATGGGGCCAGTACGCCATCCCATAAGTTGCCAGACAGCACAACACCTTCTGAAACGACGCAATCTTTGCGGGCAGAAAGCTCGAGCATCTGAGCGATGGCGAAGACGCCGAGGAAGACCGGAATGACGTTGAGCCCATCCTGCAACTGGTCGATCCCGAGAGTGAAGCGTGGTTCGGCAGTGCGCCGATCCAGGCCGACGAACGCGAGCAGGAGGCCGATGCCTGCCATCGTCAGGCCCTTCAGCAACGAGCGTCCGGTGAGGGATGCGATGGTGGCAAGGCCCCAGATCGAGAGCATAAGAAATTCCGCTGGCCCGAAGCTGAGAATCAGGCTGCGCAAAACCGGCAAGAGGAGAATCAAGACCAGAACACCAATCGTAGAGCCCAGAGCGGAAGAAGACGCAGCGCAACCAATAGCCGTCATTGCCTTGCCTTGTTTCGCCATGGGATGACCGTCGAGCAGCGTAGCAGCACTGGGCGCAGTACCCGGGATATTGAAGAGGATCGCCGTAATCGAGCCCATAAAGGTCGACCCGCCGGTGAATGCCCCAAAGATCAGCATGATGTGGAGAGGATCCCAGGAAAAGGTAAGTGAAATCGCCAGTGCCATCAGCGTGACGCCGCTTAGTCCAGGCAGGAATGCGAAGATCATCGCAGCCAGGGTTGCGATGGTTGGATAGAGAATGTTTGGCCATGAGAAGACCAACCAGAAGCCCTGCGCTGCCGCATCCAAAACTGGCACTATTTGCGGATCCTGGCAATGGCGGCGCGGACAAGCGGAGCAAATCGACTGAACTGGGTTTCTGCGACCTTCAATTCCGCTTGTGTCGTAGCGCCGTTGGTCAAATCAAGAGATCGACGGGCAGCTCTCACGCCATCAAGAAATCTTTGGTCCTTCACGGCGATATCGAAGTTAGACCTTAAACAGCTGGTGAGTTCCGTGGAGAGCTGCTTCGGCGCAACGACAATGATTCCGGCACCAATTGCTTCTGCGAGCGCGTGAGCTTCATCCACAGCCTGCGCAACACTTCTTCCGGTTTGTTGCGAACGGCGGGCAGCCCAACCTTCACTGCCGCCCAGAACGCCGGATGTGGCGAGAGCCGGGTGAGACGAGACTGGCGTGTCCGTGAGCTGGAGCAATACGCGAAGTTCGCCAGATTCGACTCCGTCCTGCAGTGTCTCGTAGTTGGCAGAAATGAGATCGACTTCGCCGCGCATTACAGCAAGCAACTCTTCGCGGCTCCCTGCATATCCGGCGACATATTCCATGTTGAGGCCAAGAAGCGAAGTGGTAGCGGCAATACAGAGGAGGTTGTTGCTGGAAGCACCAGTGACGCCAAACAATAGGGGTTTGGTGCTTTGCCGAAGGATGAGATCGTCCACGGTCTTCAAAGGAGAACTTGCACTGGTGACGATTGCACTTCGCACCCGGGAGAGTCGGCCAATGACAGTGAAGTCGCGCGCCGGATTGGGAGTTGCAGCTTCGCCAGCGAGCGAACCGGACATGAGCCCGGGAGCATTCACAACGCCAAGGGTGCGACCATCCGGGACCGCATCGCGAAGCTTTGAAGCGCCGATCAGCCCGCCGCCACCGGCCTCGTTCGCAATCAGAATCTCTGCGCCCAATGCCTTTTCAAGAGGCAATTCCAGGAGTCTCGAAAAGACGTCGTAGGAGCCGCCGGGGGGGTAGGGTACCAGCCAACGTATCTTCTGATTCTTCAGCGCCTCGCAACCAGTTGCAGCAAATCGCCGCGTACAGGCGGACAGAAGTGCCACGGATGAGAGCAAATTGCGCCTAGTTGACTGAGGGTTCATTCACTCACCTTGCCGGATCGCTGTCGAATCAGATGCAGCGGCATCAACTTGCCGCGGCCTGTCCAGGTCGGCTCCTGCCGCTTGATCTTAAGTGTTCCGGCCTGAGCCCAGATTGCTTTCGCACGTCCCGCCATGATACTTGAGGCTTCGAGTTCAGCGAGGATGGCCTCTACGATTTCGTCCTCGTTGGCAACCTCAATCTTTGGGCTCACGATGAGACTCATTCGAGTGAATCCCTGCTCGTCTTCTTCTTCCATGAGTTGGTAATCCAGCGGCGAGCCGCCAAAGCGCGAGGGGAGCACTCGTTCCAGCACATCGATCATGTCGCTGCCTACGAGCGTAACTCCTTCGCCCGTCAGTTTGCGATAGCTATGAATATCGCGCACGTGCTGATGGTAGCCCAGTCGCTCAAGTGGGCAGCCACAACTTCTCTCCTCGACAACACCGTAATCGTCCATTTCGGAATTCAACAAAATCTGCGGTGCGGTCAGCAGCAGCGAAGTGATGCCCAAGGCGCTGACCACTCGTTCTGCGCCAGGCACCTGGCGCTCGAAGGGAATCACTTCAAAGGCATCTTTAAGGATGTGCAGGTCATTCGAAGAAATCGGATTTACGCAGCCGATGGCGACTCGCCCGCCCTCAGCGAACCCATAAGTTGTAAAGCACCGGGCGCCAGTCGCGGTGATCCCCGCAACCTTCGCCGGCGATGGCGGCTCACCGGCAATTTGGAAAACTGCGCCGGTGAGGTCCAAGCCTGCTTCTTTCGCGGCGATGCACACGCGAAGAGCCCTACTGACAGGGGCGCTCAACATGCAGGATCCATGACTCTGAATGGCATCAGCCATCCAGCGGGCCACCGTGATCGCCTGATCGATGGGAACCATTTGCGGCCAAGGCAGAGGACGTCCTGCAAGATGACTGACGAGCACCGTTCCATAGGTTCCTACCTGAAAGCGCATTTCAGGTTTCTTTTCGCCTGCCTGGTTCGGCGAAAACCACTTTGAGGGAGTTCTGCCATGGCGCGCACCACGGAGCATGTTATTCAAGCCGCTGCCATCGGGCAGAACTCCGCGCCAGACACCCAAGGGCATATCGAGGGCTTTGTGTGCGTCGAAGAGCAGCATGAGATGTGCTGACTGAATCGCCAGATGCTCGAGGTCATGACCGATTCGCGAACCGGCCCCAGTACTTCCGCCCGATTCAGCCTGATAGGACTTACGCAGGAATGGATTGTTGAAATCAGCAACCGAGACCTCGAAGGATTCTCCATGTCGCACTATGGGCTGCCGTCCTTTGAACTCCTCAAAAGTGACGTAGACTCCGGCGTCATGCAGGGAACGAAGCGTACCGGTCAAACCGTGATCCCGAAGCATATTTCGAAGATCTCCCATCTCGCATCGGGCGAGCCGAAGCATCCGCGCAAAGGGGCTCAGTGGAAAGCCGAGTACACCGCGCTGCATCAGTCGAAGAAAATTCTCTTCTCGCTGTTCCATCCCGAGGCGGATCAATTCTTCCGCATCGGCGAGACTGATCGGATTGCGAAGGAAGTGCGGAAGCCCGGCCGCATAGCGGGCGTACATTTTGATTGAATTCAGGAAACCCATTCAGAACACCAGCCTGACAGCCAGTTGGCTTTGGCGAGCAGAGGTCACTGTCGAATTGATGCGTCCTGCGTTTGGAAGGGGAGTGGCGGTTGGCCCGGCCTCGCTGAAGATTTCGAGATTGGATCGAGGCGGCGTAGAGAAGTTGGCCCGATTCAGGGCGTTGAAAGATTCGATGCGAAATTGAAGCCGCGCACGCTCCCATTTGGGAAGGGTGAAAGTACGGGCAACACTCAAATCGAGCATGGCGAGACCGGGACCTGAAATCGTGTTGCGCCCCAGATTGCCTCTTGTACCGCGAGCTATCGATTCGAATGCCGAAACGTCAAACCAGTGCTCCGGCCGACCAAGTACCGGATTTTTTGATCGACCCGGTTTGAGGTTAGGGCGCTGTTCGTTGTCGTCGGTGCCGTCCTGATCGAGATCGGAAATGATAATGGGGGTGAAAGGCGCACCGCTGCTCAAGGTGAGAATTCCGTTGAGCTGCCAGCCACGGGCGCGGTGCCAGGGCAGATCCCAGGTGGAATTGGCGACCAGGTTCTGACGGATGTCAAAGCTCGACAGACCTCGATCCCGCAAGCGATCCAAAGGATCGGATGTACGGGCCTGACCATTGTTGAATTCAATACGCCCCAGTTCGCCCGAAGCGTCGTCAACGGACTTGGCCAGAGTGTAGGAAAGTTGAAACTGCGCACCGCCCCGAAAGTGACGTTGGAGGCTGGTTTGAAGAGAGTTGTAGAAGGAGCGCGCATCCCAGGTGCGGAAGCGGATTCGACTAAAGTTGGGGTTGCGACGAACAGGATTGCCCGGGCTGCCGATATTGAAATCGGATTCACGTCCCAGATGAATTCCGCGGCTGCCGACATACGCGACGGTGAGGATTGTAGAGCGCGTCACTGCGCGCTGAACATTGAAGTTGAAGTGGAGCATGTAAGGCTGCTGGTGCTCGTATTCAATCGCAGAGATCGACTCGCGCCCCAGAGCGGCAAGCCCGTTGACGGGCGCTGGAAATGGCGCGACAGCCCCGGTAGCGCGTGCGGTGACTGTGAAGGGAGGCAGGCGCACAATCGAGTTCCACCATTGATTGGCCACAAAGGGCACAAAGAAAAATCCAATGCCGCCGCGAATCGCAGTTTTGCCAGTGCCAGTTGGATCGAGTGCAAAGCCGGCTCGCGGAGCAAAGTTGGCCTTTGCTGTGGTGAAAGGCGGGCCGACTGTGATGCGCGGATCCATAAAGTTGTGGAGGTTATTCATGCGCCCATTTTGTTCCGTAGGGACCGTGACGAATTCGTGGCGGAGGCCCAGATTTACAGTAAGTCGGCGTGACACTTTGATCGCATCCTGAACATACCAACCGGCCAGGGTTTGGCGATAACCACGAGTGAAATCCTTAGAGCCCGGCAGGATGCCTTCGAAGGTACTGACGCTGGCGCGCAAGAAATCCGTAAGGCTGGCGAAGCGAAATTCGCCCCGCAACTGGCTGGCTGAGATGACGTTGTACTGCAGGCGCTCCAGTTGCAGACCTGCCGTGAAAGAATGGCGCTGCCGAGTGATAGCCAACTGATCACTGAATTGAAAACTGTTCTGCGTGAGCCGACGAGGGACGTTGCGATCAGGACCAAAAATATCAAATCCGCCGATGGTAATGACGCCCAGGGACTCTCCAGGGATGAAGGCGAGATCGGGCCGGATGGATGGATCGAGCAACTGCTCGTAAGGGTTAGATCGCGCGAAGCCGAGGCGAAGCTCATTGATTGCGAAGGAAGACAAAATTTTCGTTTCCTGCAAGGTAAGAAATTGTGGTCTGTTCGTGAGGCGATTGGGATATTGCGGAAAAGCTTCGTCACTGAGGAAGGTCTGCGCCGAATCCGAGATGGTGTAACGAGCGAAGAGTGAGTCGGTTGATGAGATCTGATGATCGAGCCGCGCATTGAAGAAATTCTCCGTGACGGGACGGGAGAAAACCGTTGTGTAGAGTGCTGAGCCGTCACCCGGAACAGGATCTGAACTTGGTTGAGGCCAGAGGGCGAGATAGGGCCGCACCGATGCAGCGACGCCAACCAATGCCCCGTTGATGCGGCCTAGGCGAGCGTCGGCATCAGGGACTGTACGAATGATCGTCTGACCTGCCTGTTCGCGAAACCCTTCATAGCTGCCAAAGAAGAAAGTGCGGTCTTTGACTATGGGGCCGCCGATTGAGCCACCGAACTGATTGCGCCGAAACTCAGGCCTTTGGTCATCGAAGAAATTACGGGCATGGAGATTATCATTGCGGAGAAACTCAAAAGCGGAACCGTGCAGGGCATTCGTACCCGACTTGGTCACGATGTTAAAGGCTCCGCCTGCGGCGCGGCTAAACTCAGCGCTGTAGCTATTGGTGTAGGCGCGAAATTCCCTGACTGTCTCTACCCCGGTAAGACTTCCCGTGGCTCCACCAGCAACTCGATTCCCGAGGTTGTTGATCACCGTGCCGTCGAGCATGAACACGTTGGTTGAAGGGCGAGAGCCTGAAACCGTAATTCGAGTGCCCTTGCTGCCTGTCACGATGTCACCGGAATCTGTACGGGCCGACTGCACTCCGGGCTGCAGTTGCATGAGCTGTACCAAGTCTCGGCCGTTGAGGGGAAGGTCGCTGATCTTTCTGGAATCGATCAGTGTCGAGAGGAGCGGGTTAGTGGTTTCAACTTGCGAGAGCGTAGCGACTACTTCGATGCGCTCTTCGACGGCACTGATACGGAGTATGAATTCGAATGCTGCCTTACTGCCGACACTCAGTTCCAGGCCGCTTTTTGTTTCAGTACGGAAACCAGGCTTCGAAGCTTCAATGCGATAGCGGCCCAGCGGAAGGAATCGGGCCTCGAAGCTGCCGTCCTTTGAGGTGGTGGCGACCCGGCTTAGTCCTGTACTTTCGTTCGTAAGAACGACACGTGCAGAACTAATGGCTTGACCTGCCTCGTCACGGCAGATCACTGATGCCGAGGCTTGGAGGCTTTGCGCCTGTCCTCTGGGAGTAAGTGAGAGGAGGGCAGTCAATATCCAGAAGAGCCTCAAAAGAAATTACCTTTCAGAGTAGGGGCGCGGAGGCAAAAAACATAAAGCAGTTCCTTATTGGATCATATCTGCCCAGCAAGGCGAGGTGCGAAAAGTGTTGACGGAGGAAACGGCTTACTTGGGAGGCGCTGTTGTGCCATATAATGCACATGCAGCCCTGCTGTTTTGCCAGTATTCACTCTCGGAATTGATCACGCCGAGGTGATCCCAGTTTTGATCCATCGCGTTGCGCGCCCAGATCCCACATGCTTTGGCGCGCTCGCCTTCTGTAAACAGAAAGGTTGCGACACCACTCGAACGCGTCAGGAAATCACGGGACCCTTCGTTCGCCCCGGCCATCATCTCGTTGATCTCTTTCACCCCTTTGAAAAACAGCAACGCATCATAAAAAGGCTTGGTAGTCGTGATGGTCAGCAAACCACTGACCTGCTCATCCAGATACTTTTTCGCTTCGGCCTGTAAGCCTGCGCGCCGCAGGGCAAGGTAGCGCCAATATTGCAAGGGGATGCGACCATTTTCTTCTTCGCGCAAACCATCACAGCTTCGCCCTCCTTTCAGATCAGCCTGCTCTTTGAGGGGCCGCTTCATCTGATCTTCGCAGCGCCAGAATTCGGCAGCGGCTTTGGCATGATCTCCGTTGAAATAGTAAGCGAGCCCCAGATAGTAAGCTGCGTCAAAAGAATTAGGAACCATCTTTGCGGCCTTCTGCAGGTCCTCGAGGCCCTGTTCAAATTTACGCACCGAAAGGTAGCGCTGTCCGCGCATCCGGAGGAAGCGATAGTCGTTGGGGAACTTTTCGACGCCATTAGTGTAGGTGCCAATGGACTCATTGAAGCGCAAAAAGGAATCCTGCAATCGCCCGAGACTCAGGCGCAATTCCGGATCGTCAGGGGACTTTTTCAGTGACGCCTGAGCAGCACTGATCCGCTTCTCTTTATCCCTTACTCCGAATAAGCCGTTGCCCGACAGGCTTGCAGCCTGTGGCTGGTCGGCATCCTCAAGACTCTCTTCTGATTTGGGGATGCTGAGCTTTTCAATGGGAGTCATCTGCAGGGAAGACGGTGGTGGCGGCGCTTGCTGAGCGAACACAGCCTGGCAAATCCATAAAAAAACAATCTGTCGCATAGTTCCTAAATCCGGTTGATCAGCGTCGCAACGTATGCGGCGCCAAAGCCATTGTCGATATTCACAGTCGTAACGTTAGACGCGCAGGAGTTCAACATGGATAGCAAAGAAGCTAATCCGTTGAAATGAGCGCCGTATCCGACGCTGGTCGGAACACCGATGACGGGGCAGCCCACAAGGCCACCGACGGCACTTGGCAAGGCGGCTTCCATGCCGGCGCAGCAGATAATTACGCGTGCTGACCATAATTTTTCGCGCTGCTCGAGCAGGCGGTGGATCCCAGCCACGCCCACGTCGGCTACGGACACGACTTCATTGCCCATCAACTCTGCAGTGAGCCGGGCTTCTTCTGCGACCGGCAGGTCCGCCGTACCTGCGCACATCACAAGGATCTTTCCTTTGCCCTGCATTTTCACTTCACGCCTGATGATCAACAAGCGGCTCATCGCGTGGTATACAGCTTCTGGAAGGCGTTCAATTATGGCAGCTGCGGAGGAGGCATCGACTCGTGTGGCAAGAACATTCTGGCCGCGCGAGGCGAGCCGCTCTGCAATCAGCGCGATCTGGTCGGGAGTCTTGCCCTGGCCAAAAATAACTTCCGGCATCCCGTGCCGCAGAGCGCGATGATGATCGATCTTCGCAAAGTCGATGTCCTCAAAAGGGAGGTGTTTTAATTGCTCGGTCGCCGCATCCGGACTCAATTCGCCCGCACGCACCTTCTCAAATAAATCCCGGATCTGTTCTTGATTCATAGACTAAAAATCGATCTTTGTCCCAACTGCAACTCCATATTTTGCCGCCATCCCAGCCGCCAGCTCAAGCACAAACTGAGCATCCCGGGTTCCGCCATGGGTCGGGCACTCGCTTGATTTTGCGGACGGACAGGGCGGCACATTAGCCAAAACTTCCACCACCTGCTTGTCGCTGTTCATCCAGATGATGTCGAGCGGAATCCGGACCTGGTACATCCAGTAGGGGTACTTTCCCATCTGGTTGTGAAGGAAAAGCATTCCGCGGTCCGGCGCCAAGCTATCGCGAAACATCAGCCCGCGCACCATTTCGGCATATTCAATTGCCATTTCAGCATAGACTTTGGTGCCATTTGGCATCGTCACTGCACGCGACATGAATCGATCCGCCTCCTCCTGATTGGAACAAGAGACGAGCAAAGCCGCAATAGTGCAACAGAATACAAATTGACGCATCCTCTAAAATGGTAGTTGATTCGCTGCATGGCCCAAACAGAAACTATTCCGATTGCTCCGGCACCGCCGCTCGGCTTTTTCGAGAGGGTGCGCCGCACGCTCGACATGATCAAGTTTGAACACTCTGTTTTTGCAATGCCCTTTGCGCTAAGCGGCGCATTGCTCGGCTGGCGCAGCCTTGATTTTCAAGTGGATGCGCCTTGGTTGAAGCTGATTTTTATTATTCTTGCGATGCTGGGGGCCCGCAGCGCTGCTATGACCTTCAACCGCATTCTCGATGCAACGATTGACGCGAAGAACCCGAGAACAGCGATGCGTCACATTCCCAGCGGCCAACTGAGCAGACGCTTTGCCTGGGGATTTCTGATCGCGGCGAGCGCCCTATTTTTTCTCGCCAGCGCAATGTTGAATTTACTTTGCCTGATACTTTCGCCGCTTGCACTAGCGATCGTGCTTTTCTATAGCTACACCAAACGCTTTACGACATTTGCCCATCTGGTTCTGGGTTTTAGTCTCGGCATTGCACCGAGCGCTGCCTGGATCGCAGTTTCTGGGAGCCTTGATCTGCGCATCACGCTACTCAGCTTTGCGGTGATGCTGTGGACGGCAGGCTTCGATATTGTCTACGCCTGCCAGGACGAGGCATTTGACCGCGATGCGGGACTGTTCAGTCTTCCGGCCCGCCTTGGTGTTGGGCGCGCACTTGTTTTGAGCCGCGTTTTTCATGTGGCCACTGTGCTGGCGCTGGTTGCACTTTCTTTAACTTTTGGACTTGCTCCCTGGCCGGTGCTGCCCGTCGCCGCACTGCTGATTTACGAACATTCGCTCGTCAAGCCGGACGATCTCAGCAGAGTAAATGTGGCCTTTTTCACGGTCAACGGTTTTATCGGAATCGCATACTTTGTCGGCATGGCAATTGAGGTATACAGAAATGTTTGATGACCAACGGTTGAAGCCGATCCATGAAAAGGTGCTGGCCGGAGAGCGCATCAGCTTTGATGAAGGCGTCACGATGTATCGCTCCCACGATGTTCTTGGTATCGGACATATGGCCAATCTTGTTCGCGAGCGGGTCAATGGCAACAAGACTTTCTATAACGTGAACCGCCACATCAATCCCACCGATGTCTGCGTTGCGCAGTGCAAGCTTTGCGCCTTTGGCAAACAGGTGCGCGACCCGGATGGATACACGATGTCTCACGAGCAGGCCTGGGAGGTGGCGGGCAAGGGGTGGTCCGAGGCCGTGACCGAGTTTCACATCGTCGGCGGGCTGCATCCAACGCTTACACTCGACTGGTACTGCGATTTGCTGCGCGGATTGAAGCTACGGTTTCCGAAAGTGCATTTGAAGGCATTTACGATGGTCGAGATCGGCTACTTTGCGACTCGCACCAAGCTCACGATCCGCCAGGTTCTCGAGAAGTTGAAAGCAGCTGGCATGGATTCGATGCCTGGCGGCGGCGCTGAAATCTTCTCTGAGCCCGTTCGCCGCATCATTTGCGACCACAAGATTGACGGCGATGTGTGGATCGAGACGGCGCGGGAAGCTCACAATCTGGGGTTGCATTCGAATTGCACGATGCTCTATGGGCATGTGGAATCAGAGGAAGACCGCGTCGACCACCTCGTTCGACTGCGCACGCTGCAGGACGATACGAAGGGTTTTCAGACATTTATCCCGCTGGCCTTTCACCCTGCCAATACGTCACTGCATCATGTGCCAGTTACCAGCGGTTTTGATGACATCAAGAACATCGCCATTTCGCGGCTGATGCTTGATAACATTCCGCACATCAAGGCTTACTGGATTATGATGAGCCCTCGGATGGCGCAGATCGCGCAACGTTTTGGGTCTGACGATCTGGATGGCACGGTGGTGGAAGAAAAGATTTATCACGACGCGGGTGCAACGACGAGCCAGAGTCTTCGGCGCGACGAACTGGTTCGGCTGATTCGCGAAGCGGGCCGGGAACCTGTGGAGCGCGATACGCTTTATCGCACGGTAGAGCGGAGTCTTCAGCCCGAGACGGCGTTTACCATTCTGGTCTAGTACCCATGTAGCGTTCGAGCAGACGAGGATCTGTCCGCGACAGATCGACAACGATCAGGCCGTCGAGGCAGTTGCCAAATTTCGGATCGACATTGAAGGCCAGCAACTGCCCACCCAACTTAAGGTACTGGCGCAACAGGACAGGGATGGATTTACAGTCGGCTTCCAGATCGGCGATCAGGTCGCCTAATTCCTCGAGATCACAGGTGAGGGGTTGAAGACTGTCCCATTCCGGGCGCAGCGGTCGACGGGCTCGCACAAGCCGTGAGAGCTCAAGGTTGCCATTCTGCTGGCTCAGTACGCTAGCCATCAATTCTCTCGATGCGCGGGCATAATCAGCACTCACGCTAACGGGGCCAAACAGAACGTGCGCTGGTGCATGTTGCAGAACGAAGCGGCCAATGCCTTTCCAAAGCATCAGCAAAGGCTGGTAACTGCGCTGGTAGGGTGTGGCGACGAAGCTGCGGCCTAACTCAATGGATGGCCCGAGTTTTTCGAGAAAGCTTTCGTTGAAGTCGAAGAGTGTGCGGGTATAGAGCGCTTTCACGCCGCCGCGAGCCACGATGTCATCGACCAGACCCAGACGGTAGGCTCCGGCAATCTGCTGCTTTTCGCGGTTCCAAAGATACAGATGATGGTAGTTTTCATCAAATGAATCGAGGTCGATGGCCTTGCCTGTCCCTTCACCAGCCTGGCGAAAGCTCTCTTCCCGAAGTCTTCCGATCTCTCGCAAGGTAACCGGAATTTCGCGGCCATGAGCGGCAAAGACCTGGAACTCGCCGGACTCTACAAGCGGTTCGCGCCTCATCTCCAGCAACAGGCTCAGGCGCGGCATCGCTGCAGCAATCGTCTTCCCCCCGGTCACCTGTTTTGTTCGAACGCGGTCGCGTTTTCGCAATAAATAAGTGCGCCAGCGAAGATGTTCTACCAACTTTTCATCTTCTGTAAAGGCGGCAATTCGAGCGCTGCTAATCAAGGCGCCGCAGCGGAGTTCAATTCTCTGACGCTGTTTATTCAGGAGTTCATACGGCAGGAGGGCAGTGCGCAATCGGGGATGCACCAGACCCGCCAATTGGAACAACATGCTGTTGCGGCCATCGACGAAAATTGGCAATGCAGCGGCTTTTGTTTTTCGCAAAAGGCGGGCAATCGATTTGCTCCAGACGGGATCGGACACGCCGAGACGGGGGAACTTGAATTCGAGCTGCGATACTTCGCCGGCCGGGAAGACCAATAGCATCCCGCCGCCTGCCAGCCAATCCATCGCTTCGCGCATCCCACGCGCATTGGATCGTCGGGCCTCAGAGCCGCCGAAGGGATCTACACAAATGATTCGATCAGCGATTTCGGAGAATTCGCCAAGCAAACGATTCGCCATGATTTTCACATCGGGACGAATCTGGGGGAGCAATTGTGCCAGCGCCACACCTTCGACAATTCCGAAGGGATGGTTGGCGAGCACGACAACGGCTCCCGTTTTAGGAATGCGCCGCCGGTCTTCTTCACTGAGTACAACCTCGACGCCCAAAGCCGAAAGTAATCTTTTGCAAAAGGTTTCCGGAGCCCCGCGCATCAGACCGTGATACAAATCGTCAGTCTTCGATACCTGAAGCAGGTTCATCAGAGCTTCAAAGACCGGTTGCGGCATTTTGGCTGGAAAGGCTCTGGCGAAGGCCCCTCGAAACGGGGCAGGAAAAGACAATTCTGGTTGAGAAATCTGCACTTTCCCCGAGCATGGCGCGCAAAAGTGACGCTATGGCAACGAGCAGGTAACAGTTGGGTCAAGTGGCGGATTTCTTCGACAAGCTGCAAATTGAACCGCTACACTGGTAACAATCCTTTAATCCAATGCAGCGCCAAATCAGTTCTATCGCCGTCGCACTACTTCTCTTCCTCGCCTCCTGCAGCAAAGACCAAAAAGTTGCGGCAGCAAAAAAAGAATCCGGGCCGATCAAAGTTGGAGCCACGACTGCGACCAATCGCGTTGTCAAGCGTAACGTGGAAAGCGTTGGTACGCTTTTCCCGCTCGATGAAACGATCGTCAGCGCCGAAATAGACGGACGTGTGGATCGTGTGGATGCCGACCTTGGAGACTTTGTCAACAAGGGACAGCTGATGGTGCATATCTCTGACGAAGAGCAGCAATATTTGCTGGCGCAGAATGAAGCGCAGCTTCGCTCGAGCCTGGAGCGGCTTGGGCTCACGAAGGACACCGACCGCGTACAGGATGTCAAAACCACGCCGGACGTCCGGCGTGCCGAGGCTGATGTTTTCGATGCGGAACAGCGCTTCAAGCGCACGCGCGAGCTTCGCGACCAGGGAATTGGAGCGCAGGCGGATCTCGATCAGGCTCAGGCACGATTTAACTCCGTGAAGGCCGCTTACGATTCGACTGTGAACCAGACGCGCAATCTAATTCAGGAAGTGGAGCGATTCAAGGCCATTGTCGACTTGCAGCGCAAGAAGCTGCGGGATACCAGCGTTTATGCGCCTTTTGCGGCTAGCGTCAAGGAACGGCAGGTGACGGTTGGCCAGTATGTGCGCGCAAATACGCCGCTCATCGTTCTTGTGAAAACGGATCCTTTGCGATTGCGTCTGGATGTCCCGGAGCGGATGGCCCCGTGGGTGAAGGTTGGCCAGATTGCGCAAGTGGAAGTGGAAGCATTTGAAGGGCAGAAATTTAGTGGACGAATCTGGCGGGTATCGCCTACCGTCGATCAGGCGAAGCGTACGTTTATTGCTGAAGCACTCATCGATAATCCGGGCATGCGGCTGAAGCCCGGATCGTATGCACGCGCCCGCATCCCGACTGAGAAGTCCGAGACAATTGTGCTGCTTCCGAACAAGGCCGTCCAGTATATTCTTGGCTCGAACAAGGCTTATGTCATCAAAGACGGTACGATTGATACGCGTGAGATCAAGGTTGGGGAGCGCTTTGAGAATGAAGTGGAGATCCTCGAAGGAGTGGCTGCTGGGGAGACGGTGGCCACGAGCAACCTGCCTCGTCTCGACACTGGCAGCAAGGTTTTGATCGAGAACGCGGCACCGGGGCCTGTGAAAAAAGCGGAGTAAACTTTGGGTATGATTCGTCTGGTTGTATTCGGACTCATACTTGCTGCTCTTGCTGCAGGTCAGGACTTTTCCATGGCTTCGTCGGCTGACGGAGCAGTCTTGTATTTCGCTTCTAAGCTTGCACTGCGAGGCGAAGCTGTGGTCGTCAATCCGGTGAGGATTTTTCAGCATGCTGACCCGCCGATTCTGCAAGTGCTCGACGTCCAGAGCCGGACGATTGCTGCCCCTTTTGTTTCGGACGACGGCCTCACCACGGGAGCCTTTACCTACAGCATTTGTGTATGTGCCTTTCAAATTGCGAGTCCGAATGCGGTTCTCAATCTGAAACGCGCCGGCCAGTATTATGTGCTCTATGGCAACAGCTTTCGCGTAAGTCGTAATGGCCGATTTGTTTTCGATACTGGTTTTGGCAATTTCCCCCCGGGCCCCAACATTCAAGATCTGGATACGGGCCTCATGTACAGGCTTCCTAATGTCGTGCCGAGGCATTCCCGACAATCTATTTCCAACGACGGCGCACTATTGTCGAGTGAAGCTGGTGCTATCGCCGGATTTGGCAGTTCAGAGAGGCTCCATCAAGTTTTGCTGACTCCACGTGGCAAGAATCCGGAGATCCTCGCTGAAGGGGTCCCGGTCCATTCGGCTGCCATCACAGCCCAAGGGAACAGCGTCTTCGTGCTATTTGAGATCAAACCCGAAAAGCTGGTAGTAATGTCTTTGTTTCGACTCATCAGGATCGATCTCGCTACCCGGGAGCGGAGCATCCTTTTTGAAGGCTATGCGGAACTCAGCAGCTTCACGGTAAACGCAGAGGGGAGCCGCCTGTTGTTGCAGAGCAAGAACGATGTCTTGCTCTGGGATCGTTTGTCCGGCTGGCGGAGCCTCTTTTCGCACGAGGAGGGCATCACTGAATCGCTGCTTATTGACAATGGGGAGAGCGTCTTTGTCAAAACCCGAACGAACCGCATGTACCGCATCGAGGTGAAGACTGGGGAGGCACAGCAACTCTATGCACCGTTTCCTTCTTCGTTGCGGCAACAGAGTTTTGGAGCTTATCCCGGCTCGCTGATACGCTTTGAAACCGACTATCCTGATATCAACTTCGTGCTCTCGACGGACTTCACGCGGTTTCCGAATGTCAAAGCTGAGGGTCGCGTTTTTGATGTGCAGATACCGTGGGAGGCGACAGACTTGATTGGTCAGTCGAAAGTCGTAGAACTGTCTGCGGAGGATTCACCCTTCGTTTTGCGAACAACAGTTCAATTCGCAGAGACGACCGGAGCCTGGGCTTTTGTATCGGGGCCGGGATCGAATCTGACTGCGGCTAAGGCGGATTTTTCCTCCCTCATCACGAGCGAGAATCCAGCACTGGCAGGGTCGTTGATCCACTTCTGGTTGAGCGGCCTTGGGCCACTCGACCGGCCTGTTGCGACGGGCGAAAAGGGGCCTGCAGATCCGCCGGCGAAACCAATCCAAACTGTAGCCTGCTATATCGTTGGAAAGGACCGAGACCCAGACCTGCGGGCACTTCGGGTGCCCACAGAAATTTATGCGCCGAATCTAATCGGGGTCTACCAGATCGATGTAGAGATTCCATCCGACTGGCCGACAGGGACAGCGTATGTGTTTTGCAAAGGGGTGTCGCCGTTTGCTTCGGGCGGCTATTTGCCGATCGTGAGTAAACGCTAAACCTGGCGCTCAGGTCGGCGGCCATAACGGTCGAGGAAGACGCTCAGTGTTTGAATCGCGATCCCCATCGCGAGCCAGACCTGCCAGTGGGAGAGTAATCCGCCGCGGATAACAAATTGTTCGGTGATGTCTGCATCTGCAAGCAATCGCCACAAAGCCACGACAAAGCACAGGACTGCTGCCGGAGTCAGAAGACTCGCAATTGCGCTAGCGAGCTTCGAATCCAGATTTCGGTTCGCCATTACTTTTGGCCCAACGCGCAACTTGATTCTGACAATCATGCTTTTGGTGTTCTCATTCTACCAATTCAGGTATCGACCGATTGGACCCAGATACGATAGATTGTTAAGGTTAAATCCATGCAAAAAATAAGAACCGCAATGTTCGGCACGGGCTTTATGGGCATCGTGCATACAGAAGCCATCCGCCGCCTCGGGAATGTCGAAGTAGTGGCCGTCGCCGGCTCTAGTGATGCGAAAGCAAAAGCCTTCGCAGATCAGTTGTATATCGACCGATCTACAGGGGATTGGGAATCTCTGGCCAAAGATCCAGCCATTGATGCAATCCATGTTTGTACGCCCAACGTGCTGCATCACCCGATGACGAAGATCGCACTCCAGCACGGGAAGCACGTGCTCTGCGAGAAGCCTCTCACCATGACGAGCGCTGAGGCGAAAGACCTGCTGACCCTTGCTGAAGCGAAGGGCGTAGCGCATGCCACCAACCACAACCTTCGTTACTACCCGGTGGTGCAGCAGATCCGGCAAATGGTTGCGGCAGGCGATCTGGGTGAAATTCTGGCGGTGCAGGGAACCTATTCGCAAGACTGGCTGCTCTACGACACGGACTACAACTGGCGCATTGAATCGGAGCACAACGGAAAACTCCGGGCCATGGGCGACATTGGGAGCCACTGGATGGATATGGTGCAGTACCTCACAAAACTGCCGATCACGAGTGTGTGCGGCGAGCTGACAACCTTTCACAAGACTCGAAAGAAGCCCAAGGGAAGCGTGCAGACCTTCTCTGGTAAAACGCTGAGCCCGGAAGATTACCAGAACATCCCGATTGAGACAGACGACTTTGGTGCGGTGCTGCTGCACCTGGGAGATCGTGCGCGCGGATCGTTTACGGTGAGCCAGATTTCGGCTGGAAACAAGAACAGCTTCCGCATTGAGATCTATGGCACCAAATCCGGCGTGTCCTGGAATCAGGAGAAGCCCGACGAGCTTTGGGTTGGCCATCGCAATACGCCAAACCAGGTGATTGTGAAGGATGGGAGCCTGTTTTACCCTGCGGCGGCTGCCTTCGCAGAGTTGCCAGGCGGTCATAGTGAAGGTTATGACGACAGCCACAAGAATCTTTTCAAGCGCTTTTACCGGCGTGTTGCGGACCCGAAGGCGGAGATCGACTATCCTACTTTTGCCGATGGCCTGCGTGGAATGATTCTACTGGAAGCTGTGGCGGCTTCAAGCGAGAAGCGCGGCTGGGTCGACGTCGCGTTCTAGAATTTCAATAGCAAAACCGGAGCCCGGCTCGCTCACGAAATCGTGAGGGGCCGGGCCTCCTTTTGTAGCGATACAAAGCTTCCAGCGACCTCTTTTGAGTTCGTAGATGCCGTGGTTAACGTTGCCCTTTTCTGGACCGCGAGTGAACTTGATCGAGAAGCTTTTGGGTCTGCGGCTCAGATCAAGGCGCAGGAGCCCAAGGTAGGTGGATCCCATGCCGAGCGATTGAAAATGGTCCCCTGAGACGACGACGCGGGCGTCCCCGATCCTGCCGGCGCTCATCGCAGCGCCGTCGAGGATCAGAGATTTGATGCGCCAATTCCCTTGCAGGCGATCGAGATCCGTCTTCATGGGATCTCATTCTACCCTTTGTCAGAAGCGGTAGCGAACAGCCAACTGCATGATGCGGGCGTCGCGAGCTGAAGTGATCCAGCCGAAATTCGTGCTGCCAACTGTTGTCGCCGGGTTGTTGAAATTCACTGTGTTGAACAGGTTGAAGGCCTCTCCGCGAATATCAACCGACTGCCGTTCGGTGAATTGAAATACCTTGGACAGATTGAAGTCTGTGTTGAAGAATCGCGGACCGTAAGCCGCGTTTCTCGCTGCGTTGCCGGGAGTGTTCAGTGCCTGAACGATGAATGCTGCCGGATCGAGAAAGCGCAGACGGTCGGTCTTTGGATCGATGCCCGAATTTGCTTCGCCTACGCGGTCTGGACGCAGGCCGCCACCATTCCGATTGAGGAAGCGATAGGCGAGGCCGGTGCGAGGATCGATGCCGTTGCTGTTCAAGCCAATGCTGATCGGCAGGCCGGAGCGGCAATTGACAATTGCAGCCATGCGCCAACCGGCAAAGAGAATCTTTGGGGCTCCCGTCCAACTGCGGCCAACGGGCAACTGGTAAGTCAGTGCAGTGGTGTATTGCAATTTCGGAGTCTGCGACATGCGCCCGTTCTCCTGGTCGAAGCGATCCAGTAACTGCGGCGAAGCACCAGCATCCCAAGTGCCAGCCTGATCGATAGCGCTAGCCCAGGTAAAGCTGGCGAGTGCGTAAAAGCCACCGCTGAAATTGTGTTCGAACTTGGTTTGTAGTGCGTTGTACCAGCTCTTGGCGCGGCTTGCACCGGTCTGAATTCCCTGCCACTGAGGGAAGGGGCGGTTGGCGGCAACGGAGCCATCAATGCCGAAGGCTGTCTGATTGCGTTCATAGAGCCCAAACAGATTGGTGCCCCGGTTGCCGGCATAGGCCAGTTCAAAAGTACTCGCCTTGCTCACACGATATTGCATGGCCAGGTTGAACTGTTGAATGCGGCCCGAACGCTGCTCGCGTTCGCGAGTGCGAAGGGCGATGTTGCGGCTATCGTAGTTGGACAAAACGCCCGAGGGAAGGGGGTCGCTGAGACGAACGGGCGAGGGGCCGGTGCCAACCCGCAACAGTGTCGGTTGAATCAACTGCGGAGGGTTGAGAGCAAGGCTTGCTTCCGAGCCGTAGATGTCTTCGGTGTTGTAGAAGATGCCATAGCCGCCGCGCACAACCAGCTTTTCTTCTTTTGCCTGCCAGGCGAAACCAAGGCGTGGGCCGAAGTTATTACGGTCAGGTGTGGTGAGATATTTGTCGTCGTTGCTGGGAAACACGAGTGCGCCGGTTGCGGGGTTGAAGTTGATGTTCTTGTTCTTGCCATTGCCATAGAACGGAGTTGTGTACTCGTAACGCATGCCGAGGTTGAGGGTGAGTCTGCGAGTCAGCTTCCAGTCGTCCTGGACGAAGCCGCTATAGGCCTGCTGCAACTGGTTGACTTCGGGCACGGTGTTCAACTGGACGCTTTCCGGGAAGCCAAGGAGCAGATCGCCCATGGCGTCGTTGGTGAAGCGACCGAGGAAGTTGTAGGCCGGAGTGCGGCGAGTGATGTCGACGAAAGTGTTGTCCTTGAGACGCAGTTCAAAACCACCGCGCAGGAAATGTTTGCCGGCCTGAAAGGAGATCGTGTCAACGATCTGATTCAACTTGGGGGACTGAAACTGGGGCCGGAAATTGCGGGTGCCCAACTGGTTGTAGTTGGTGGGTGCGATCAAAGGCAAGCCGCCTACCTGGAGCATTTCGGCAGGAAAGCCGCGAAAGCCGAAAGCGTCTGCTTTCTGCTCATTGACGGTGGCATGGGCGAACTCAGCAAAGGTGTAGTTGCGGCCGTAGCGGAGCGTGTTGACGATGCGAGGCGACAGGGTACTGGTCCAGGCGACGGCAAGGCTATTGTTCTCATTGAATTGAGTGCCCTGGTTGCCAACGCCATCGGCAAGGCCGGGGAAGATTGCGTCTCTGCTGAACTTCTGACGCAGATAGCTGAAACGGGCCATGATCTGGTTCTTTTCGTTCAGGCTGTAATCGCCACGGGTATCGAATTTGTGGGTGTCTTCTTTGCCGTCGCGCTGGAGACTGTAGTTGTTGGTGGGGCGGCCATTCTGGAAGGCACCTGGCAGGTTGGCCTCAGGATACAGATCGATGATTTTCCTGGCCAGAGCATCAAATCGAGAAGCGGGAATTACATTGCCGGGGAACAAAGTGTTCGTTGACGGATCGAGGAGCGTGAGTGCGCCGAACTCGCCTTTCTTCTGTCCAACAGTTGGTACTGTAGTCAGGCCTGTATCGGCAAAGTTCTGGCGGAAGCCCTCGTAGGCACCAAAGTAGAAGAGCTTGTTTTTTATGATCGGACCGCCAACTGTAGCGCCATACTGTTGCCACTTCAGGTTGTTCTTCGGGAGGTTCTGCTGATTGTTGGTCCAGCCGCGAGCAGCGAGCGCGGAGTCGCGATTGAAGTAGTAGGCGGTGCCGTGAGTCTCATTGCTGCCGCTCTTGATGGAGACGTTTACTACCGCGCCGGCACTGCGGCCAAATTCGGCAGAGAAAGAATTGGTCTGGACTTTGAACTCAGCGATTGCATCGGGGTTGGGTTGAACAACCTGAGCGCTCAAAGACTGAGCATTCTGGGTCCCCTGATTGTTGTCTACGCCATCGAGCAGGAAGTTATTCTGCGTATGGTAATTGCCGTTGGCTACAAACCAGCCCGGCCCTCGCGTGGTGGGGTTGAGGGTACTGGCGGCAACGCCCGGCGATAGCAAGGCAAGTTCCGTGTAGCGGCGACCTGCGAGTGGTAATTCGACGGCGGTACGACCACTGATGACCTGCCCAAGTGAACCCTGTTCGGTCTGAATCGAGGCAACGTTGGCCGTAACTTCGACGGTCTCGCTGACCGTTGAGATCTCGAGCTTGATCCGCACCAGGCGACGCTCGTCGACATTGATCTGAAGCTCGTTGAGCTTGACACTCTTGAAACCGCTCTGCACTACGTCGAGCTCATACAGCCCGCGCAAGATCGGGCTGAAGACAGCATAACCATCGGCACTTGAAACCACACTTGCGCGTGCCCCGGTGGCGCGATTGAGCAAGCTCACTTTTGCGCCTGCAATGGCACTTTGTGAGGGATCTTCAACCAGTACACGGAGAGAGGCAGAATCGGTCTGCGCACATAGCGCAGCCGTAAACAAAATCAAAGCAAGAAAACTCTTCATGAAGTAGATCGTAGCCAGTGAAAGTTTCAATTCCGCTAGCATCCGGTGTCAATGCGGTAACTTATGAAGATACATGCGCTTCGCCTTCTTTCTCGCCCTCACCCTGTCTGCCCAAGTAGCGCCCAAAGGCATCCATCCGCAGGTGAAGGGCATCGTCGAGCAGGTCACTGCCGAGCGCATTGCGGGCATTATGAAGAAGCTCGAGAGCTTTGGGTCGCGCAACACCAACTACGACAAAGGCAATACGGCTGCGCGCGAGTGGATTGCATCGGAATTCAAGTCTTTTTCGCCGCGTCTCGAAGTATCGTTTGACACACATCACATAACAAAACAGGGCCGTATCGTCAAGGACCTCGACCTCGTGAATGTTGTTGCCGTGCTGCCTGGCACTTCGCAAAAGGACCACGAGATTATTGTTTGCGCCCATTACGACTCGCTAAATGTCATCCGCAAAAAGGATGCTGTTCCAGGCTCGGGGGACACGACAGACTGGGTAGCATCGGCAGAGGCGCCGAACGCGCCGGGCATGAGTGACAACGCGAGTGGCGTCTCGCTTGTCATGGAACTGGCCAGGCTGATGAGCCAGCAGGAATGGCAAAAGACCATTGTGTTTATCGCGTTCTCCGGTGAAGAGCAGGGGCTGTTTGGAAGCCGTGCTTATTCGAAGGCGGCCAAGGAACAAAATCGCAATATCGATGCCGTTTTCAACAACGACATCATCGGCAATGATTATGCCGGAGACGACCGCCGCGTGACCGACCTGGTGAATGTTTATTCGGGCGATCCTCAAGATTCGCCCTCACGCTCGCTGGCGCGCTATGTGCGCGAAATGGCGGAGCGCTATTACCCTGCGATGAAGGCGAACCCGGTATTTCGGGGCGACCGCTTTGGCCGCGGAGGCGACCATACACCCTTCCATGACCTTGGCTGGGCGGCAATCCGCTTTACAACTCCAGTTGAGAATTACGCTTACCAGCATTCGGCTGGAGATACTTTTGAACATGCTTCTCCGAGTTATGCAGCCCGTGTCGTGCGTGTCAACGCTGCGGCAATAGCGAGCCTTGCGTTGGCCCCAGCTGCCCCGCAAGTGATGCGCAGCAATGCCCAGGGCGTGATCACAGGGCCCAACCTGACTCGCGGCAAGGGCTATGATGCTTCGCTCAAATGGACGGCAGCTCAGCCGATTGACGAGGTAGCCGGCTATTTCGTAAGCGTGCGAAGCACAAGCGCTCTTTACTGGGAGCGGGAAATCTTCGTTGGAAATATTACTGAATACGTTCTGCCCAATCTTTCGATCGACGATATTGTGATCGGCGTGCGCAGTATTGGCAAGAATGGGATCGAGAGCCCTGTTGCTGCTTATGCGCTGGTGTCGCGCAACTTTAACATTCCCCCGCTACCCTAGAAAGAGAGCATGGCTCAACCGAAACGCAAGGCATCCCCAAAACCGGCTCCCGCAGCGGTACTTTCACTCGACGACCGCGGCCTGTTCATCAATCGTGAACTGAGTCTGCTTGGCTTTCAGCGGCGTGTGCTGGAAGAAGCGTTTGACCCTTTCAACCCATTGCTTGAACGCGTGAAGTTTCTATCGATCCTCGGATCGAACCTCGACGAATTTTTTATGGTGCGTGTGGCCGGCCTCAAACACCAGGTGGATGCGGGTCTCGACGAGCTTGGCCCGGATGGCCTGAACGCAGTTGGGCAACTCGATGCCATTCGTCCCGTCGTGGCTCAGCTCATGATCGATGCCCGTCGCTGTCTGCATGATTCGATCCTGCCGGAGCTTGCGGAGGAAGGAATTGAATTTGTCACGATTCAGGATGTCGATGAAGTAACGAAGAAGCGCCTGCATGACTATTTTCTGCAGAAGGTCTATCCGGTTCTGACGCCGCTTGCTTTTGACCCTGGGCGGCCATTCCCGCACATTTCAAACCTTAGCCTCAACCTTGCCATTCTCATCCGCGGGACTGAAGGTGAGAACCACTTTGCCCGCCTGAAGGTTCCGGATAGCCTGCCGCAACTGATCCCGATTGAGGCCAATGGAAAATTGCGGCGCTCTCGCACACAGCGTTTTATCTGGCTCGAGCATCTGATTGTGGCTCATCTGGGAGAGCTCTTTCCTGGTATGGAAGTTCTTGAGGCCCATCCCTTTCACGTCACACGCGACGCCGATGTTGCCATACAGGAGCTTGAAGCCGACGACTTGCTCGAAACGATTGAAGAATCTGTGCGGCAGCGGCGCTTCGGTGATGTGGTGCGCGTCAAGGTCAATCAGGAAATGCCCGACCAGATCCTTGAGATTCTGGTATCCAACCTTGAGGCGGAATGGAATGATGTTTATCGCGTGGAGGATCCGATCTCGTTTGTTCGTCTGAAGCACCTGTTGCAAGTGGATCGGCGCGAGCTTCGCGACAAGTCGTTCATTCCGAGGATTCCACCCGCACTCGACCCCAAGCTCAATGAGGGAGCAGATCTTTTTAGCACGATCCGCCGTGGTGATATTTTGTTGCATCACCCCTTCGACTCTTTCGACCCTGTCGTAGATCTTTTGCGCAAAGCGGCCCAGGATCCCGACGTGCTGGCAATCAAGATGACGCTCTACCGCGTCGGTCGAAATTCTCCTGTTGTTGACTGTCTGCTAGAGGCAAACGAGCGCGGCAAACAGGTGGCAGTTCTGGTCGAACTCAAGGCCCGCTTTGACGAAGAGTCTAATATCGAATGGGCCAGACGTCTCGAAGCGCAGGGCGTGCATGTTGTCTACGGCCTACTTGGCCTGAAAATCCATTCGAAGCTGGCGCTGGTGGTTCGCAAGGAGGGAGACACGATACGTCGCTACACGCATTTTGGAACCGGCAACTACAACGTGGTTACGGCCGGGCTCTATACCGATTTGAGTCTACTGACCTGCGACGAGGCGCTGGGGGCAGATGCTACCGATCTGTTTAATCACCTCACGGGCTATTCTGCGAAAAAGAGCTATCGAAAACTTCTCGTCGCCCCTGTCGATCTTTTTGAACGCATTGAAGCGCTGATTAAACGGGAAATCGAGCACCAGAAGCAGGGCCGTGGAGGATACATCATCTTCAAGATGAACGCCCTGGCACACCAGGGAATCATCAAGCTGCTGTATCAGGCTTCACAGGCTGGCGTTAAGATTGACCTGCTGATTCGTGGCGCATGCTCGCTACGCCCGGGAGTTCCTGGCATCAGCGAAACCATCACAGTTCGCTCACTGGTCGGTCGCTTTCTGGAACACTCTCGCATTTATTATTTTCGCAATGGCGGAGCGCACGATTTATATCTGGGTAGTGCCGATATGATGCCTAGAAACTTACACCGGCGCGTGGAAACCTTATTCCCGATTGAAGATAAACGGCTCAAGAAGTACATCCGGGAAGACATTCTCGATACTTATCTTTTGGATGAAGCGAAGGTCCGTACGATGCAGACAGATGGCAGCTATGCACGCAATCCGCACCGCGATCAGCCCAAGGCAATAAACGCTCAGGCTCGATTTCTCAAATCACGCTGAATTTCGCGTTTGACGCGCTTTGCGGCCTGCTTGCGCTCCTCAGGCAATCGAAGCCAGTCTATGTTTTCGATTGCCCCGAGCAATGCATACCCACACAGAAGATGCAGGTAGCCAGAGCCTGGATTGGACTGGCAGAGCCGCAGCCATGCTTCTTCCCACCCCATTTGCTCGAGAGCTGCGACGGTAGCGACGCCCACGCGACGGAGTGCCGCTCCCGTAACGGGTCCAATGTTTCTTGCCGATTCAATCGCGTTGCTCACTCCAACCAAAGTACTAAGTAAACTCCCGCCAGTTTAGTCCTAGGTCATAGGCCGAGTAGTCCCAACGAGTGATTGGAATAGTTTTCTCCGGGTCGTACCTTCAAAGAGTCGAGGAGCGGAAGGCTTCAGTGAATCTCTAGACGAACGAGGAAATAATGATGAATGTCCAAAAGTTGAATTGCGTATTGATCGCCCCCAGAGAAGGACAACACACCCTGCTGCGTGAGGCAATTTTCGGATCCTGCGCCTTTGAACTCAGCGAATGGATCAAGGAATACCCGGATGAGGCCGCTTTGTTGCGGATGCTTCGACTGAGCGCTCCTGATTTGCTGATAGTCGACTTTATGGAAATGCCACGGGCGCTTCGCATCGTAGCTTTGGTACAGGAACATGCTCCGAACACTGAGATCCTGGCTCTTTGCGAAGAGAATATCTCGGTGCTATCAACGTTGCTCCGTGCCGGGGTTCGCGATTATGTGACAACCTCATCGGATCGGAGTGACATCGAGGCAACCCTGAAAGTGCAGGCAGAGAAACTCTCCCTGCGACCAACTGCGCCACCGAGTGGAGGCGACATCGTCTCTTTTCTCCCGGCAAAACCTGGCTCCGGGGCTTCTACGATCGCGGCGAATGCTGCTTTTGCGGCCTCTCGTCTGGCATCGAAACGCACGCTTCTGGCGGACTTTGATCGCAATGCTGGTGTCTTGTCATTCCTGTTCAAACTGAGAACCGAACGTACTCTCCGCGATGCTCTGATCAATGTTGACGAAATGGATGTTGAGATGTGGTCGAAGCTGCGCTCTCAGGTTGGCGATCTGGACGTACTTCCGGCCGACCTGGATGGGGCCTCGCTTATGGATTCCACGCGAGCGACCAAATTGATTCATTTTTTCCGCCGCGCTTACGATTTGACGTGTCTTGATCTTTCGGGCCATCTCGATTCCACAACTGTCGATGCCCTGCTCGAATCGAAGCGGGTTTACATCGTATGTACTCAGGAACTCGCCTGCCAACACCTGCTGCTACGTAAGCTAGAACGCCTTCGGCGTGCCGGTCTGGATAAGCAAATGCGGCTGATCGTCAACCGTTTTCTCCCCCGTCATGTGATGACGGCAGAGCGGATCTCCAAGCTGGTTGGAGTGCCGGTAGAGATGACCATCCTCAACGATTATGAGACGGCCAATTGTTCGATGGAAAATGGCGCGCTGATCAAGATGGATTCCACACTGGGCAAGAGCTATAAGAAGCTGGCAGAAATTATGGTGGACAGCCGCATCGATATGCCGCGGAACAAGCCGCGCTTTCTGGAATTCTTCTCGCAGCCGTTCCTGCGTTCCACAACGGAATCGGCATAGCCGAAGCTACATCATTACTGCGCCGATCATATATCGGCCCTGAGTCTGCTGAAAGGCAAGACGCAGGTCGGAGAAGCGGTCTACGCCTTGTTCGACGATATAGACAGTGCCATCGGCGCAAAGCGTGACTGCCATTGCATCGGCTGGAGTATCAAAGCCCGGCCCGTCAATAATGATCCAGTCAAATTGCTTGCGCAAGCCTTCGAGCAGGCGCTGCATACCTCTTAGATCCATGGCATCCGTGTCATATCTTTCGGTCTTGCCGAGCGGCATGAGATAGAGTTGTGTGCCCGAGATGCGGCGAAAGCAATCGGGAAGATCTTCGCGTTGGGCACGAGTGGCGTCGCACAATCCTCGCGCATCGCTGAGGCCCAGGAGACGATCGAGGTCGGGTCGACTGATTTTTGCATCAATGACCAGAACCTTTGTAGCTTCCATGGCTGCCAGGGCAAAGCCCAGATTTGCAGCCAGGCCCTTGCGCGGCCGTTGGCCATTCACACTGACGATTGAGATGACCTGAACGCCGCGATTCTCGCGCTGCTGTACTTCTTCGTCAAAGCGGGTGAGGCGATTTCGCATCTGGCGCACTTGCTGCTTCCAGGCGACAGGGTACTTTGGATCGAGACAGGGAAACACCGCTGCCGCATCTGCCAGCTTCATCTGCGGCACAAAATGCATGTCGAGAACGCGAGGTTTTCTGGCGCAGCTTTCAGCCCGAAGTTCTTCGAAGTCTTCGTTCTGATTCTTTGTAGCCGTCTGTTCCGTATGGTCCTGCCATGCAGTTCCGAGGGCGGCCAAGCCTTCGGGAGCAGGAATGCCGACTTCGTCGCCAATTCGAGAAATCATGAATTGCCTTCCTTCCTGCCGCGCCGACGTGCTCCCTCAAGAAGTTTCTCGACTCTTGGTTTGTCTGCGGCAGGCAGATAGCTCAGCATCTCCTGATAGACAGCGACGGCATTGCGGTTCATGTCGAGCTTTAGATATGCCTCAGCGAGAGTACCGTCTACTTCGGGAGACTGCCTGGCAGAGCGCTTTGCGCGCTGCACATATTCGAGAGCATGGCGTGGTTCCTCACCTCGGCGGAGCAGAAGCCAGGCGAGATTATTGAGTGCGATCGCGTTTTCTGAATCGCGCTTCAACACTTCTTCGTAAGCATGCCTTGCCGCTGCATCTCTCCCCATTTCTCCGAGAAGTGCGGCCGGCTGCAACCATACACGGGGATCTGCGGCATGGTCCCGTTGCAGTTCCGAGTAGTAGCGCAAAGCGGCTTCGCGATCTCCTGCGAGGGCAGCAGCGCCGGCCCTGCCTAATCGATAGTTCAGATTATTGCCGGCCATCGTAATCAGCCGATCATAGGTTTTGGCGGCTCCGGCTCCATCTTTCATCTGAATCTGCAACTCGGCGAAACGGCTGAGCAATTCCTGCTTGGGGCCTTGACGCTCGAGTTCGTGTTCGAGACTCTTGCGGGCCTCTGCCTCTTTGCCATCGCGAGTCAAGAGGGCCACTTGCGCCAATACCCAGCGTGGATTCGAGGACTCTTTTGTGCGGCCTTCTTCAAACAGTTTCGCTGCTTCTGCCCAGCGACCCTGCTCCGCTTGTGCGACGGCAAGCCAGAAGCGGGCATCATTGTTTTCGGGCTCAGCTTTCAACACGTCTTCAAACGAAGTCTTTGCTTCAGCCGTTTTGCCACGACGGGATTGAGCGCTGGCGCGAACCATCATGGCGCGGGAGTTACGCGGATTCATTTGCAAGACCGTCTCGGCACGCTGCTCGGCCACGGCAACATTGCCGCGCACGAGTTCGAGCTCAGCCAATGCCAGCCAACCGGCAGCATAATTTGCATCGAGCTTGACGGATCGCTCAAATTGTTCTGCGGCAGGCTGCCAGTTTTTCTCGAGCAGATAAGCGCGCCCGAGGTGATAGCGCACGAAGGGCGAATCGGGCATTCGCTGCAGAATCGCCTCCAGGCGTTTGCGCTCTTCAGTGCGGCGTTCGACAGGAACCTCTCCGAGCCGTACCGCCGCGAGGTAAGCTTCGAGCAGGATATTGCTGGAGTCTTTTGAGAACTCGGCTTCAACAAGAGTGCGCGCTGCTACTTTTTGGCCCTGGGCCAGATGCCATTCGGCAATTCTGCCGATGTAGTCGGCACGCTTGCCCTTCTCGATCAATTGACCCTTCTCATAAGCTGCGCGAGCAAGGTCCCATTCCGCACGTTGCAACCAGAAGTCTCCGATCCTCGCCATGCCAAGAACTTTTTGGCTGGCTCTATCCGTCAGCAGATCGAGGGATTTTCGAGCAAGATCGCGCTGACCATGCGCATCGTCGTGAGCGGCTAATTGCAGCGCGGATTCAATTTCCTGTGTGTGCTCCCATTTCGTGACCAGGACTTCTCTAGCGTGGCTGCTCTGCTTTCTTTGCATCCACTGCAGGTACAAGATATCGTAAGCGTCGAGATAGGCGGGGCTATTCTCGATGAGGTTTTCCAGCACAAGCTGAGACTCTTCGAGCTTGCCGACACGGTACATGGCTGCCGCCATTTGGGCCCGCAGACTTTCGTTGTTCTTTACCTTTTTGCTCGCATCTTCGAGCAGCAGGATTGCTTCTTCTGTACGGTGCCGCTCCATCAGAACCTGCGCCAGAATGCGGTAGCCATCCGGGTGTGCGGGCCAGCGACCGCGCAGCTTGTCGCCAAGGGATTCGACCTCGCGCAGCAGTACTGTGGGGCGGCCTGGATCAGAAAAGTAGATCTGGTAGCTGGTATCGGCGAGTTGCTTCACCAGACGCTCTTCTGTAGGGGATAGCTCCACGGCTCTTGCGAGGGCTTCGCGCGCTGCAAGCAGTTCGCCCAGTTGCAGGTCGATACGGGCAATCGCCGCATAGGCTGGCGCGTACTTGGCGTCCTTTTGGATGGCGCGTCGGAAGTAGAGCATGGCGGCAGAGAATTTGCCCTCGCGCTCGGCGATCTCACCTTTTGCACAAAGTTCTGCGGGAGCGGCAAACACTTCTGAGCAGCTCGAAGCGAGGAGCATCAGGGTTAAGGCAACTGCAGTAGCAGCCTTGGCCCGAAGGCCCGCTTTCGATTTCTTTTTGCCCTCTTCTGTTACAAAACTGGCCAACACTTCAAGGCCAGCCCAGTTCTCGAGATGCCCGCCGTGCAGCACTTTGGGTGCCCGTAGGACGATCGCAAGGCACGCCACAATTCCGGCACCAAGCCCCAGGAAAGCGGCCAGCAGGATGCGCATCCACCAGGTGGGCGAGAGAGCACGTGTCGGCAGAGAAGCGGGCTCGAGCATCTCAACACTTTCACCCTGGCCGCGTCGTTCCATCTCTGACGCCGTTTTTGATTCTTCATGCTTTTTCACAAGTTCCTCATGGTGCTCTTTGGCACTTTCATATTCACGTTTGGCGACGAGAAGTTCTACTTCCTGCCCGGCGGGCGCGCCCTGCTGCTCGCGCAGTTTCTGCGCTTCGGCCCGCAGTTCGCCTTCTTCACGAATCTGTTCGCCAGACTCTTTGTCGATTGCCTGCAGTTCCAGTTTGGCCAGGGCAATCCGGCCGGCATTCACTTCGAGATCGCGATTCTTCAGGCGCGTCGCCCGTTCTTTTTGAAAGCGCTCCGTCGTCTGCTCCATTTCCCGCACGTCATTCTCCGCCGACACCACATCGGGGAAGCCCTCCCGGTAGCGCTCCTTCAGCCTTTCGAGGCGGCTCTTTGACGCTGTGACGCGCTCCTTGAGCGTCCAAAAGCTTTGCATCCCTTCGAGTTCGGGAATGTAGAATTCCAGAGGCCGTGTTTCGATTCTTCGGTGGACCAGTTCCAACTGTTCCCACTCTGCGCGCTTGGTTGCCTTCCGCTCTTCCTGTTGGCGACGATCATGGCGCAAGTCCCGCAACCGCGAGTCAATCACATAGCTCCGTGAGGTGGATTGCCCGAGGCGCGTTTGTGACACGGTGAGGCCAATCGCATCCTGGATCTCTCCCAGCCGTTGCTCTGTTTCGAGAACGCGTTCTTCAGCAGCAGTCAGTTGGTCGGTGAGGAATTCGGTAGTGCCGAGCGACTGGTCGCCACGGTACTTGCGGTTTTCTTCATAGATTTGCTCGACCAGTTTTTGAACAACGCGTTGCGCTTTCTCGGCGTCCGGATAGGCAAAGGAGATGGCGAGAGTTGGCACAGCCTTGGGGTCGTCGCCCGCGCTACCAGTCCGGGTCACATGCAAGTCTTCAATGAACTTTGCTGTGAGATCTTCGACGGTTTGAAAGCGGCGCCGTTCGGGATACAGCGCGAAAGATTCAATCAGCTTTGCCGCAGTCAAACGGCTGCCCAGCAATTGCGAAAGGGCAAAGAGGCGTTGTCCGACTTCCATCGAAAAATTTGGATTTACAAATCGTCCCGCCACTTGAGGAGGCAAGAACCGGACCGTCGCCTGCGACACAAATTGAGGAGGAAAAAAGTGCACCCATCCCACGCCCAGCGTTGCCGCCAGTGCGCCGCTCAATGCGATCCACTTCCAATACCGAATGAAGAACCATTTGAGGTCTCTTGCTTCGGCGATCTCGGTCAGGGTCGAAAGCCCGGGAACTTGTGGCGGCCATTCCTGCGCCGCGGGGTTCACTTCTTGCTACCCGTCCGCTGCCGTTTCATGAAGACCAGAGCGAGCAACCCACCACCAAGTAAGGCCAAACTACCGGGCTCGGGCGTATCTCGACCAGAAGCGAGCATCAGGAATTGCAAATCGAATTGTTGGGCATTTCCACCGAGTGTAGTGAGTCCAGTAAATTGAACCTTGCCATCCAGATACCAGTTCCCACCGTTAGCGGCCGGATTGATCACAATCGGTGCCGATGTGGCATTGATCACAAGACTGCCAGTTTGCGATGCGCCCAGACTCGCCGGAAGAACACCGCTTACGAGTGCAGTATTTGGGGACAGCGTGAGCCCGCTCAACAGAATCGAGGAGGGCCTGGAATCGCCAAGTGCCCAGATCAGCATTGTCGATCCCGGAAGGGTCCAGATGGCATTGGCGGCAAGTGTCGGACCAGGGTTGCTCATCGTGGCAGTTGTGGCGACATTGGCGGCATTCCACACCGTTACATAGGCGGAATTGGTGACTGCGTTCCAGCCAATCCGGAAATTTTGTGACAGCCCGCCGGCGCGCCAATACGGTTGCCCTGAAGTCTCATAGCCAAAGCTTTGAGTTGCGGTGTTTGCGAGAAAGTTGGATCCCACTCCCATTTCCCAATCTGCAGCGCCCGGTTGTCCGGCCCTCAAGGTGGAGTAGAAGCTAAAATCTGTTCCCAACGCCTGGGTCGCTGAGGCAATCAGCAAAACCGCGAAATTTAAGATGTTCTTCTTCATATTCTTCTCCTGCCATGTTTTCGGACAGCTTACGGATTACGGCAACCCTTGGCGAGGTTGCTCCGAATTTGGACCTTAGATTGGTTTGTAGTTGATAGCTCGACAAAATTACTTAGTCCCTTTAGCTTTAGTTCCAGTACCCTAAAAATTAATTTTTGTTTATTTTTAAGTAGAATCCGGCTAGGGACAGACCCGGTACAATGGAAAGCAGCCCGCCCGGGTGGCGAAATCGGCAGACGCACCGGACTTAAAATCCGTTGGGGAGTAATCCCTGTGCGGGTTCAAGTCCCGCCCCGGGCACCACATCATCACCGCAGATTGCAGCGGCTAGCGGATGTATGATAGTGGCCATGCGATTGCCACTTTTTCTCGTTTTCTCCAGCGTGCTTCTTGCACAAAAGCTCGTGGTTCTGAACAAAGAAGATGCGACTTTGGTGCTTGTGGACCCGAAGTCAGGCGAAGTGTCTGGCAAGACTCCAACAGGGGAAGGGCCACACGAAGTGGAGGTGTCAGCGGATGGACGCTTCGCATTCGTTTCGAATTATGGCTCACGAACTCCCGGCAGCAGTCTAAGCGTCATCGATTTAGCAGCAGCGAAGGAGTTGCATCGTGTCGACCTGGCACCCATGCAACGACCGCACGGGCTGGCAATCCAAGGCGGCAAGCTTTGGTTCACCGCAGAGGCCAACAAGTTGGTGGGGCGCTACGATCCGGCTACGAATCGGGTAGACGGGCTGCTGGGAACGGGTCAAACAGGCACGCACATGGTGATGTTCTCGAAAGATGGCCGGACCATGGTGACGGCTAACATTGGCGGGGATAGCGTATCGGTGTGGACTCCAGATGGACCGAATTGGAATCAGACTGTGGTGCCCGTGGGCAAGGGCCCGGAAGGCATGGATTTCACTCCGGACGGGCGTCAACTCTGGGCAGCGCATTCGCGGGATGGCGGGGTGTCTATCATCGATATTGCAACCCGGAAAGTGCTGGCAACTTTTGATGCCGGAACGAAACGATCGAACCGGATCAAGCTGACTGAAGACGGAAGGCTTGCGCTGGTCTCGGACTTGTCCGGCGATGAACTGGTGATTATCGAGGTTGCCTCTCGCAAGGTGTTGAAGCGGGTGGCGATTGGAAAAGCGCCCGAAGGTATTCTCATGGAACCAGGTGGGGCACGAGCCTATGTCGCATTGGCCGGGCAAGGAGAGATCGCCGTCTTCGACCTGAAGACTCTGGAAGTGACTAGGAGATTTCCAACCGGCAAAGGCCCGGATGGCATGGCCTGGGTGAAGCAACCGTAGCGGACGACATAGAAAATTCCATTCAGAAAAGTGCTGCAAATTCCTGCAGCGGGTGTAATCTGGAATCGAGAAGAGGTCGCCTAGTATGCGGTATCTTTCGTACATTCTTATCCTTTCCATTGCGGCATTCGCCGCAGATCCCCCAGAACAAGCAAAGCGTGGCAAAGAGTTGTTCGGCTTAAAGAGTGCCGCCGGTTACGCCTGCACCACTTGTCACCAACTCGAAGACCAAGGCACTGCCGTCGGCCCGGATTTGAAGACTATGGGACGCCTGCATCCGCGCGCAGTCGTGATGGGAATTGTTGCCACTCGCACCCAGTATGTTCAAGAACTGAAGCCGGCCAAGAGCGGTACCATCCCGGTGATCAAGTCCGGCGAGATTTACTTCGATCTTTCTAAGAATCCCCCAACAGAAGTTACGGTGACAGCAGCAGAACTAAAAGCCGCCAGAGACAACGCTGACTGGAAGCATCCGGCAGAATCACGCGGACTCACGCGCGAGCAATTGGCGGATTTGATTGCCTACATTCGGTTTGCTACATTCGGTGACACCAAGGGCGTAGATCCGAAAGATCTCCAGTAGCAATTAGCTTCCTACGAGATCAGTGGAAGATCTGCTTGGCTGTTGTTGGGCTGCTTTTTTAGCGGACTTCAAGAAGGCGAGTGTGATCAATCCGCCGCCAATCAGCAGTATGCTGCTTGCCTCAGGCACATCACTTCCCGTTGCGAGCATCATGAATTGTAAGCTCGATCTTGAAGCATTTCCGCCTTGAGTAGTTAAGCCCGTAAAGCGTACAGTCCCATCCAGGTACCAGTTGCCGCCGTTTGCTGCCGGATTGATCACAATCGGAGCCGACACGGCGTTAAATACTGAGGTGCCGGCCTGTGATGCGCCTAAACCGGCAGGCAGTGCGCCACTCAGGAGAGCGACACCGGGGGACAAAGTAAGGCCACTCACCAGTATGGAAGACGGCTGATTCAAGCCTGTTGCCGAGGTAAACATCGACCCGCCTGGCAAAGTCCAGAGTGCATTCGCTGATAATTGAGCGCCTGGATTGCTCATCGTAGCCGTGGTGGCTACACCGACCGCATTCCAGACTGTCACATAGGCCGAATTCACCGCCGCATTCCAGCCAATCCGGAAGTTTTGCGGTTGCCCCCCATCCCGCCAGTACTGTTGGCCGGAGGTCTCATACCCAAAATCACTTGTTACCGTGCTGGCTGAACTTGTTGTCCCCACCCCGATTTCCCAATCGCCGCCACCAGGAAGGCCAGCCCTAAGCGTGGAAAAAAAGCTATAGCTCTGACCGCTCATTTCAGTAGTTGAAAGGAGGACCAAGATCCCGAGAAAGATTGCCCTTGTACTTATCATTTTGTGCGCCGGTTGAGTGAAGGCTCTAGTCCACCTTATGGACGAAGCATCGACAAAATTGCTTAGTTCCATTAGATCCAGGGCTAATGACATTAAATTGAGGATTGCTAATATTTCGCAAGCGGTCAGCAGGAGCGAAGCCGGGTGGACAACTGCAAAGCGGCGCGGACGATTGCCGGCACGCAGGTTTTGCGGGGTGGGATTCGTCAAAACTAGGTAAGTTCTACCACTTAGAGCAGACTTTACAGGCTTCCTGCTTAGCTTTCTCTTGCTTCTTGCTAAACAAATCAATCAGTTGCAGCATTTTGCGGTTTGGCATACTACTTGCATTCTTCCCTTGTGCAATGACAACACTTTCACTCACGCTTGGAGGCAGCAACCGCCGCTCAAATGGCGGTAGCGTGAGTGCCGGTTCTGGCAGTGTTCGTCCTCCGTTCACTGCCAGAGTCTTTGCGACAGACGCATCCCAAAGCGCCAAAACCCACAGGAGCAAATTCATGACATCAACAATTCTTCGTTCCACCACAATCGCAGTTCTGGCGCTGGCACCATTCATCACCGGCTGCGCAACAAAGAAGTATGTAAAAGCCACAGTAACGCCCATCGAGCAAAAGGTCGGCGAACTGGACGGCACAACCAAGACACAGGCCAAATCCATTGAAGAACTCGAACGCGGAGTAGCCCGAGCTGACGAGCGCGCCGGTGGCGCTCAAGGTAAAGCCGACGCCGCGAGCGAAGAAGCAAAGCTGGCTCGCAAAGAAGCTGCCGATGGGCGTTCCCTGGCCGAGCAGGGATTGGCGAAGGGCGACCAGTTGGGCAAAGATATGGGATCGATGAACAAAACGATCCAGACGCGTATGGAAAACATGCAGAATTTCAAGCTGGTCAATACGGATCAGGTTTTCTTTGCCACCGGAATTTCCGAATTGAACAAGGAATCGATGGAAATGCTGGACGCCTCGGTCACCAAGGTGAACGGGCTCAAGAACTTCGTAATTGAATTGCAGGGCTTTACCGATAACACGGGCCCGAAGAATCTCAATCTCGAACTGAGCCGCAAGCGTGCCGATGCCGTGGTCCGCTACCTCACCGGCAAACACAGCATCCCGCTGCACCGCATCTTCGTAGCCGGCTTCGGCCCGGAGAATCAGGCAGCAGACAATAAGACGCGCGATGGCCGCAAACAGAATCGACGCGTAGAGATGAAGGTTTTCGTCTCGGCTGACCATGCCTCAGCGCAAGTTTCTTCACTGACTCCATCGGCCAACTAAGGCCGCTTTTTCCTCCGAGTAAATTTGGGCGCCTGCCGCATCCCTCGCGGCAGGCGCTTTTTTTGGTCCACAAATCTGCAGCGTCGTTAGCGACAGAAGGTCGAAAGATCGTTGCTGCGTGATAGAACGGTCCAGTTCCCCGCCCCCGAACTATTGGCTCAAGCCGCGCGACAATACTTCCGCCCGCTCGGCCAGATTCTCTGCGCGCACCAGGTCCACTTTGCGAGCATCTTCTGCCTGCTGGAGGAAGGTTCTCACTTGGGCGATCAACTGTTTTTGCTGCTCACTTTGCGGGGATCTCTCTGCACGCAAAACGATCAACCTTGCTTTGTCAAGGAAGTTCTGGATGCGCTGATTCCGTTCCTGAATTTCTTTGCTCCCGAGTATCGGCTGGAGGCTTGGCCCTGGCGTCGGCAAGGGAATCGCATGCGCCGGGGCGTCTGGCTGCGCTGTTACAGGAGCCTCGACAGTCGGGGCAATTGCAACAGGATTCTTCTTGGCCGGTTTGGGTTTAGCGGGCTTGACGTCTGTCGCTGGCGGCGGCAAATTCGGCGGCAGAGTAGGCATCTGCGCGGCCTTGACATTGGCTGTGGACTGAGGTGCGGCCAACTGTGGTGGCGTTGGCAAGGGCTGCGGGGGCTGCGCCTGCGGTGCCGGAGGAATCACAATCGAAGCCTTGGGCGGCGTCTTCTTGAAGAGACAACCCTGCTGCACCAGCATACTGGCGAGCACGATCGATCTGCTTCGCAAGCTCCAGCCTTTCATCGATCCTCCTTTCAGTCTTCCCCAAACTTGGGAAAGCGCATCTCAAATTTCGTTCCCTCGCCCGCACTACTCTCGAAGTTGATACTTCCATTGTGCAACTGCACGACGCGATATGTAATAGCCAACCCAATTCCGCTTCCCTGCGGCTTGGTTGTAAAGTAGAGCTGGAAAATTTTTTCGCGGCTCGCGGCGGGGATTCCAATGCCTTTGTCCCCTATCTCTATCACGATCTCAACAGGCTCCCTGCGGATCTTCACCTCGAGCGGCCCGCCCTCTGGCATCGCCTCCATGCCGTTTCGCAACAAGTTCAGGAAGGCCTGCTTCAGCAGGTCTTCGTCACCGCGAATGATCGCGGAATCATTCTCACAGGCAACATCGAAAACGACCTTCTTCGACTGGGCCTCCGGCATCAGGAACTGTACGAGACCATTGAGCAGTTCGCACAAATCCAATTGAACCAGCTTTAGCTCCACGGGTCGAGTGAAGTCGAGAAAAGTTTTCACGACTCTGTCCAGGCGCTTGGTCTCCTCGCGCAAGATTCGCAGTTCCTCTTCGGCAACTGGATCGGCACCGGCAATGCGTTCGCGAAGGATTTCGAGGTGCAAGCCAATCGAGTTCAAGGGATTCTTGATCTCGTGCGCCACGCCGCCCGTCAGGCGGTTGAGCGCACTCAAGCGGCGTGACACATCCAACTGCCTCGAAATGCTCTGCTTTGCTTCGGCGTCTCGAATCGTCACCAGGTAACCTTTGGCTTCAAGCACCTCCAGGTCGAGTACGATTCTTCGCGACCCAAGCGTCAGTTCGGCATTGGTAACATTCTGCTTGAGCGCCATCGCCCCATGGAGCAAATCGCCTGCAGCCGAACCGGGCACAAACAACTCGCTGACGTGGGTTCCGGTGAGTTCCCATCGGCCACGGCCCAGGAATTTCTCAAGTGATCGGCCTGCATTCACGAGCGTCTCGTCTTCATCAAAAAGCAGGACCGCATCTTCCATCCGTTCGAGCAACTGCTGCACATTGCCGCGCATCTGCTTCAAATCTTCGCGGGCCCCGCGCACCTGCTCGCCCAGCAGGCTTAGCTTGCTCTCCACCGCCTGCACCTCCTGGGCCTCGCGCATTTCTGGCTGGCTCAGCGCTTCTCCGCGCGATACCTTATCGATGGCCTCGCTCAGACGGCGCAAAGGCAGAAAAGCCAAATCCGCCGTCAGGAAGGCAATGCCTACCGAGATGAGCAACGAAATCGCAAGTACAAAAAGGAGATTGCCTACCTCGGGCTCAAGCGTATTGCGGAGTAATTCACTCGAAACCAGAACCCGAACCTCGAACATCGATTTCTTGCTGCCAGGAAAGCCCAAAGGTATGATCGTCTCGTATTCTTCCTTCTTGGTGAATACACGCCACATCTGCCGGGCTCTTCCACTCTCTGCCCAATACTTCATCGGAGTGGCCTGCCGTGCCTGCTTGCCAATGCTGATGGGATTGGAGGAGGACAGCACGATGCCATCCTGTCCGCGGATGTCGATCTCCACGGCCGTGCGTGAGGATGCCATCGTCTGCTCGAGCATCTTTGCGAGCGCTACATCCTTGCTCGCCATTTCGCGCCACTGCTGCTCGGTCTCCCGCAAGCTGGGTGCAGCCGGTTGCAGCTTGCCATACTCATCCACTCTTTGCACAAGCAGGGTCTGCGTCTGGCTGGCGAGCAGCATTGCCCGCTCGGAAGCTTCGCGAAACAACACCGACGCGCCAGTCGACAGGCTGAACATCGAATAGCCCGCCGCAACCCCCATCAAAGGAAGCAGTATGGTCAGTCGCAACCGGCTCTTGAGTGTCATTGGCCTTTAGGATTCCGCGCTGTCAGCCCCGTACTGCTTCAGCTTGTTATGTAGAGTTTTCAAGCTGATTCCCAAAATTTCTGCAGCCCGCGTCTTGTTCTGTTTCGTGTGGTCGAGCGTCTTGAAGATCAACGCCTTTTCGCCATCATCTACTGTTGTACCCACTCGAATCACGATCGCCTCGGGGTCGTTAGATGGCGCAGCAGCCGCATCTGTTCCAGGCGCAACAGGCAAATGCGACAGACGGATCAAGCCCTCTCCCGCAAGAATCACGGCGCGCTCCAGCACATTGCGCAATTCCCGAATGTTGCCAGGCCAGGTGCGGCGCTTCAACGCCAGCATCGCCGATTCTTCGATTCCAGACACTTTCACCCCATGCTTGGAATTCAGCTGATGAATCAGCGTTTCAGCAAGTAAGGGCAGGTCATCCATGCGTTCACGGAGGGGTGCCAGTTCGAGCCGGAAGACGTTCAAACGGTAGAAGAGATCTTCGCGAAAGCCCCCCTTGGCAATCGACTCCTCCAGTTTGCGGTTCGTCGCCGCTACGATTCGCACATCGACATCGATTTCGCTTTTGGCCCCAAGCCTTCGCACACGGCCATCTTCAAGCACACGCAACAACTTCGACTGCGTGGACACAGGCATCTCGCCAATTTCGTCGAGCAGGAGGGTGCCGCGATGTGCCAATTCAAAACAGCCGGCACGCCGCTCCAGCGCTCCCGTAAAAGATCCTTTTTCGTGCCCGAACAATTCACTTTCGATCAGGCTCTCCGGTAACGCAGCACAATTCAGCGCTACAAACGGCTCATTTACTCTCGGACTCAATTGATGAATTGCCCGCGCCAACACTTCTTTACCGGTGCCACTTTCACCCGTAATCAATACCGAGGCTTTGGTCGGCGCAACCTGTTGCACTAAGCCAAATAACTCCATCATCACCGGGGTCTGGCCCACCAATCCGGCCAGCCGTCCCTCAATACCCAACTGTCGCTCCAGGATTTCTTTGTCTTCGCTGAGGCGACGCGCGCCCAGTGCCCGGTTGAGCAGAAGTTTTAGCGCCTGAGGATCGATTGGCTTTTCAAGAAACCAGAATGCGCCCAGTTGATGAATCGTATTGAGTGCCGTCTCAAGACTTCCAAACGCTGTCACTACAATCGCCAGAGGTGGATTGGCTTGCTCCCTCAGACGCTCAAGCAAACCGGCACCATCGAGAATCGGCATCATCATGTCGGTCACAATCAACTGAGCCGGCCAGGTCTCTAGCACTTCGAGGGCATGAGCGCCGTTATCCGCCGTTCTCACCTCATAGCCCCAGCCGTGTATTAAAGAAGAGAGCCCGCGCCTCTGGTTTTCCTCATCATCGACAACCAGAACACGGGCCTTGAATGCTTGCATCGGGTCTTTCTTAGAAGCGGTCAAATACGACGCCTACAAAAGCGAGGCACATCTCATCTTCAGTGCCTTCTCCCCACTTCACGGCCTTGAGTGGATTATTGGGATTTCGAGGATTGTTCACTGAGTTGTCGAAAATACAACGCAGGTTCAATTGCGAATTGGCCGGCATCCTAACGGGCTGCTCAAAAGTGTACGCGCCCTGCCAGTTGAAATCCCAATTGTTGATCAGGATTATTTGTTCCTTTTCGCCCTTGTATTGTTTCTCCACTTCGATCTTCGTACCGAGTAAGTGCATGTGCGGAAACACGTTGATGACCGACATTTCGAAGAAAGGCAGAACAGGAAAATTTGTGGTCGCAAGCGAGGCCGGGTCGCCGGCTTCAATGTTCAGCCTGGTCTGCACAACGGGCAGATAGTAGAGCTGCTTTTCTACCTTCTCTTTGTTGAAGTAGATGCCAACTGAAGTCTGGTCTTCGCCGGTGCGGGCACTGGTGTAATAGTGCACCTGCAGAATGATCTTTGCCGACTTGCCCAGCTTCATTCCAACTCCTTTGGGAAGGAGTTCCGGCCTTGCGCCGGGAGCCCAGCCGCCAAGAGTGTAACCGTCCATGAGAAGGCTCAAGAGATTGCTTCCGCCGAGATCGAAACCCGGACCGCCATAACAGTCATAGCCCGGCTCTTCGTCCTTTGCATCCAGCTTTTCTGCTTCGCCTGTGGAATCCAGATAAACGATCACATGGTGCACTATCTTGCGATTGCCCGGCACAATATCAATGGCGCTCACGAACTTGTCGGCATCCATTCCAGTCGGCACTACGAAACAGCGATAGACATCCTTGCCACGGGCAGGCACAAAAGCCACCGGCATCTTCACCACGAGATCCGGCTCACCAAGCACCCAGGCCCCCTTGTCTTCTGGCTTGGGTGGCAAATCTGCTTCATCGCCCATTGGCGTGGCATTTTCGATCCAGGCCAACAAATCCAGTTTCTCTTCTGGCTTGAGAGCAAAAGCTCCCTTGAATTTTCCGTGGCTCTCTGATGGCTTCCAGGGAGGCATGATCCCCCCGGAGACAACACGCTTGATGTCGGGTGCGTAATTCACAGCATCGTCGTAGCTGAGTAAACTCATCGGCCCGATATCGCCAGGACGATGACACTGCTGGCAACGATCGGCGAGGATGCGCGAAACTTCTTTCGCGTAAGTTACTTCAGCCTGCGCGCAAGCGGCGGCCAGCCCCATCCAGAAAACCAATATGATTGTCGCTTTGCGCATTTCTACCTCATCTATGATTCTAGCTTCCGGCGAACTGTTACCAGAGCTTGCGCTTCCGCGCTTCTGCCTTCACCCACCGGCCCGACCTTTTCCGCTGTCTTGAATTTCACTGAAACCGAGTCCACGGGCAGAGACATGTTGCTCGCGATATGTTCGCGAATCTGCTGCCGGTAGTCTTTCAATTTCGGCTTTTCAAGAATCACAGTGGTATCGAGATTTACTACTTCAAAATTCTTTTGGTTCACGAGAGTCAGCGCATGGAGCAGAAACTGCATGCTGCCCGCGCCTTTCCAGCGCGGGTCTGTATCCGGGAAATGCATGCCGATATCGCCCAGGGCCAACGCACCGAGCAACGCATCTGTTATGGCGTGCAACAGTATGTCGGCGTCCGAGTGACCATCGAGGCCAAACTCACTTTCAATCTGCACACCGCCGAGCAGCATTGGCCGCCCGACTGCGATGCGATGCGAATCCCAGCCCAGCCCACTGCGATATTCGTAGCTCAACTAGCTGCCACTTTCTTCCGCCAGAAAGTGCCGCGCCAGATCCAGATCGGTAGGCTTGGTGATCTTGATGTTGCGGTCACTGCCCGGCACCACTCTCACTTCAACGGTATCGAGACGCTCCACCAGGCTCGACTCATCCGTGCCGATAAAGCCATCCTCGCGGGCCTTCAAAAACGCCTGCTTCAAAAGACCGGTGTGGAATACCTGCGGTGTCTGCGCCAGCACCAGGCGGTCGCGCGAGATGGTTGTCTGAATCCTGGCAAGGTGTACCTGCTTCACGGTGTCTACTGGCACAATGCCAAGAATCGCTGCGCCCGACTCTGCCGCTTCGGCAATCACTTTTTCGATCAGCGCAACAGCCACAAAGGGTCGAACGGCGTCGTGCACGGCAACTAGTTCCACATCTTCGCCTACCGTTGCGAGAGCATGCTCCACACTTTCCTGGCGCGAATCTCCACCTTCTACCAGGCGCACCGGCTTTTCAATAGGCGCTCCGCTCAGCATCGCGTGCACATCTTCCATGTCTTCGGCGCGGCAAGCGATAATGATTTCGCCCACACTCGCAACGCTCGCAAAGCGGCGCAGGGTATGGATCAGAATCGGCACTCCGTCCAATTGCAAAAACTGTTTCTTCGCCGTCTTGCTCATTCGCGTACCCAAACCGGCAGCAGGTAGAATCACACTAACTCTCATAGTTTCAACCACCTCCATTGTAATGGAGCAAAAGACTTGACGAACGGCGAATAAACGGCGAAACTAATACCATTCTCCCTATGCAACTTGTTGGTATCGCGAAGGCAGCACAGGCGGCGACTCTGCTTGAAGCCAAGCGGACCGTCACCTATAGCCACCTCGCGACCGGCAAGTGGATCAACCGGGTTGCGGACAGCCGCCACTCTTTCGACTGGTCGATCAACCCCTATCGCGGTTGCGAGATGGCCTGCCAGTATTGTTATGCCCGATACACTCATGAGTTTATGGAACTGCGCGCGCCTGATGACTTTGAGACTCGCATTTTCGCCAAGGTTTGGAATGCGGTTGAGTTCCGCCGCGAGTTGACAAGAGTGCCGCGATCACAAGCGATTGCTCTTGGCACCGCGACCGATCCCTACCAACATGCCGAGCGTCGTTATGAACTCACCCGACGTATGCTGGAAGTCTTTGCGATCGAAAGTGGACGCAAATTCTGGATCACGACCAAGAGCGATCTGCCCACTCGCGACATCGATCTCCTGCAGCGCGTGGCGCAGCGAAACGTTCTTTATCTGAACTTCACAATCACGACAATCGATGTAGAACTCGCCCGTGGCCTCGAGCCCAAGGCACCTCGCCCCGACCTTCGACTCGCGGCACTTGCAGCGCTCACTGCGAGCGGAATTCGGTGCGGTGCCATCGTCTCTCCGGTTCTTCCGGGGATCAACGATGGAGAGGCTGAGCTTCTGGCGCTTGCCGAAAGGGCCAAGCAGGCGGGTGCCACCTGGTTTGGCGGTGGGGTCCTGTTTTTGAAGAGCCCGACGCGCGAAATTTTCCTTGCTTATTTAGAACGCGAACACCCTCTATTGGTTCGCCGCTACCAGAAAACCTTCGCGAGCGCGGCGCGGCCTTCTCGTGAATATCACCAGATCATTGAAGCCCGTTTTGAACGGATTCGCCGACAAGTCGGACTCAGCCGCAAGGCCACTTCCTACTTGCCTCCGGACTGGGAGCAAGGAAATCAAATGGCTCTTGCTTTATAACGCAAAGTACTCTATTATTGCCGCATGGGCCTACGCGCCGAAATGCACGAGCACGCGCTCGACAACCTCAAATACATCCGCTCGACGATGGAGAGCACCACGGCATTTACGGCCGTGCCTGGCTATGGAATGCTGCTTGTGGGCCTTTCTGCCCTGCTAGCCTCGTGGCTCAGTATGGGTGCCAAGACCAATGAAGCCTGGCTCGCTATCTGGACTGCCGAAGGCATGGCCGCAATTCTATTGGGCTTCATCGCCATGATCTGGAAGGCAAATCAGTCTGGAGTTTCCTTATTTTCGAACCCGGCCCGGCGCTTTGGCCTGGGCTTCGCACCTCCGCTTCTGGCTGGTGCTGCGCTTACGGCTGCCGCTGCACGATCCAATCACTATGTGGAAATCCCGGGTCTCTGGCTGTTGCTTTATGGGGCAGGCGTCATCACTGGTGGAGTCTCGAGTGTCCGCGTTGTCCCGTTGATGGGCTTGGGCTTTATGGCCCTCGGCGCAGTCGCCCTATTTGCTCCGGCAGAATGCAACGCGATCTGTCTCGCTGCCGGCTTCGGAGTACTGCATATTGGATTCGGTGCCTGGATTGCGAGGAAACATGGCGGCTAAAGCCAATGCACTCCGCATGGTCGACGATACGCCGGTGCCGCAAAAAGCGGTGAATCTCGACCAACTGATCCACGAACGCGTGCGACTGGGCATTGTCAGCGCTCTCGCGGCAACGAAAACTCTTAGCTTCGGAGAACTGAAGGAAATCCTCGCTTTGACCGATGGAAACCTGAGCATTCATGCGCGCAAACTCGAAGACGCCGGCTACGTTGCCTGCCGTAAATACTTTCTGGGACGGCGGCCCCAGACTGAGTATGAGTTGACGGCTGCAGGCCGCAAGGCGTTTGAGAAGTACGTCAATCATATGGAAGCGCTGATTCAGGCGATGAAACCGAAGGAGAAGTAAGTCTTGCACGTTGCAATCATCATGGACGGCAATGGCCGCTGGGCCCAACGCTTCGGCTGGCCTCGCCTTGCGGGGCACAAGCAGGGGGCAGAATCCGTGCGCCGGGCCATTCGTCATGCTCCGTGCCTGGGCATCGAGACGCTAACGCTCTATGCTTTCTCCAGCGACAACTGGAAGCGCCCTGCAGACGAAGTCGCGGGCCTGATGCGCTTGCTGGCACACTTCATCGAGAAAGAAGTTGCCGAATGCCGCGAGAATGGAGTTCGGCTTCAATTCATTGGCAGGCGAGACCGTCTGCCGATCACACTTGTGCCAGCACTCGAGCGGGCTGAAAGCGACACGGCAGCAGGTCGCCGTCTGCTGGTTCGAATCGCCCTCGATTACTCATCACGAGACATGCTGCTCGCCGCACTGCGGCCCGGCATGGATCGCGAAGAACTGAGCCGCACCCTGGGCCCCGACGTCGATCTGCTGATCCGCACAGGCGGCGAAAAACGCCTGAGCGATTTTCTACTTTGGGAATGCGCCTATGCAGAATTTTTCTTCACTCCGGTAGCCTGGCCCGATTTTAGCGAGCGTGATCTCGAGGCCGCAGTGAATGAGTTTCGCTCCCGCGAACGTCGCTTCGGCGAAGTTCTGGATACCAGCGCCGCTTAGCGCGTTGTACGATGGCCTTGAATGAAACGCCGTCTACTTCTCGCCGCTGGCAGCGCCCTTGGCGCCGCCGCCTTTGAACCAACACAAAAGAAATCGAACAGTCTGATCGAGTTGCGCTCCTATAAATTGCGCAATACTCTCGACGGCATGCCCAAGCGGCTGAACGAATTTCTTTCAAAGCAGCAGCTACCTGCGTTGCAGAAAGCGGGCATCTCGAAGGTGGGATTCTTCAATACGATGATTGGTCCGGGCAGCCCCTGCATCCTGCAGGTTACTGAGTTCAGGAACCTCGCCCAGATGGAAGCGAGTTGGGATGCCGGCAACGAAGTCGCAAGCTTTGTGCGAATCGAATCGAGCCTCCTGCGCAGCTTTGATGGATTTCCTGCCCTTGAAATTCCTGCAGCCGAAGCAGGCCGCGCTGCTCGTGTTTTCGAATTGCGCACTTACGAATCAAACGACTTTGGCTCGCTCGGCAAGAAGATCGGCATGTTCAACTCTGGCGAAATCTCGATCTTCCGCAAGACAGGCCTGAACCCGGTTTTCTTCGGCGAAACCATCTTCGGCACCAACATGCCGAACCTTAGCTACATGCTCTGGTATGACAGCCTGGCCGCAAGGGAAGCGAACTGGAAGAAATTTGTTTCGCATCCGGAATGGGACAAGCTCAAGGTCACCCCAGGCTTGAGCGATGCTGAAGTAGTCTCTAATATTTCGAATTCGATGTTAAGCCCTACGGCTTACTCTCCGATCAGATAATTACCCATGATGCTTCTTCTTTGCCTGCTCGCATTCTTCGCTCAGGATCACGACAAGCCGCCAGAACGTGCAGCGCCGTATTATCCGACTCCGCAAGTGGTCGTGGAGCGCATGCTCAAACTCGGAGAACTAAAAAAAGGCGAGACTCTGTTTGACCTCGGCTCGGGCGATGGTCGCATCGTCGTTACCGGAGCTCAGAAAATCGGAGCCAGGTCGATCGGCATCGAACTCAACCATGAGCTCGTCGAACAAAGCCGTGGGCGCATCTCCAAACTCGGTCTCGCAACGCTTGCTCGCATCATCGAAGGCGATCTGTTCGAGCAGGATTATTCCAGTGCGGACCTGATCACTGTGTATCTGCTTCCTGTAACAAACATTCGCCTCTCGCCGGTGCTTGAAAAAAAGATGAAACGCGGCGCTCGCATCGTATGCCACGATTTTGAGTTCACAGAATGGAATCCCGAAAAAACGGAAGTGATGGAAGACACAGAAGGCCGCAGCCATACCCTGTTTTTCTACCGGCGCTAGACCATGAATCAACCTGAACCTAAATACCTGTCGCCACTTTGGTGGCAAAGCCTCGCCGTTATCCGCACCATCCTCGCTCTCGCCTTTCTTGCGGTGGGCAGCGCGGCCATGCATCCACTGGCGTGGCCCGTGATGAGCCTGGCTTCTGCCTTTACAATTTACAGCCTGCTTGCGCTTCTCTGGCGAGAGGTTGAGCGCCGTTGGCCGCCGCTGCTCAGTCTTGGTGTGGATGTAGTTGCCTTCCTGTTCTTTGCTCATTACTCAGCCGACCAGACGCTCTGGTTCAACTCGTTGTTCTATGTCTTTTTGCTGCTTGAAGCAGCAATCCTGCATTCCTGGCGGGAAGTCTTTACCGTGCTCGTAATTTGTCAGGGCTTCTTCCTGCTCTTGCGTCCAGCACAGTGGGAAGTTCTGCAGCCACTCGTTATGTTGTCGGGAATTCTTGCATGCACGCTTTCGCTAGAAAAACGCGTGCTCAGCGACCGCCTCGACCTGGCACAGCAGGAAGTAGTTTTGCTGCGTGGTGAAGGCGAAAAACTTCGCGAAGTCGAACGACAACGCATTGCCGATGACTTCCACGACGGCCCGCTGCAAAGCTTTATCAGTTTTCAGATGCGCTTGAACGTCGTTCAGCAGATGCTGGGTCGCGAGTTGGCCTCGGGCCTAAGGGAGCTACAGGACCTGCAGAGCGTTTGCCGTTCGCAGGTTGCCGAACTACGTGCTTTTGTTCGTGGCATGAGGCCGCTCGAAGTAGAGGGTGAAAGTTTGTCGACGGCGATCCGCCGACTGGTCGAGAACTTTAAGAAAGACACGGGCATCTCGGCTGGCTATTCCAGCCAGGAAGTTACAGGAGAGCCCGAGAGCTTTCTCGAAGTGCTGCAAATCGTGCGTGAGTCGTTGAACAATGTTCAGAAGCATTCCAAAGCGTCTCGCGTTGCCATTAACCTCACGATGCAGGGTGAAATGTTGCACATCGAGATTGAAGATGATGGTACGGGCTTCCCGTTTAGCGGCAACTACGAACTCAGCGAACTGGAAGCGTTGCGCATCGGCCCCGCAAGCATCAAGCGCCGCGTACGAAGTCTGGGAGGAGAACTGGTAGTAAACAGCCGCCCCGGACATGGAGCAACCTTGCGCGTTCGAATTCCTCTATGAGAACGGCTCTGCTTGCGGTTTTCACCGGTCTGCTTTGCTCCTGTGGCCGCTATGATACTTTTGCATTGCCCAAGCCGGGGCCCGGTGCCGCACTGGATTTGCACTGGAAGCCCAGGAGCGAGCCAGTGATCGAGCGAGGCACGGCTCTCGACGTCCTGAACCCTTCAGTCGTGGCCTGGCGCGGCGAATACCTCAACCTTTATTCGCAATTCGATGGAAAGAGCTGGGCTACCATGCTCGCCTCCTCGAAAGACGGCATTGCCTGGACAGGGAATCGCAAAATCCTGAGCCCGAGCGAGGCTTGGGAGGGCACTTATATTGCAGCCAATGGCGGAGTGGCAGTGCATCGGGAACAATTACTTTATTCCTATCAGGCCGGCGAAAAGGGGCATAGTGTAATCGGCATTGCCATTTCCGTTGACGGGCGCAACTGGAAGAAACACTCTGGCCCTGTGCTTGGTCTTGGCCCTCGCATGAGTTGGGACGAAATGAGCATTGGAGACCCCTATCTCCTCTCTGTCGGAGATGATGTCTACCTGTTCTATCTCGGAGAGGACCGTGCTCGCCGACAGCGCCTTGGTATCGCCAAGTCAAAGGACGGCATCACCTGGACCAAACTCCGTGGAGGCCCGCTGCTCGAACTGGGTGGAGCAGGAGACTTTGATGAAAATGGCCTTGGAGAGCCAGCCGTGTTCACCGCAAATAATCAATGGGTGATGATGTACACCGGCCGCGACCGCAAGGAACAACGCGCCATGGGTTACGCAGTATCGAGAGATGGCAAGACTTGGGAGAAGCAGAAAGAACCTGTGCTGCGAGGTATGTCTGCCTGGAATAAAGCGGTGGTATGTGATGCGACGGTATTGATGGAAGCAGGACGGGCGCGTATCTGGTTTGGGGGAGGAGATCTACCCAAGCCAGACGAGCGACTGAACGGGCAAATCGGCTACGCAGAATTGATCAGGCGCGATTGAGCAGACACGACTGAGCAGACACGATCGCTCAGGCACGATTGAGCGAGTAGCGGCTCGGAATCAGCGAGAAGTATTCCACTTTACGTTTGAGCTTCGGTCCTCGCTTGACACCGGATTCAGAGGCAAGCCACGAAGCCAGGTCTGCAATTTCGCGATAGTAGGTGGAGGCGGGGTCGAGCGCGCCCCCACGCATCACGGATTTGTAGACCTGGTCCGCGGATTCGCTCAAAGTGAACTCGGCCGGTGAGCCAAGAACGCTTTCGATATCAGCAATAGTGAGAGGCGCATCTTTACGCCAACGGTTGATCACAAGCGCAACCCGGTCTTGCAGTTCATGCGATTCGAGAAAACGCATTTTCTCCCTCGCCATATGCACTGCGGCAAGATCAGGTTCCACCACCAGCAGAATGCGCCGCGACTGCTGAAGGATGTCGAGCGAAAAACTCTCCATCATGCCGCTCAGGTCTGCAAGAACAATTCGGTAGCGTCGTCGCGCAAATTCAAACAGGGATCGGATTCGCGTAGACTCCAATTCGTGACTGGCGTCGATCAGGCCAGGCGGCAACACATCCAGATCTTCCATGCTCGATTTGATCTCACTCCACAATCCGTCGTCCATCTCCTGCATCTTCGCCACGGCATCGCGAATGCCCAGAGGATTGTTGAGCTTGAGCAGAAAGCGGCTGAGGCCGCAGTTCAAATCAAAGTCTGTAAGCAACACACGGCTATGCGGTCGCTGCGACAATTCAAGCGCAGTATGAATCGCGGTGGTCGAGCAACCTACACCGGGCTTGGCAGGGAGAAAGCTGAAGAGCAGATCTGTCGCCTCGCGTTCGGCAGGCGCATTCGCTACAGCCATCGAGATGCGCCTCATCGCATTCGTTAGCTTTTCGGGATTGAAAGGGAAGCGCAAGAATTCGCGTACGCCGGAATTCATCAACTCAAGCAACACTTCGGCATCCAGTTCCCGGTCTACTGCTACCAGGTGCGTATGCTCTGAACCATGCAGCAGCTCTGCGGCTTCAATCAATGGACCCTTGCCCCCGCTGATGTCGAAGAGCAGGACCTGGGGCGAATGCGCCCGCACATAATCGAGCAACGCTTCGGGTGAAAGAAAGTGATCAAAGGCTTTGAGGAGAAAAAGGCCTGGGTAGCCTTCGAGCCCAAGCCCTACCGATTCGCGGGCATCCACACTGGCGGCAAACAAGGCGTAACGCAGCATGATTGACTAACCTGCCTTCTCAAGGCGAACCATCGCCTCACGCATCGCTTCTTCACGCAGTGGCTCTACCACTCGCGATGTGCAACTCATTCCACTCGCCTGCGTCAGCGATTTCTCCATGGATTCCGCATGGCCTGCATATTCGAGTAGCTGGCAATGCACTGCCGCGAGGATCACTCCAGGCTTTGGCACCACGACGCGGACCGGGTGCCCAAGCCGCTCTGGCAAAGCTGCTTGCAGCACAGCTACTTTCGTTTCCCAAAGTTGCGGGTCTGGCCCAACGCCCTGACGCACCTGGAATTCATAGCGCACCAGACAGTAGCGATCCCAACCTTTTACCGCGCGGTCCAGCGCCAGCAAACTGTCCGAGGCGTGTTGCGAGCCTGGGCCTGGGATGGAGCGCTGCTTGCGCAGTTCGCTCTTGTTCACATCCTCGCCCAATCGCTGCATCGCTGAGCGTGTATCGCGTTGCTGCTCCTCAAGACACTTCTCCAGTTGGCTCACTTCTGCGGTCAACTTGGTTCGGATCTCACCCAAATCGTTCGAAGTCGCAAGCAACTTCAGCTTCTTCGTAATCCCTTGCAGTCGAACTGCATAACGCTGATCAAACCCGCTCAATGTTTCTGTCAATTGCGCCACAGCCCCGATCACAGCCTTCGCCTCTTTATCCTGCGAATCAATGAAGTTACCCATCTGCGCACCGTAACTCTTCAGGATTTCGTTCGTCTTTTGTCGGCGTTCGGCAATGATGTTCGGTGCCGGCTTGTTCGGCATCTCATCCACCAACTGCTTCAGGCTCTTACGATGTGGCTCGGATATCTGCTTTGGCGAGAGCGGCATCGCTTCGCCCATGCAAATCATGCTGCTGCGCCATAATTGAAGTGCGGCGTCTCTGGTCGCTTCAATCCACTCCAGACTCGTGAATTGATCTGCCAGCGAGGTCGATTCCGTCTCGGAACTCTTGTGGAAAAGATTGCTAAGGATACTCACTGCTTGTTCTGCTCAATTGCCTTATCGGCGCAGAGCGGGCAGTCTTAGAGCATTTGACGTAATTCGTTCAGATCGAGGCGGCCTGTGTAGATCGCCATCCCTACCGCCGAGTGGATGTTCATTGCCATCAACGCTTTGATGTCGTCGATGGTAGTAATCCCGCCCGCAGCCGTAATCGGCAATGTAGTGCCATCACGCAATTGCTGAAACCAGTCTAGATCTGTGCCTGCAAGCATCCCCTCTTTATCCACATAGGTACAGAGAAAACCGCCGCAGTAGGGCTCAAGCTGCTGCAATACTTCTACGGCAGTCAGCTCCGTCGATTCCTGCCAGCCCTTCACCACAATCTTGCCGTACTTCGAATCGAGCGCAATCAGGATGCGCTCCTTTCCGATGGCTGCCGCAATCGATCCCAGCAGCGAAGCATTGATTCCGTCGCGGGTAAATGCCGCAGTGCCGACGATCACTTGCGCTGCGCCTTGACCCACGAGAGCCAAAGCGCGTTCCGGGCTGCGCACTCCGCCGCCAACCCGGCAGCGCGCGCGACCCGCGAGCAATTCAACGATCGAATCATTTGCACCACGGCCCATTGCCGCATCGAGATCGATCACCTGGATTTCGGGAAAACCGCTAAAGCGCTCCAGCATCACGAGTGGCGCTTCGCCTTCAAGCGCCTTTTCTTTGCCTTGTACAAGTTGGACGACTTTGCCGTCCTGTAGATCTATGCAGGGTACGATCATGCGTTCTTTCTGACAGGAATATTGTGTTTGGCCAAAAACTCTTTGAGGTCGTTGACCGTGTAAGTGCCGTAATGGAAAATGCTCGCCGCAAGCGCTGCATCCGCCTCGCCATCGGTGAGCACTTCGAGAAAATGCTCCGGGGTTCCTCCACCGCCGCTCGCAATCACCGGGATTCGAGTCGCCCGGCTCACCGCACGCGTTAGTGCGCAGTCAAAGCCCTGCTGCACACCATCTGTATCCATCGATGTGAGCAGGATCTCTCCTGCGCCAAGCGCTTCGCCACGCTGGGCCCACTCCACAACATCGATGTGTTCATCGACCCGTCCACCCCTGGTATGAACACTCCACGAGTCGGGCGACTTGCGCCGCGCATCGATCGCAAGCACAACAGCCTGCGCGCCAAATTCCTTGCTCAACTCGGTGATGAGTTCGGGACGCCGCACAGCAGCTGTATTCACGCTCACCTTGTCTGCTCCCGAAACGAGGATCCGTCTTGCGTCGCGCACTTCGCGAATGCCGCCACCCACAGTAAGTGGAATGAAGACCCGCTGCGCAGTGCGAAAGACAACATCCACCATCGTGTTGCGCTCATCCGAACTCGCTGTGATATCGAGAAACACAACTTCGTCCGCGCCCTGCTCGTTGTAGCGCTGAGCCAGTTCCACCGGGTCGCCTGCATCGCGCAGGTTCACGAAATTGATTCCCTTGACGACCCGGCCTGCCGTCACATCAAGACACGGAATGATTCGTTTGGCAAGCATTAGACCAGCTCCAGAAAGTTACGCATGATCTTGAGACCCGTCGGACCAGATTTCTCCGGATGAAATTGTACGCCGTAAATGTTGTCGCGTTCGATCACTGCGCTGAAGGGCAACTGGTAATCACAAATCGCAGATGTCGCTTCTACCGGAGGCGCGTAGTAGCTGTTCGCGAAGTACACGTAGATTGGATCCACAAGGCCCGAGAGCAGTTTTGAATCCGGGCGAGGCTTAAGCGAATTCCAGCCCATGTGCGGCACCCGGGCACCAGCCGGAAAACGTTCAATGCGCTCCGGGTAGATGCTCAGGCCCGTCAATTCGGGAGCTTCTTCTGAAGCCGAAAACAACGCCTGCATCCCAAGGCAGATTCCGAAAAAAGGGTTACCCGCCGCAATCTTTTCGAGGATCGGCTGACGCAGTTGCAGCGAATCGAGCGACATCATCAGTTGACCAAAGTGGCCCACACCAGGGAGCACCAGCTTGTCGGCCGCTCGCACTGCCTCGGGCGTATCGATCAGCTTGTAACTCGCGCCCAATTCTGCCAGCGTATTCTGGACCGAGCGCAAATTGCCAGCGCCGTAGTCGATGATCGATATCACAGCAATTCCTTGGTTGAGGGAAGTTGATCTTTGAGCCGCGCATCCTTCGAACACGCGTACTTCATCGCGCGGGCAAAACACTTGAAGATCGCTTCAATCTTGTGGTGATTGGATCGTCCGTAGAGAACCTTTGCGTGAAAGTTCGCCTTCGCGTGTTGTGTAAATCCGTCGAAGAAATCGATCAGCAACTCAGTCTGCAAGTCGCCCACATGCACCACCTTTACTAGGTCCTTGTAGACCAGCGCGGGACGGCCGCCAAGATCGACAGCGCATACAGCAAGTGTCTCGTCCATCGTCTGTACAAAGTAACCGGCTCGGTTGATGCCTTTGCGGTCGCCAAGTGCCTGATTAAAGAGCTGGCCGAGCACGATGCCTGCATCTTCTACAGTGTGGTGCTGGTCCACGTCGAGGTCGCCCGCTGCTTCCAGTTTCAGGTCAAAGCCGCCGTGCCGGGTAAACAGCTCCAGCATGTGATCCAGAAACCGGACACCGGTCGCAATCGTGTATTTGCCCTTGCCTTCAATTTTGAGAGTGCCGCGGATCTGCGTCTCTTTGGTAATACGTTCGATGGTGGAAGTGCGCATGTTGGTTAAAGAAAAGTCTCCAGTTCGTTGATGCTGTTGAGAAAGGCAGCTGGTGCAAATGCTGCAAAATTGCCGCCTGGCGCCGTGATGGCAATGAAGGGAACTTGTGCCGCCTTCGACGCCTTCGCGTCGTCAACAGTGTCGCCCAGATAATAGGCCACTTCTCGTTCCAGCTTCAGCTTCAGGAGCCCTTCAGGATGCGGCTTCGATTGCGTCACATCGTCGTCACCGATCACAGCAACCCAGTTGAGATGAGTGGCAAAGCGTCGCAACGTGATCTGCCCTTCTTCCTGCATGCGACCCGTGAAGATGGCAAAGTCGAATCTCTGATTCAATCGGGCCAGCACGTCGTTCGTATCAATCCAGCGTTCTCGCTCGATCAGGCCCGGCACGCCATTGTGTCCAAAGAAATACTGGTTGAACACTTCTACAACCGTTTCATAGGCGATCTCTTTGCCGTACACACTGCAAAGTTCGCGGCTCAGCTTCCAGTCGTTATTCCAGCCGCCCCGATTCTTGTAGTACTGAATCACATCGTGCGGCGCATCCTTGCCCGTGAAATGCAGCACCGTTGAGCGTATCGATTCCCGATACGACTCCTTCACATCAACCAGCACACCGTCCATGTCAAAAACGAGAAGGGGCTTCATCGTTGAATCTCCTTCCAAAGTGGTTCCAGTGCAGCGAGAAAGCGCCGCGTCTGTTCTTGCGTTCCAACCGTGACTCGCACGCATCCCGGGATCTCGTAGCTGCGATTGCGCACCAGAATTCCGCTGGCCCGCAACTGATCGCAGACTTCCTGCGCTCTCGGCCCAATGTGCAGGAGAACAAAATTCGCCTGGCTCGGCACATAAGCGATGCCCAGTTTCTCAAGACCTGCCGTCAGCACTTCGCGAGCTGCAAGCACTTCGGTCACGAAGGAATGCAAATAGCTCAAATCTTCAACGGCCGCCTTCGCCGCAATTGCGGCAATGTAGTTGACCGAGTACGGCGAGTGCGACTTGTGGATCGCCTGCATATTATCCGCACAGGAGAAAAGACATCCTACCCTAAGCGCCGCCATGCCGTAGACCTTTGAGAAAGTACGACTCACAAAGAGGTTGGGATATTCATTTAGATAAGGCAGCATGGTGATGCCGCAAAATTCAAAGTAAGCTTCATCGATCAGAACCGCCGCTCGGGGTGCCTTGTCGAGAATGTGCTCGATGCCTTCTCGCTTGATTGCCGTCCCTGTGGGGTTATTCGGATTCGAAATCAGAATAGCCTTGGTGTCGGGCTGGATGGCCCCGAGCAATTCCTCAAGCGGAAACTTGAGCGTGTCTTTCTTGTACGGAAGCGTTCGAACCGTGGCTCCGGCAAGCTCTGCATAAAAGCGATACATCGCATAGCTCGGTGTCAGAATCAGCACGTCATCGTCGTTATCGACATAGGCGTTGATCAGCACCTGGATCGCCTCATCTGTACCGTTGGTCATCACGAGTTCGTCTTCGGACACTTCAAAAAACCGGGCCAGCACAGGCAGCACTTCGGTGTATTCGGGGTAAACGGTAAGAGCATCGGCCGAGAGCATCTCGGTGATCTTCGCAATTACCTTCGGGCTCGCACCGAGCGTGTTCTCGTTGAAGTCGAGGCGGAGCTTGCCAGCACGGCCCGAGCTTGGCGGATGGTAGGCTGCCATCTTCTCGATAGCGGGCCGTGGAACGGGACGTGGAAACTCCATCAGTCGAGCCTCGCTTCCACAGAACGGGCGTGCGCCTCAAGACCTTCTGCACGCGCAAGAGTAGTAATCGACGGAGCAAGAGCAGCCAACGCACCCCGCGTCAGGGATTGCGTCGTAATCACCTTCACATAGTCGGCAGCAGACAAGCCGCCGCGCAGGCGCGCTGCACCACTGGTGGGCAACACGTGATTGGGCCCGCTAGCATAATCACCGGCCGCCTCAGGCGAATAGTCGCCGATGAAAATGCCGCCGGCGTGCTTGAGATGTTTCAGCAAATTGCTACTTGGGATCGATAAATGTTCGGGCGCAAATCGATTCGAAAGCTCGCAGGCTTCTTCGAGCGAATCAACAAGCAGGATCGCCGAATTGCGCCGGATCGCAACCCGCGCCACCGCAGAGGTAGGCAGCGTTTCCAGTTGACGATCCACCTCAAGCGCCACCGCTTCAGCCAGCGTGGCTGAGGTCGTAAGCAGGATCGCCGCAGCATCGGTATCGTGTTCCGCCTGCGCCAGCATGTCACCAGCAATCCACTTGGGATTGCCCTTCGCCGCAATCATCAGAATCTCAGTCGGTCCGGCAACAAAATCAATTCCAACGTCGCCAGCAAGCAACTTCTTCGCAGCTGCGACATAAATATTACCCGGTCCCACGATGCGGTCGGCCTTGGGCACTGTCTTTGTTCCAAAGGCAAACGCCGCGATCGCATGCGCACCACCGAGTAGAAACGTATTCTTTACCCCCAGCAGATGCGCGGTGCCAAAGATCTCCGGTACAAAGCGCGGAGAGGTGACACAGATGTTGGGCACGCCAGCCACCTGTGCCGGCAACGCCGTCATTAGCAGGGTAGATGGCAGGGGATAGCGGCCTGAAGGAATGTATGCGGCAACCGTATCCAGCGGGCGAATGATGTATCCGGCTCGATGGCCCGGTGCAAGTTCGATCGAAGCAGCCTTAGGGATCTGCAGTTTGGCAAAATTCCGAATGTTAGCTGAGGCCATCTTCACTGCTTTGACAAACTGCGGCGTCAATTGTTTCGCCGCGGCCTCACACTCTTTCGGTGCAATGCGCGGGCTCCTGCGATCAAAATTGTCGAAGCGTCTGGCATATTCGAGCAGCGCCTTGTCGCCATGTCTATGAACGGCTTCGAGAATCGGCTCAACAACAGCAATCGCCTCCGCAAGTTTCATATTGCGGCGCTTCAGCAGGCTCGTTGCCTTGCTACGGGGAAGAATGCGAAGTAATGGCATGGACTATAAAATGATCTTGTTCAAGGGGTATTCCACGATGCCCTGACCGCCGGCTTCCTTGAGCCGCGGAATGATCGTGCGCACTGTCGTCTCATCGAGAATCGTATGAACGGCAACCCACTTCTCATCCGAAAGTTGACTGATCGTCGGGTTCTTGAGCGCCGGCAAAACAGCAAGCACTTGCGCCAGATTCACCTTCTCCACATTCAGAATGAGGCCGACTTTGCCCAGCGCTGCGATCGCGCCATCGAGCAGCAGCTTCATATCCGCAAGTTTGCGTTTCTTCCAGGGGTCTTCGAAGGCAAGCTTGTTTGCGATCAATTGCGTGTTCGATTCGAGAATGGTCTCGACGATCCGCAATTTGTTCGCCCGCAATGAATTGCCAGTCTCTGTTACTTCGACAATTGCGTCGGCAAGAATCGGCGGCTTCACTTCGGTCGCGCCCCAGGAGAATTCCACCTTGGCTGTAACCCCGTTTCGTTCGAGATAACGCTTGGTCGCGCCAACGAGTTCAGTCGCAATCACCTTGCCCTCAAGATCCTTCACGGAGTTGATGGTGGAGTTCTCCGGCACTGCCAGAACCCAGCGCACTTTGGCAAAGCTGGCTCGGCTATAAATGAGGTCAGCAACGGCCACCACATCGGAATTATTTTCTTCCACCCAGTCGCGACCTGTGAGCCCGGCGTCCAGAATGCCGTCTTCCACATAGCGGGCCATCTCCTGCGCCCGAATCAGCATGCATTCAATTTCCGGATCATCGATTGACGGAAAATAACTGCGCGAACTGGTCGTGATCTGAAATCCGGCCCGCCGGAAAATGTCAATCGTGGCGCTCTCGAGGGAGCCCTTCGGGATACCGAGTTTGAGCTTCATGGCTAGTGTTTATAGACCTCTTCGGGGTTGTATGATTTCTGGTCGACGTAGACGAATTCCTGGTCGGAGTTGAGCTGCTTGGCAAAGCAGGATTCATAGCCCTCATGGCAGACTCCGGGCCCCATCGCTTCGGCAAAAATCAGCAGCGTGTCAAAGTCGCAATCGGTGCGGATCTCTTTGACGCTGAGAAAGTGTCCCGAGGATTCACCCTTGAGCCAGAGCTTGCTGCGCGTGCGCGAATAAAAGCAGCACTTGCCGGTTTCGAGCGTCTTCGCAAACGCCTCTTCGTTCATGAATCCCACCATCAAAACGCGATGCGTTTTCCAGTCCTGGATCACTGCGGTGATGAGTCCGTCGAGTTTGGTGTAGTCAAGTTTCGGTATTGGCATAGTTAGGTTAAAAAACAGAAAGCCCGCCGGGCTGTGATGCAGCGCGGCGGGCTAATAGGAGAAGTGGATCGTAAAGATCACAACATATGGGCCGGCCGCATCACGGGAAAATGATGGTGATGGAGACGGTGGTGATGCAGCCCAATAGCCATGAATTCGCAGGATACCATACGGCAAACTGGCTTAACTTGAAAAATCGATCATATCCGGTGCATGCCGATGTGAGACTTGGTAATGGCAGCAATCGTTGCAGTGCCCGATTGCCGCATGGCTAGCGCAAATTCATTGCGCAAAATCTCCAGCACCTTCGCCACCCCGGCCTCTCCATAAGCTCCGAGCGCCCACAAATAGGGTCTTCCGATACAGACACCGTTTGCGCCTAGCGCCATCGCTTTGAAAATATCCGTCCCGCGCCGAATCCCGCCATCAATCAGCACTACGGTTCTACCCTGAACCGCATCTACAATCTCGGGCAGGCAATCAATCGTTCCGCGACCCGACTCCACCGCTCTGCCCCCGTGATTCGACACTACAATTCCGTCAACTCCGTTTTCAACCGCCAATCGCGCATCTTCGCTGCTCTCGAGCCCCTTCAAGAGGATCTTCATTTTCGTCACTTTCCGGTACTTGGCAATGCTCGCCCAGGTCAGTGAAGGATTGTTCGTCGTCAGAATATTCATGTCAAAGCCTTGAAACATCGGCTTCGCGTGTCGCCCACGCCCACCGTCCGTCCTCGTTGGATGGCAGGCAGAGCATTGTCGCGAATCCAGCACAACAGAGCGGGCTTCGGTTTCCGTGTTTCGTCCCCCTTGGGTATCCACCGTGATCACGAGCGCCGTACAACCTGCCGCTTCTGCGCGGCGCACCAATCGTTCTGAATAATCCCAAACGTTAGTGGGATAAAGCTGAAACCAGATTGGGCGCTTGTGAATTTTGGCGATCTCTTCAATGGGTGTCGAAGTCATCGTGGACAGAATCATCAAATGGGAAGCGGCACTCGCAGCCCGTGCAACGGCAGGTTCTCCCTCGACGTAAAAAGCTTTTTGATGCCCTGTTGGCGCAAGGATAATCGGCGTCGGCCATTTCTCCCCAAACAACTCAATCGAAGTATCGCAGCTCGAAATATCAACCATGCGCCTCGGTCGAAGAAAAATCCGGTTGTATCCAGCCATGTTCGCCCGCAGCGTTTTGTCATCATCGACACCGGTGGACAGATAACCGAAGTGAGCCGGCGGAATTACCGCCTTGGCTTTAGCCTCAAAGTCCATCACATTGAGGATGCCTTTCATTTCTGCCTTTTCATCGGCGGACAAAAGCGGACTCGCAACAAGGAACTGCAGAAAGTTTCGACGGTAAATCCCGGGATTCATTCGAATCAGTCTATCAAGCCACCTCAACCAAGCGAACCGCGTCGTTCACTCGAATCAGACTGCGGCCCCGTACTTGCCTGGCCGGTGGATCTTCGTGACTAACGGCGGACCAATCTGTCAAATTGGAGATGAGGAACATTCATTGATCATTTATCGCGTCGGCAACGATCTCAACTTGGAAGACGTTATCGAGTTGTACCGGGCATCCACTCTCGGCGAGCGCAGGCCTGTAGACGATAGCGCTCGAATGGCCGCAATGCTGAAAAACGCAAACCTGGTGCTGACGGCTTGGGATGGCAACCTGCTTGTGGGCATTTCCCGTTCCTTCACTGACTTTGTCTATGCCACCTATCTCGCCGATCTCGCCGTGCGAGCCTCACACCAGCGCCTCGGTATCGGCAGAGAATTGATCCGCAGAACGCAGGCAGAAGCCACTCAGGCTAATGTGATTCTGCTCGCTGCTCCAAAGGCAGTCGACTACTACCCACACATCGGCTTCCGACAACACAACTCCGCCTGGATGCTCGATGCAGGCAAGCAGATTTGAACTTCCCTAGCGTGTCGTCGAAGCCTTAGGCCACACCACGCCCTGGTCCTTCTTTGTAACAGGCGCAATCCCCTTGAAGCGAAACTTCTGCAGCCTCTGTCCGCGATAAGTTTCCGTCGTATAGATGTTGCCCTTTGAGTCTGTCGCAATGCTGTGCACAGCGTAAAACTGCCCGGGTTGCCGCCCTCCATCGCCAAAGCTGGTCAGCACTTCGAGAGTGTCCCGCTGCAACACATGCACCTTCATGTTCGTACCGTCTGCAACATAAAGGTACTTCTGTCCAGGGTCCTTGGACAGCGCAATATCAAACACCGCTCCATCTCCAAGCGTGTTTTTCTCGATGAACATTTCCTTCACGAAAGTGCCATCTGTCTTGAAGACCTGTATGCGGTCATTCGTACGATCACACACATAAAGCAACCCGTCATTGGCAAGTGCAACGCAATGCACTGGCGTCCGAAACTGTTTCGCCGGTGCATCAGCAGGATTGTAGGCGGGCAACTGTGTGTCGTCGGGCTTGCTGCCATACGCGCCCCAATGGCGCTTGTACTTTCCCGTGTCAGCATCAAAGACAATGACGCGACGGTTGCCGTAACCATCCGCGACATAAAGCTCATTCGTCTTCGGATCTACGATCGACTTGGCAGGCAGGCGAACGTTTTCGGTGTCATTGCTTCCCTTGCTCTTGTTCGGCTGCCCGACCTGCATCAGCAGACGGCCAGACTGGCTAAACTTCAGCAGCATGCTGTCGTGCACCGGGCCAACGGCCGTTCGATCTTCGTTGTGCGCCACCACAGCGGGCTGCTTGCCTACGCCATTGCCTCCGATCCAGATATTGCCTTTGTAGTCCGCGTCGATGCCATGATTCCTGCTTGGCCAGTCATAGCCTGTGCCTTCCCCACCCCAATGTCCGACGAGATCCCCCTCAGGATTGAATTCAAGAATCGGCGGTGCCGCTGCGCAACAAGCCGATGCTTTGGGAGTCATCGTGGCGTATTGCTCCTTGACCTCGAGCCCCGCTGGGCTGTGCACAATCCAGACATGATCGCGGGAATCTACAGTAACTCCGAGTGCCGGGCCAATCACCCAGTGATTTGGCAGAGGCTTGGGCCACATCGGATCCACTTCAAAGCGCGGAGCCTGCGCAGTAGCAGCACTCACGGAAGGCCGTTGCAGAAAAAAGCCAAAAGCAGCGCATATTGCGAGTGATGCGAGGACGGTGTAATGTTTACGTTTCAAGATTGATCTCTCCCTATGGGGTGCGAGCATCATATCGAATTTTGCTAGCGCGCGACACTAAGCTTTGCTTCGTTGTTGTGTTGCAAAGAATATTCTAGTGCCTACGGTCGACCAGCCTCGCCGATATCTTTGTCTATGTTGAGATTCCGAATAACACCTTGACGATGCGAATCTGCCGCTGGGCATCGTGGCCCGGCAGCCAGCCGGCTTGCCCCTTTCGAATCCTGTGCGCCGCCTCATGACAATCGATCGTCCGCCTGGCCGCGCTGAGCCCCTGATTTGCGTTCACCCTCTTTCTGCTCGCAGGGTGCTCCTCTTCGATGATTATGTTCAAATATTGCAACGCAGTTATGGCTGAGTCATAGGTCGGCGCCAGATCAGTGTGGATCACACGCCGTTGGCGATGGGCTCCGGTGCGCAGCGTTCGGCGGAATAGGTTTTTTGGGCCTTCCAGGTCGCGAAAGGCGGACAGAAAAAAACTCAATCGCCGCCCCCCGGGGATCGATGGTGCCGTATAGATATCAGCAGCGGCCCTTCACGCATACGCAAGTTTCGCCCTCTCGCAGGAAAGGTTGGTCGGTTTCACATGAGGCCGCAAACGCTGCTTGAGCTCTGGAGCAAACCGCTGCACCCACTTCCTGACCGTCGAATGATCAACTGCCTCGCCCCGCTCGGTGAGGAACTCTTCCACGTCCCGATAGGATAGACGGAATCGCAAGTACCACCGGACCGCCGAGAGAATGAGGTGAGGCTCAAAATGATGCCATTTGAAAATGAGAAGACGCTGCCTCGTGTAGGCCATCAGGCATCCGTCTGTCAGGCAAGCGATCTTTGCAACACAACCTTTCCGCCGGCCTAGCGCTCAATCTTTGTCGCAGACCTTGTGTGGCTCTCCTTTGGATCCAAAAAGAGTCCACGCCCATTTTGTCCGGCTGTCTCGATCACATTCAATGCTTCTTCAACAACATAAAGCGGCCGCCGTTTGCTCTCATCGTAGATCCGCGAAATGTAGTCACCCAGCAACCCCAGCGAGATCAAGGTAACTCCTGAGAAAAGTGCCTGTACGACGATTAGCGACGCCCAACCAGGCACCACAGTCTTGAGGAGGAGGCTCACATAGAGAACATAGAGCACAAGGACAACGTCGATCAAAACAAAAACCATTCCCAGCAGAAGTGCCACTCGGAGCGGCAGGCCGGAAAAAGACGTAATTGCAACCCAACTGAAGCGGATCATTTTTGAGAGAGAGTACTTGGTTTCGCCAGCCACCCGATGCTCTCGCTCAAATGGAAGAATCGACTCTTTCAGCCCAAGCCAGGCAATCAGGCCCCGCATGAATCGATGCTGTTCGCGAAATCCACGGATGGCATGCACAGCTCGGCGGCTGAAGAGCCGAAAATCCCCCACCTCCGGCACAACCCGGCGATCAACCAGCCTTTGCATCAGCTTGTAGAAGAGCGCCGCCGATTTGCGTTTGAACCAGGAATCTCCCTTCCTCGAAATGCGTTGTGGAGAAACAATATCGTAGCCCTGTTCGTAGAGCGCAACCATCTGCGGCAGAAGTTCCGGAGGATCCTGTAAATCCGCATCCATCACAACGACACAGTCACCAGCAGCGCAATCGAGGCCAGCCGTCACGGCCGCCTGATGGCCAAAGTTGCGCGTGAATCGAAGAATGCGAAGTTGCGGATTCTCGCGCGCCGCTGTACTAAGCAATGCATGAGTCTGATCCGTGCTGCCGTCATCGATCAGGATGAGCTCATAGCCTGTGTCGATCGTAACCAGGATCGGCACCAGCCGCCCAAGTAGCAGCGGCAAACTGTCCTGTTCATTGAAGAGTGGGATTACGATAGAGAGCACTTGTGGTTTTCAGGATATCGTTTCTCATTTCACTCTTCACGCTCTTCGCCCTCGCGCATGAAATTCCGCGCGATGTAACGACTCATGTCTGGTTGCAGCCAGAGGCGGGCAAGATGCGTTTCGCAGTCCGTGTGCCGCTCAAAGCGATGCGCGATGTCGAATTCTTCGAACTGCCTGGTGGATATCTCGACGCCGAAGACCTTGCCCCACGGTTGAATGAAGTCGCAACCACCTGGATTGGCAATTCGATCACGCTTCGGGAAAATGATCGAATCCTCGAGCATCCGCACGTACTTGCCACTCGACTATCAATCGAGTCGGATCGTTCCTTCGACTCCTTCGCCTCTGCCACTCAAAGCTTAGTTCGCGAGGGCTTGAAGAACGACGCCAACGTCGTATGGGATCAACTTTGGCTCGATGTTCTACTGGAGTGCCCGATAGCTTCAGCGCAGTCCAGCTTCGCGATACGCCCCGGAATGGAAATCCTCGGCGTGCGCGTCCTTACCGTATTGCACTTCGGACCAGATCGACTCTATCATTTGCTCGGAGATCCCGGATTGGTTGTTCTGGACCCCGGCTGGTGGCAGGCATTCCAACGCTTTATGGTGCTCGGCTTCTGGCATATCCTCGACGGTACGGATCACCTTCTATTCCTTTTTTGCCTCGTGATTCCGCTGCAGCGAATGCGAAATTTGGTCGGCGTCGCAACAGCGTTCGCGCTCGGCCATTCGGTCACTTTGATCGGCTCCGCATTCGGCATGGCACCAGACGCGCTGTGGTTTCCTGCCCTGGTCGAATTCCTCATCGCCCTCTCGATCCTCCTGATGGCGCTTGAAAATCTGCTCGACGACAAGGGTTGGAAGCGACGCTGGGTGCTGGCCCTTACATTCGGCCTCATCCACGGCTTCGGCTTCTCGTTTGCCTTGCGCGAATCCATGCAATTCGCCGGGCGTCACATCATCCCTTCTCTGCTCGCCTTCAATCTTGGCGTCGAAGTAGGACAGATTGCAGTCCTGCTTCTCCTGGTGCCTGCCGTCTGGCTACTTTTCCGTTTTGTCGCCCCAAGACGAATCGGCACGATCATTCTCTCGGCACTCGCCGCGCATACCGGCTGGCACTGGATGCTCGACCGCTGGGAGCTCCTTCGAAAATTCTGGCCCCACTAGCAATGATTCAATAGAGAAATGCTGAAGTCGAAAGTTGCAGTCCTCACCGCTTACCAGAAAGCTCTGGAGATCCGGGAATTCGAGGTGGATGAGAATCTGGCCGCAGGCGAAGCGCTCGCGCGAGTCGAGATGGCCGGCATCTGTGGCACCGACGTTCACCTCTGGAAAGGCGAATTGCCGATCCCGCTCCCCGTCATCCTTGGACACGAGAGCGCCGGCCGCATCGCAAAACTCGGTGCCGGTCTCGACAAGGATTGGACTGGCCAACCACTCGCCGTCGGAGACCGCGTGCTTTGGGCCAGCAGCATCGTCTGTGGTGAATGCTATTACTGCCGCATCAAAAAGACTCCCACGCGCTGTCTCAAGCGCAAAGCCTACGGCATCTCCTACAACTGCGATGAGGCACCACACCTGCGCGGTGGCTACAGCCAGTGGATCCTCCTCCGCGCCGGCTCCTCCATCTTCAAACTCCCCGATTCTGTCCCCTTCGAATCCATCGTTGGCGCAGGCTGTGCCCTGAATACGGCTCTACACGGCATCGAGAGAATTCAGATCGAGATGGGCGACACAGTCGTAGTCCAGGGTGCCGGGCCAGTCGGCCTTGCTGCTCTCGCGGTCTCAATCGAATCCGGTGCCGGAAAGACCGTCGTCGTCGGAGGCCCCGAACACCGCCTCAAAATGGCGCTCGAGTTTGGAGCCGATGCCGTCGTCAGTCTCGATGAATACAAAACTCCTGAGGCCCGCCGCGCTGCCGCCTGCAATATCGTCGGTGAGTTCGGCGCTGACGTCGTCCTCGAATGTGTAGGCCATCCATCTGCCGTTCCAGAAGGCTTCGAGCTCTGCCGCGATGGCGGCAAATACCTCGTCCTCGGCCAGTACGCTAACGCGGGCAACGTCGAATTCAACCCGCACATCATCACAAAAAAACAGCTGACAGTCATGGGAAGCTGGGCCTTCGAACCACGCCATGTCCTCGGTGCCATTGAATTCCTCGCCAGGTCCACGCGTTGGCGCGATCTATTTGCCCGTCAGGTCACCCACCGCTTTACCCTCGACCAGGCCGACGAGGCCCTCTCCACCGTGCGCCGTCTCGAAGCTGGCAAAGCCGTAATTCTGCCTTAGTTTCACGAAGCAAATCAGCCAAAATCGCCAAAAACCGGACAAACATCACCCATCGGCGCTACCATTCAGAGTTGGGCTTGCAATGTTCGGCTCTTGAAGGGCGCCTGTATCTTTGGCCAGATGGCGAAGCGGAGGAACTACGCCGTGCTCTACCCAAAATTGGCCTCGGTAAAGTGCAGTTCGAAAAGGCCTACGTCTGGATGCCTTCTGAATCAGGCACTCTGGTAGCCCGCGAAACATCCGCCGTCCAGCTTGGTATCGAAACCTGGCGGCGCCTCTGGCCAGACTGGCTACTGGCACAAAAAGGCCTCAGTCCCAGCATTCTCTATTGGGCCCACGGCACTTTCTTCGCACACCATTTGATGAGTAATTGGGGATACCTTCCTGTCCTCTCTCGCAGCCGTGAAGGCTTTGAAGCCCGTTGGGCGCCCCGCTTCGTTGGCGACCAGCGAAAACTCCTCGAACAGTTTGTCGAACGAATGCCCGATGCCGCGCGGGCGCTCACATTTGACGCCGAAAAACCTCCTCGCTGGGAGCGCCGCCGACTCATCGAACAAACCCTCGGCTGGGTCCTCGACGCCCAGGCCCGCAAAGTTGCAGGCAGTCTCAGCCAGCGCTTCCCGGCTTCAACGATTTACAGCAAATGGCAAAATGCACTAAGCCATGCGAACCCTGTGCTGCAAGGCGAGAAGGGCACGATCGAACGCTTCTTCAATGGCATCCAGGGCTGGCAGCGCGGCACCGATCTCGAAAGCCTGTGCGGCTATCGCCTCGCCTTCCGCGTCGAAGAACCTGCCCTGGGCGCTCGCGAAGGCTGGATGCTCGTCCCCTTTGTCGAAGACCTGCTTGAAGAAGGCACGCAGTATCCATTACGAGGCATCGAAGACAAACAACTCCGCGGCGGCCCTATTGCCGCAGAGACCGCCTGGCGCAATTTCGAACAGGCTTCGCAGATCTTCCCCGCCCTGGTCAGCTACGACGAAGCAATGGGCCAAGGCCTCTATCTGCCCGGCGAAAGAGTCATCGAATTCCTCACTCGTTTCGCCCCGCTCCTCGAACAGGCAGGCTTTCGCGTCGATCGACCCGAATGGTGGCAGGAAGGCAACGGAATCAAGATTGCCGTCAAAGGCAAGCTGCGCTCAGAACTTGAAGAAGTCGATGCCCGCACTGCCATGTCCAGCAAAGTTCGCCTCGACTGGGCCGCCCTCCTCGGCGATGAACCCGTAACCATGCAGGAGCTCGCCGAACTGTCCAAACACAGCGGCGAGATGCAACAGGTTGGTGGCCGCTGGATGCGTATCGACCCGGTTAGTATTCGCGACGCCGTAAAGTTTCTCAAAGGTGGCCAGAAGCGCGTCCTCACTGCGCGCGAGGCAATTCGCGAAGTGCTCGGCATGGGGAATGCCGGCCACGGCCTCGACATCCGGGAAATCCAGACCGAAGGCTGGATCGGAGAATTGCTGCAACGCCTGAAGGAACCAGGCGAAATCAAAGAGCTCCCCTTGCCAGACGGTATGCTTGGCGAAATGCGCCCCTACCAGCGCAGAGGATTTTCCTGGCTCAGCTTCGTCACCGGTTTCGGACTTGGTGCCTGCCTCGCTGACGACATGGGCCTCGGCAAATCCCTCCAAATGCTCGCCCTCCTCGCCTCACGCAAAGGCGTCGGCAAACCCGCTCTCCTCATCTGTCCCACTTCCGTCATTGGCAACTGGGAACGAGAAGCAATGAAGTTCTTCCCCGCCATCAAGCTGATGGTGCACCATGGCGTCTCTCGTGCTAAAGCCGAAGCTTTTGGCTCTCTTGCCGTTCAACACGACCTCGTCGTTTCCAGCTACAGTCTCGTTCACCGCGACGCCTCAACTCTTGCAACAGTAGACTGGGACGGCATCGTTCTCGACGAAGCGCAGAACATCAAAAATTTCGAAACCAAACAGTCCAAAGCTGCACGCCAGATTGCCGGCGGCTATCGCATTGCCCTCACCGGTACCCCAGTAGAAAATCACGTCGGCGATCTTTACTCACTCATGGAATTCCTCAATCCCGGCCTCCTCGGCGGGCCACGTGATTTTCAGGCCCGCTTCTTCAAGCCCATCCAGAATCAGCACAACCCCAAGGCCGTGCAGCAGTTACGCGGACTCACTTCCCCTTTCATCCTCCGCCGTCTTAAAACCGACAAAAGCATCATCTCCGACCTGCCTGAAAAAATGGAGATGAAGACCTACTGCAAGCTCACCCGCGAGCAGGCAAAGCTCTACGAAGATGTGGTCAACGGCTGCTTCGGAGATCTCGCAAACCGCACTGCGATGGAGCGCCGCGGTTTGATCCTCGCCACAATCTCGCGCTTGAAACAGGTCTGCAACCACCCCGCTCAAATTCTCAAAGAACGCGACGAACTCGCCGGGCGTAGTGGCAAATTGAGCCGCCTCACAGAAATGCTCGAAGAGGTCCTCGAAGCGGGCGAAAAAGCTCTGATCTTTTCGCAGTTTGCCGAGATGGGCGACATTATTTCTTTACATTGCCAGCAGGTTTTTGGCCCCAAAGTCTCTTTCCTGCACGGTGCAACGCCACGCCTCGAGCGGGAACGCTTAATCGCCGATTTCGAAAAACCAGAAGGCGCAAGTCTCTTCGTTCTTTCTCTCAAAGCCGGTGGCACCGGCCTCAATCTCGTCGCCGCAAATCACGTCTTCCACTACGACCGCTGGTGGAATCCGGCAGTCGAAAATCAGGCCACGGATCGTGCCTTCCGCATCGGCCAGAACAAGACCGTACAGGTTCACAAGTTCATTTGCATGGGTACGCTCGAAGAGCGCATCGACCAGATGGTCGAAGAAAAGCGCGAGCTCGCCGAGCGCGTCGTCGAAGCCGGAGAAGTCTGGCTCACCGAACTCTCCAATCAGGAATTGCGTAACCTCTTCGCGCTTTCCCGCGAGGCGTGGGAAGACTAATGAAGCGCCCGATCAGTGAACCGTTCTCTCCCCCGTCGGGCATTGGTCAATTATGGCTCGACTTCGTCTCCGCATATCCCGTCGGCCATGATCGCCAAGACAAAGGCCGCCTCTACGCAGACTCCGGTGCCGTTGTTGGACTCGAAATCGGAACCGGCAGCGTCGAAGCGCAAGTCCAGGGTTCTAAGCCAGACCCTTACCAGGTCGCCCTCGAATTCCTTCCCGTTGAGCGACTCAAGTGGGCTGCACTCTGGCCTTTGATGACTCCAGAAACTTTGCGCGATTTTCGCCGGGGACTCATCAGCAAGTCTGCAATTCAGGCCTTTGCCATCGCCGATATCAATCTGCTACCTCAGCCCTACAAAGAACTGAAGACCGGCTGCAATTGTCCCGACTGGATGCGCCCGTGCAAGCATGCTCTCGCCGTGCTGCGCGTCTTGGGTCAGGAACTCGAGCGCGACCCCATGATCCTCGTTCACCTTCGCGGTGGAACCCAGGAAGAGATCGTCGATTTCGCCCCGGAACTGGAAGAAGGCGAAGCGCTTGGCCTGGATCCCGCACGCTTCTGGGGCGAGCAATTCGACTGGTCCGGCTTTGAAGAAAACCTGCTCATCAGCGGTACTCCAAGTCGCCTCCTCAAGCGCCTCGGCCCCGTCGCGGTGTATGGTGTGAGGATGGACCCGGATCTCATGTTCAAGCCCGTTTACGAAGGCGTTGCCGCCGAAGCCAAAGTCACCCTTGAAGGAATCAGAAAGAAGCTCGGAAAATGATTCGATTTATATTGCTTGCTCTCATCACGATGCTCGCCGTCGCTCAGGATAGTGTCGACGCAACAAAGTTGCAGGCCGACTTGGCCCGCGCTCAAAAGACGCTGCTCGACTGGCCCAACCTCAACCGCTACAGCGCAGAAAATGCCAAACTAGCTCCGGCTGCATCGGGCGAGAAGCGAGTAGTATTCATGGGCGATTCCATCACCGACTCATGGGGACGCCGTGGCGGCAAGTTCTGGCCGGATCGCCCTTATGTCAACCGTGGCATCAGCGGCCAGACCACTCCTCAGATGTTGATCCGCTTCCGTCCGGACGTCATCGCTCTAGGTGCGAAAGTCGTTGTGATTCTAGCCGGCACCAATGACCTCGCCGCCAATACCGGCCCGATGACCCTCGAACAGATCGAAGCTAATCTCGAATCCATGGCGCAACTCGCCAAGGCCAACGGAATCAAAGTCGTGATGTCCAGCGTGATGCCGGTCTGCGATTACCATCGGCCACAAACCGCCCGCCGGCAGCCCGAAAAAATCATCGCCTTGAATCAGTGGATTCAGACCTACTGCAAGAAGAACAAACTCGTCTACCTCGACTACTACTCGGCGATGCTCGACGACTCTAAGATGCTCAAAAAAGAGATCACCGAAGACGGCCTTCATCCCAATGCAGCCGGCTACGCGATCATGGAACCCCTCGCAGAAAAGGCCATCGCAGCAGCACTGAGGAAGTAGTGTCAAACCAACTCCGCAGTGCGTTGGTTGCAGGAGATTTGGACGAACTTTCCCTGCTTCTCGGTCAAAACGAATCTCTTGCACGGCAGGTCCATTCCTGGGGTACCGATTCGCCTATTGGCCCCTGCCAACCCATTGCCTTTCTTGCGCAAGCCCGCTTCAACGGTTTCGTCAAACACATTTTTTCAAGAGAAATGACTCGAATGCTACTCGCCTCTGGCGCGCCAGTCGATGAAGATGTCACAGACAAAGAGTCCCCGCTAATTACAGCCGCCAGTTACAACGAAGTCGGCGTAGCACGCGCTCTCATTGAATCCGGCGCAAACCTCGAAGCCACCGGATACGCAGTGCCAGGTGGTACCGCGCTCGCTCACGCCATCGAATTCGGTGCCGCCGAAATCGTAGACCTTCTGGTCGCCGCCGGCGCCTCTATTACGTCTTTCCATGAAGCCGCAGGCACTGGCCACCTGCCCACAAAACTTTCCCCCGATAAATTCGAACTTGCCCTCGCCCTCCGCGCTGCAAGCCTCTGCAATCGACTCAATGTCATCGACCAACTCTTGGCAACAGGTCTCTCGGTAAACCTCTTCGTCAAAGGCGGAACGCCGCTTCATTGGGCTGCCTGGCAAGCAAATGCCGCCTCCGCCCGCCACCTCCTGACTCGCGGTGCAGACCCTTCTCTAAAGGACCCACAACATCACGCAACTCCCCTCGAATGGGCCCGCCACCGCGCAAACCAATGCCCGTACGCTAACCCAAGCGGACACATCAATTTAATCCAGTTACTCGAAAACCTCTGATCGAATCACTCCTTTGAGCTTCGAACAAAATCCTTCACCCGATACTTCCGAAACTCAGGCAGCGCCCACGTAATCGCAACAGACCCCAACGTACACAACACTCCACCCAACACAACCGAAGGCCCCAGCCCCAACAATCGCGCAGCAAAGCCAGCCTCCACATTCCCTAAATACGGACCACTCAGGTAACTCACCATCTCGATCGCCGCCGTGCGTCCCCTCAAACGCGCAGGGATCGTTTGATTCCAGATTGTCATGCGAAAGATTCCACTCACTCCGTCAGCGGCACCAGCCAGTACCAGGAACCCAAGTGCCGATACCAAGCTCGGAGATAACCCAAATCCCACAATAGCCAACCCCCAAAGTCCTGCCGCCCACGCTATCGCAATCCCGTGTCGCCGGATCCGCCCCGTCCAACCGGAAATCAAACTCACAATCAACGCGCCAACGGGTCCCGCCGCATAAAGCCACCCAACATTCTCGGGTCCAAGTCGTTCCCCAAACGCCGGGAACAAAGCATTCGGCATTCCAAAAAACATCGCGTTCATGTCGATCAGATAGGTACCCAAAAGATCCCTTCGCTCCAGCGCATAACGCCAACCCGCAACCAGCGTATGCCAGCTCATGCGATCCATCTCACCGCCCTCAAATCGCCGCTGCCGCATCATCAACATCGCTCCAACAGCCACACCATAGCTAACAGCATCCAGACCAAATGCAGCCCCCGCACCAAATCGCACAGCAATCCAGCCGGCCAGCCCGGGACCCGCAATATATGCCGCATTGTGGCGCATCATATTCAGTGCCCCTGCCGCCGCCATCTCCTCGGGCAGGATCAATTGTGGCGTCATTGCCTCCATGGCTGGTCGCTGGATCGCGTTGAATCCTGCCATCAAAGCCGCCGCACAAAACAAGACCCACACCTGCGGCGAAGTCTGCAACGCATTCCAGGTCAGCAGCACCAGCACCACTGCCATCAGGCTGCCTGTCAGCAACACCAACATCCTTCGATTGAAGCGATCCGCCAGAACTCCCCCTACAAAAGCAACCAGCAACATCGGCACAAACTCTACAACTCCCAGCAACCCCACCATCACCGAAGACTTCGTCAGGGAATACATCTGAATCGGAAGCGTGACATAAGTAAGCGCTGACCCAAAGCCCGACACCATCTGCCCGCAGTACAGCAGGCGAAAGTCGCGCGATCGCCGCAGCGGCGACAGGTCAGGGAGAAATTGCTTCACAATCTACGTCGAGCCATTGTCCCACCCATCGATTACGCGAGCCGCAAATCTCTGGCCTTGACAAGATTCAAAACTCCTGTAATATTTAGACGGAAGGCTAATTAGCCATCAACCTAATTATCATGGACAGCAGTCAGACATTCCGCGCACTCGCCGATCCAACTCGTCGGGAGATCCTCGACCTGCTGGGCCGGGGCGAAATGACAGCGGGAGCCTTGGCCGAAAAATTCGACATGAGCAAGCCCTCAATGTCACATCATTTCGCCGTGTTGAAAGACGCAGACCTCATCACCAGCCGCCGCGAAGGCCAGCAGATCTGGTATGCGTTGAACACTACAGTCGTGCAGGATGTCATGGCCTGGGCAATGCAGCTGATCGAAGACAGTAAGAAGAAGAGGCGCAAAACGAAATGACTGCAAAATACTATGTGGTTGGAATCCTGCTCACCGCAGCCGCTCTGGCTGCAACCATCGTGGCGTATCCTCAACTTCCAGCTACGGTCACCACACATTGGAACATCCACGGACAGCCCAACGGCTACAGTCCCAAATGGGCCATGTTTCTGCTCGGCCCCGGAATCATGGCAATGACACTTCTCCTCACCTGGCTCATGCCCTGGCTTTCGCCAAAGCAATTTGGGATGGAGGGATTCCGTTCCACTTACTTTCAAATCATGTTAATCGTTGTCGTGCTTTGGGCTTATCTCGATGGCGTGCTCCTCTGGGCCGCCACCGGACACATCGCGAATGTAAGCCGCGCACTGCTGGGTGGAGTCTGCGTACTCTTCGCATTGCTTGGGAACCTGATGGGGAAGGTTCGCCGCAATTTCTTCATCGGGATTCGCACTCCCTGGGCCCTTGCGAGCGACCGCGTCTGGAATGCCACCCATCGGCTGGCAGCAAAAACCCTCGTCCTCAGCGGCTTGGCAGGGCTCGCACTCACTGCCTTCGGACAAGAAGCCTGGCCTCCCCTCACTCTTCTGATGATTGGCGCTCTAATCCCTGCTGTATATTCGCTGATCTTCTCAAAGCAACTCGAGCGGCGAGGAGAACTTTAACAATGGGGAAACTGACCAGGCGCAGCTTCCTCGCAACGCTTCCAGCCGTCGCACAATCAAAGCCTCGTCCAAACATCTTGTTCGTTCTCGTAGACGATCTTCGCTTCGATGAACTGGCTTGCACTGGCCATCCTTTCGCCCAGACTCCATCCGTCGACCGACTCGCGAAAGAAGGTGCCCTGTATCAAAACGCTTTCGCCGTCACTCCCCTCTGTTCACCCAGCCGCTCCAGCTTTCTCACTGGCCTCTACCCTCGGGCAAATGGAATCATCGACAACACAGACCGCGCCGTGCAAAGTCACAAACTAATCACCTGGCCCCGACTCCTCAACGATGCCGGCTACGAAACCGCCTTCCTCGGCAAATGGCACATGGGCAACGACGATTCAAAACGGCCTGGCTTTGATCACTGGGTCAGCTTCCCCGGCCAGGGCGAATGCATCGATCCGATCCTCAACGTAAACGGCCGTTCGGCTCGCACCAAAGGCTACATCACGGATCTCCTTACAGAACATGCCCTCGATTTCCTCAAGCGTCCCCGCACCAAGCCCTTCTGCATGTATCTGGCGCACAAAGCAGTGCACCCCAATGTGCAGCAGTTAAACGATGGAAGTATTGCCGGAGGAACTCTCGATTCTGCCGAAGCCTTCATTCCTGCCGAACGGCACAAGACCCTCTATTCGGGCGTAAAACTCCCCCGCCGGGGCAACTATGCAAAACCTCCTATAGACAAGCCTGCCCTCGAACAACGTCTCGAAGGCGTAGCTCCTCTTAGCGCTGAAACGGTCACTGACGATGCCACAATCCTCAACCGCATGCGCATGACAAAGGCCGTCGACGAAGGCTTGGGCAAGATGCTCGAACAGCTCGAGCGCACCGGCCAACTCGACAACACCATTGTTGCCTTCACCAGCGACCACGGCTATTTCTATGGAGAACATTGCCTCGGTCCAGAACGCCGCCTCGCCTATGAAGAAGCAATCCGCATCCCCTTGTTGATCCGATATCCTGCGGTTTTTCGTGCAGGCTCACGTCCCGAAAACATGGCACTCAGCGTGGACATAGCTTCGACGATGCTCGACTTGGCGGGACTAAAGCCGCCCCGCACACACGGTCATTCCCTGCGCAATCCTAACCGCCGCGACGACTTCTTGATCGAGTACAGCAGCGACACGGTCTTCAAGCGTGTCCACAAAATGGGCTACCGGGCGATCCGCAACAGCCGCTGGAAGTACATCGAGTACAGCGAACTGAAGGGCGCAAACGAACTCTACGATTTGCGCAAAGATCCCTTCGAACTCCACAATCTGATAGGCGCTGCCAAGCTACAGTCCACCCTCAAAAAACTACACTCGCGCCTCCTGGAACTGACCAGGCATGTCAGCCCCGTCTAGGCCGACTGTCACGAGCGCAGCCACACTTCGACGCCTTACCCGGCACAGCGAACTTCGAATACATTGGGCACACTTTCGGGAGTTGACCTGCGAAATCGAGTTCGCCCATAGCTACCGCTTTCACCTTCAACGCGAGACTTGCATTCGATTTAGCATTAAACATCCCGCCGGGCAGGATGCGTCTTTTTGGTTGTGAATCTGAATCGCACCTTGCCTTTCTCGCGACCGATAGTAGACTTGATCGAAGGGATCGATTTGTGTTGCTGACAATTTCGCGAAAAGCCACCGCAGTTGATTCCGTTGATTCTGTAATTCATACGATCTAAAGTCTGGAGTTTTCCAGGCTGGAATGGGTGGCAATCTCATGTCGGCTTTTGTTGAATTCTCGGCGCCGATCGACGACTCTGTCGAAGCTCTCAGCTTTTCTTTTGGCGTTCCAGGTGGTGGTTCCCAATATGGCCCCGGCAGCTACACTACGAAGGCGCAATTGCGCGATGCAAGTTTTGTGAAGTCGAACGACTCATTGTCGAGCGATCTCCTCGGGCATAGCGTAAGGGGAACAATTTTCAAAATCGTCACGGTCGAGTACTACCGATCTGGAGTGAGCCGACCCTACCTGACCATTACTCTCGTCAACGTAATGATTTCGTCCTATTCTTTTGCGCGCGATACGGAACTTGTGGGCCTCAATTTCGAATCAGCAAGTCAAAAGTATTTCGTCAAATAGCACTGGATCCATAGCGCCAGGTTTGCGCCACGCCTGGACAAGGTGGTGAAGTATTCTTCGAGCGAGAAGCGAATAGCTCTCTCGACGAATCAAACCAAATCCAACCAGATCAGAATAAACTGACAACATGGCGAAATCACAAAGATTGCAACTCTGCATTCTCTCGTTTGTAGCCAGCCTTGCCGCCCAGCCCAACACATCGCAATTCGACTACGATCGAACAAAGCTGCCTCAACTCAACTGCGAGGATATTGCACAACGCCCCGACCTAATCGTTCGGGGCTGTGGTTTCGCCGCTCCCAGCGGCGGTGAGTTGACCCTGATTCTGGTAATCCCCAAATTGGTCAAGCCTCCTTATGCAGGTGTGATCTTCCAGCACGGCGGCGGGCAATCCATGACAAACTACATCTCCGAAGCCTTGATCCTGGCTCGGGCAGGCGTCGTCTCCATACTCGCCGATGCTCCGGCCCGAGGCTCTGGAGCGCGAACCGAACTCAATCAGACCAAACTCGAAGCGGCTGGTAAATTTCAGGCTTCCATCGTGATTTCGCTTCGCATCGCACTCGAACATCTCATCCGTCAAAAAGGCGTGGATCCAACTCGACTCGCCTACGTCGGGCACAGTTATGGCTCTATTGCAGGAGGAGTATTGGCAGGTATCGAGCCACGCTTCCGCAGCTTTGCCCTGCTCGGTGCCGTCGTATCCGAGGCCACACACATCCGCACCAACCGCGCTCCCTATTGGGAAGAAATGCGAAAGCAGATGACACCCGTAGAATTCGAGGGCACGCTCGAAGCGATTGACTCCACCGACCCAGTGCATTTCCTTCCTCCCGCAAAAGCTCCTGTTCTCGTTCAGTGCGCGCGCTTCGACACTCCCGACAATATCGCCGCCTGCCCAAAAGTGCACGATGCCGCAGGTGGGCCGAAGCGATTGATCTGGTATCTCGACGATCACTACTTCACATCACTGGAGGCGATGCGCGATCGGCTTGATTTCTTAAGTCAGCACCTGCAACTACACGACATCAATCGCCATATGCGAGATTTTCTCAACCGCTAGAAATCGCAGGCAGAATGACAACGCACTTGAGCTGTTTCCACGATTCGAATTCCTGCACCTCCCTATGTTCTGAGCCATCCAGTCGATTCATATTGTTAGAATTCATCGCAGGAGACCACACTTTATGCCTCGCAAACTAACCCGTCGGCAGGTCGCTGCCAGCTCCTTTGCAGCCGTCGCGCTCCCCTCCTCGTCCTTAGCCGCTTCCCCCGATATGAAGCTCGGCAACTTCTCAATCAGCTTGGCGGTCAAGGACATCAAAGCTTCAAAGCAGTTTTACGAGAAACTCGGCTTCACGACATTTATGGGAGAGCAAGCCAGGAATTGGCTGATCATGAAAAACGGCGATCACGTCATCGGACTCTTCCAGGGCATGTTCGAAAAAAACGTATTGACCTTCAACCCGGGTTGGGACAGCAATGCAAAAAAATTGCCAGCCTTCACTGATGTCCGCGAACTCCAACGGCATTTGAAAGCACAAGGCGTGAAACTTGCAACCGAGGCGGACGAGAGCACAACTGGCCCCGCCAGCTTTACCGCGACAGACCCCGACGGCAACCAGATCCTTTTCGATCAGCACGTCTAGCCCTTCAAACGTCTCGCGAATGCCCTTGTCCACTTTGGCAGACCGTAGACATCACTCAACAATTCGAGCTACTTGGCGGCAGCCGCTTCCGAGATCGGTTTGTCTTTGTCCTTCAGCATCACCACCAGAATCTTCGCGGGTTTGGTGTCGCTTGAGTTTTTCGATACGACATGGATGTCCGAGGGCTTTTCATAGAATGTCTCGCCCGGCCCGAGTTGCTTCGCTTCACCACCTGCAACTTGCATCACTACGGAACCTTCGAGGACATAGACAAAGACGTGGGCGTGATGCCGGTGCGCCTTCGACGCCTGGCCTGGGGCAAACGCCACCGTAATCATGGTGACTTCCTTGCCCTGAAACTCAGGGATGTCCTTCGTCAGAAGAGACGCAATGTTGGTGCTCTGGGCGACCGCAACAAGCGAGGCCGCAATGAGTAAAAGAATGACACGCATGACTCAGTCTAACCATTGTCCTGACAAGGGGAAACCATCAACGGATCGGCCACCAGATACGCCGATGATTGTACCGTTGACGTAGGATGCCGCT
>JANXLY010000046.1 GCA_025354885.1 Acidobacteriota bacterium | reverse complement strand
TTTTGCTCCTCGCGGACCCGACGCAGATAATAATCCAGCGTTGTGAGCGCCAGCCCTCGTTCCCGGCAGAACTCAGCACGGGTCTTTCCACTCCCCCGATACTCCCCAGCCACTCCCATTCCCACTTGCGCTGTCTTTCCTGGCTTCATCCCTTCAGACAATCACGAATGCCGCGCACATGGAAGATGGTTTGCTCGTACGCTTACCTTCTTCTTCCGGTTGTCAAACTTCTTGTACACCGGCGGTTTGCTCGCCGGCCTCCCCACCGTGCTCTTCTTCTTCGCAAAGGCCAGTTCAGGCACTAGCATGGCAACAAAGAGGGCCGCGAGAATCAGACTTGTCATTTTCACACTTGCAATATCGGCCGTTTCCTCGCCAGGCTTTAATCCAACATTCCTCAATTCGTCTTGAACACCAAGGCCACCGCCCCGAGAATCATCAGCATTGCCACGACATAGTTCCAGCGCAGCGATTCTCCCAAATACAGCCACGCAAAACACACAAATACTACCAGCTTGATCGCTTCCTGCAAAATCTTTAACTGATAGCCACTCATGCTGTCCGACCCCATCCTGTTCGCCGGTACCATCAGGCAGTATTCAAAAAAGGCAAGCCCCCAGCTGGCAAGGATCACTACCCACAGCGATCAATCGTTGAATTTGAAGTGCCCATACCAGGCAAAGGTCGTCAAAACGTTGCAGGCAACCTGCAGCAGTGGTGTTATCCAGGGAGATTGCATCCCTAATTATTGCGCTCTAGACTCTTGGCGGCGTCGTAATCACGATCGCTCTCGCCATTTCTTTTCCTACCCCACGATAGGAGTGCGGTGCCGAGGAATCAAAATAAACGCTATCGCCCTTATCCATCAGATAGTCTTCGTCCTGATACCGGATCGATACCGATCCTTCAATCACATGAAAAAACTCTGCACCCTCATGCATATGCTCGTTCACATCATCGGGCTTGCGCACCGGAAATTCTGCCAGATACGCCTGCAGACTCTTGTCTTGCGCACTGAAGGCCAGGCACTCAAAAAAATATCCGGGAGTAGGTGAGTCACTCCGCTCAGGAAAACGCATCCGCTCATCGGCTCGGACTACACTGAACAATCGCTTTCGCTTCTTATTCGTAAAAAAGTAGTCAAGCCCAACATCAAACACCATCGCGATGCGCGCAAGCGTCGGCAGTGTCGGCACCAGCTTACTGTTTTCCAGTTGCGAGATCATCGAGGCCGAAAGCCCCGTGTGCTTCCCCAAGTCAACCAGCGCAATTTTCTTCTTAAGCCTCAATTGACGAAGCTTGTTCCCCAAATCATAAGACGACAAAACCCGCCGAATCGTAGTCTCAGAATTTTCAGCCATTATT
>JANXLY010000039.1 GCA_025354885.1 Acidobacteriota bacterium | reverse complement strand
GGGGAGACAGTCTTTGCGCAGCTTTTGGATGTGCTGGACGAAGTTATTTTGCGCTTCTGTGTCGGAAGCGAAGAGGGTGTTGGGTTGTGCATTGAGGCCGTGATTTACGGCGTTGCGGGAAGAGGTTGCTTTGCCTTCTGGGGAAGAGGGGCCGGTTGAGTGTTGGGCGTTCGCCCGGTTAGCATTCTGTTTTGCCTGTGATGACATTGGGAAAGTTCCTTTATTGATTGAAATAGAAAAGCGCCAGCAGGCCGGGTGGCTTGCGGGCGCGTTCTCGATTACAGAATGGAGCAGACGGGCGAACTGTGTTTGGAGTAGAGCCGGGATCGTTTGGGTTGTTTTCAGTGGTTTAGATATAATACTCGTCATTTAACGATCCTAATTGCCGCACAAATATCGATAAGCGGCGAGGGTTCCTATCTGTGGCGCAGTGGGTAGCTACTCATTTTTCGCTTGACCCCGCGCTGATTGCGTCGGTTGCGGCTGGAGGCGACGAGTTCGTCGAGGATTTCCTTCAGCACCGCCTCATGAAACTTCTTCCGGTCCTGAGGGGGAAATAGCGCCGAAGGTGGCGAGCTTGCGGCGGACCACGCGCACGGCGTGGAGAAAAGATAACCGATCCGGATCCTCCCCGCTCACTAGGGCGGCTTCATGCATCAGTCCTCGGATGGCGAAATGCGCCATCAACAGGCCATAGAATTCCTGCCGCACCAGATCCGGCGTCTTGCTTCGCAGCACGATACGGGCACCCCGCAGGTGAGTTTTAAGTTCGTCGAATGCGGTTTCTATCTCCCAACGGTCGTGATAGATCGCGGCCAGTTCCGTAGCTGATGCCTGTTCGTGATTGGGGATCGTGGTTAGCAGTCGATACAACGGCTCAGACCCTTCGACTCCTTCCAGCCGATATTCAATCACCCGCACTACCACTCCGCTGCGCTGATGTCGCTGGTACTGCTGCGACGGATAGATGCGGCTCAGATACGATCCGTCCGGTAGACGCTTTTCGCACGGCAGCAGATTGTTTTTCCTGACACGCCACAGCAGATCAGCGCCTGTGGCCGCCGCCTGCTTCCACATCTCGAACCCGAAAAAGCCGCGGTCCGCCAGACACAGCATACCCTTGCCGAGGTTGGGCAGTATAGTCTTTGCCAGTGCGATCTCACTGGTGGCGTAGTCGGCCATTCGGCTGCCGAATAGGACATGGGTACCATTTTCCACCAACGACACGAAGCGGATTTGCGGATACGCGCTCTTGCCCCGGCTCGCTCCGGGGCGACCGAAAGCTTCGTCATTGCCCTTCTCGTCGGCGATATCCAGAGTGCTCCCGTCCATACTCACCAGACGCCAGGAGCGATACCATGCGCCCTTGGTCGCCGCCACTGCAATCGGCTTCACTACTTCGTCGTGCAGATGCCGCAAAGGCTCCCAGCCTAGCCTTGTTCGCGCCTGCGAGATGCCTGAGTTACCAGCCACGCTGATGCTCGCCGATGGCCCCGCCAGCCACTGGATTCCCTCCAGCAGGCAACGCAACACTTCCCGGTACGACGACTGCATATACAACCCCAGCGCAATTACGTAGTAGACGGTCACATGGCCCGGAAGGTCGCGCTGGCGCACGCTCCCCCTCTTGGTAGCCGCAAGCGCCGCGTGAATCTTATCCAAGGGGAACGTCTTCGCCACCACACCCAAGCTGATGTAGTCCGTAATCCGGCTCCCGGCGGGCAACGTGGCAACAGTTCGCGACATTCTCCCTGCCTCCTGTTCTAAAACAGAATAA
>JANXLY010000038.1 GCA_025354885.1 Acidobacteriota bacterium | reverse complement strand
TTCAGCATTGCGTTTAGGGATGCAGGCATTGTTCCGTCGCTTGCCGACGGAAGTGAGGGAATCCGTTGAGACAGAGGCAGAGGAGTTGGGAAGGTTGGCGGAGGAGACGTTGCAATCGACACGCAACCTAAGCCTGATCTTGCGTCCCTCCATGCTGGACGATTTGGGTCTGGTACCGGCATTGCGATGGTTGGCACGCGAAGGGAAACGACGCAGCAATGTAGCAATCGAAGTAGAGGCAAATGAGGAATTGGATGGACTATCGGAAGCAACAAGACTTTGCGTTTTTAGAGTGGCGCAAGAGGCAGTAAACAACGCTATCCTGCACGGGCGAGCGAAGCACGTAAAGATCCGGGCGAACCAGGGCAAGCAGGGCTTGCTGGTGAGCATACAGGATGATGGCAAGAGTTTTGATGCAGAGAAGGATAAGGGGATGGGAATACTCGGCATGACTGAGCGGGTGGAAAAACTGGGTGGAAAGTTCAGCATTGCGAGCAAGTCAGGTGTGGGAACGGTTGTAATGGCGGAATTGCCCTGATGCCAATCCGAATTCTGTTGGCAGATGACCATGCGATATTGCGTCGAGGATTGAAGGCGCTGCTTGAGCGTGAGGCAGATATGGAAGTTGTGGGAGAAGCAGCTGACGGGAGAGAAACGCTGAAGCAGGTGGAGGAACTGAGGCCCGATGTGGTGGTGCTCGACATTACGATGCCGAATCTCAACGGCATCGAAGCGGCACGACAAATACAGGCGAAAGGGTGGGGCACGGCAATCATCATTCTGAGCATGCATAGCGATGAGGGTTATGTGTTGCGGGCATTGCGATCCGGGGCAAGAGGCTATCTGTTGAAAGATACGGTGGAGGCAGAGCTGATTCGGGCGATCCAGGCAGTGGCTGGAGGTAAAGCGTATTTCAGTCCGGAGGTGAGCAAGTTACTGGTTGAGGATTATGTGCAGGGGATGCAGGAAAAGGGTATTGATGACAGCTATGAATTGCTGACCCCGAGAGAGCGCGAGGTACTGCAGCTGCTTGCCGAAGGCAAGAGCAGCAAGGACATCGCGAGATTGCTCGAATTGAGTGTCTATACAGTGGATACGCATAAAAGCAATCTGATGCAAAAACTGTCGCTCCATAGTATGGCCGAGCTAATCCTCTATGCGGTGAGGAAGAGGATTATTGCTTGATGTCGTTATGCGCCTGGAGGTAGAGCAGTGCCTGGGCGATCTGGGTGTAGAGGTCCGCTTCATCGAGGTAAACGACTGGGATGAAGTCGGGCACTTGCGGTGGTTTCGACTGACCTGAAGCGAGCGAGAGGATGTAGTAATTGCTCTTGGGGATGTGATCGAGAAGTTGAAGGTGGAGCGGGGCAATAAATTGCGAAAGCGACTCACGAAGCGAGGCAGCCAGCCCGAAGGCAACTATGGCCGGGTCTTTGTTGCCTTGCCCGAATCGGAAGGCCATGTCAAAGTGCCCCTTCGCCCAGTTGGTAACGCAGGATTGACCGGAGAATCTGGTATTCGTAGCGGGCGCTTGCACTGGATACTTCGGCGGCAGTCTGGTTCAATTGGGCCTGGCTTAGCTCTATGATCGAGCCGAGGCCCAGATCATAGCGGGACTGTGCAAGATCAAGACTGAGGCTGGATTGGGCGAGCAAGTCTTCGGTGAGATGGATTCGATCAAAGGCGCTGCGGGCGTTGAGGAAGGCTGTGCGAACATCGCGAGCGATACGGTTGGACCGATCTTCGCGCTGTTTTTCGATGGATCTGATGCGAAGAGAGACTTCGGTTTGGCGGGATTGGAAAAGCTTACCGTTGAGGATTGGGACGGTGAGTGATATGCCTGCGGCGCCGTAGTGGTTTGGGAAATTGCCGTGCACGAGGGGAATCCCGCCAACGACTCCTTGAAAGCTTATCGTCGGCAGTGCCAGTTTTTTTTCAGCGATCAATTGTTGTGAACTGGCTTGCAGTTCGAGAGCCAGCTCGCGAAGTTCGGGACGCTCAGCGAGTGCGCGAACCACTAGCGGCTCGGCTTCCGGTGGCAAATCTTCCTTCAATGGATGATCGTCGATCTCGAATGCGGGACGATCCCGTAGGCCAAGGGAAGCTGTCAGATCTGCCTCAGCAGCATATAGTTCATTGTTGGCGCGACTGAGGAGAATCTGGGCCTCTGTAAGATTGACACGAGCGAAGGCCAGATCCACAGTGGAACGTAACTGACTGGAAGTGAGCGCTGAAACCTGATCCACCACCAACTGGCGGGCTTTGATCGTCTGTTCCGCCACTCGAGTAAGAACGCGGGCGCGCAGGATCGAATAGAAGGCTCGATCCACCCCAGCAAGAATCTGGAGACGCGAAGATTTGATGACTTCTTTTTGGGCATCAGCCCTTGAGGAAGATGAGTCGGCGAGAAGCCGGGTTCGACCGAAATCCGACAGCAGTTGATTGAGTTGGAGGCCACCGCCGATGCGAGTGGTAAGGAGTGAAGTACTGAGGCCGGAGAAAACGAGCCGGGTGACATCATCGGCGACAGATCCAGCAATTCCGGCGGAGAGTTGTGGAGCAAGAGTAGAGCGAATCTGCTTAGGCAGTTCTGCAGCTGCGCGAGCAGAATAGTCGAGAGCGGCGAGCGCAGGATGATTATTGAGTGCAAGCTCGCGGGCTTGTTCGAGAGTGAGTTTGAGAGTTTCGGCCTGTGATGCACAAGTGAAGAGCAGGATGATTGCGAGTCTCATGATTGGGCCTCTTTGGACGAGTGAGCCAGTAGATATGCGGCGGGTACAACGAAGACAGTGAAGAGGACGGAGACGGCAAGTCCACCAAGCAGAGCGCGGGCAAGAGGTGCGTAAGCTTCACTCCCCTGCCCCATTTTTAGAGCCATGGGGAGCAGGCCGATGATGGTAGCAAGCGATGTCATCAACACAGGCCGCAATCGTGTTTTGGCTGCCGTCAGGACTGCCTCGTGAAGACCAAGACCGAGGCTGCGAATGTGGCGGGTGAACTCTACGATCAGTATGCTGTTTGAAACCGAAATTCCGACGAGCATTACAATCCCCATCAGCGACATCACGTTGAGTGTTGTCTCAGTGGCCCACAGAGTGAGCAACACTCCAGAAAGGCCGGGGGGGACGGCGAGAAGAATCAATAGCGGATCGAGGAAGCTACTAAACTGTGCAACGAGCACAAGGTAGAGCAGAACGGTTGCGAGCAGGAGACCATATCCGAAGCTTTTGAAACTCTGGCGCATTCCCTGAACCATTCCGCGAAGATCGGCCTGCACTCCGGCCGGGATTTTGGTCGAAGCAATTAGACCGTCAATTCGGGTGGCGAGTGCACCGAGATCTTCACCCTGCGGACGAACAAAGATATCGATCACACGCCGCAGCTGGTAGTGGTCCACTTCCGTGGGTGACTGGATGGAAGTAATTTTGCTAAGCGCGTCAAGTCGAGCCGGAGTCGGACTGGACGGCCCGCGCAGAGTAATGGCTTTGAGGTCAGAGATGTTTTGGATCTGCTTCTCAGGGTATTGAACAGTGAGCAAATAGTCCTGGCCGGAGCGAGGATCATTCCAAAAACTGGGGGCAATCATCTGATTGGAACTAAGAGCTGTAATGACATTTTGAACCACTTCCTGTTGTGTGAGGCCGAGTTCACTGGCACGAGTGCGATTCACATCCATTCGCAGAGCAGGATAGTCGAGGTCTTGCGGGATGAAGACGTCAGCAACATTGGGAAGCTTGCGGATGCGCGCTGCAAGATCGAGTGCGAGGTCGAAATCGAGCTTCATGTTGGAACCAGAAATTTGCAGGTCGATGGGGGCGGCCATTCCCATATTCAGAACTGCGTCGACCAATCCGCCGGATTGAAAGAAAACGCTGAGTTCAGGCATCTCGGCATCGAGGCGCTGTTTGGTTCTGCGCATAAATTCATAACTGGACGTAGCGTGGTTCTTTTTGAGCGCGACTTGAACAAAGCCCGTGTGCGAAGCGGAGTTGGGGGAGTAGATGGAGGAAATGTCGGCGTTGACTCCGATGTTTGCGACGATTAGCTCCAGCTCACTTGCGGGAACAATGTCGCGGACCAGATTCTCGACACGGGCAATCAGGGATTCCGTAATTTCAATGCGCGTACCCGAAGGGGCCTTTATGTTCATGAGGAACTGGCCGGCGTCGGTTCGTGGAAAAAAGCTTACACCGAGAAATGGATAGAGCCCGAAGGATGCTACAACAACTGCGGCAGCAAAAGCGAGAGTTGCCTTGGGGTAAGCGAGAGATCGTAAGGCCGAACGTTCGTAGAGGTGGATGAAGGCAGCGAAGGCGTGGTTGAAGGCAAAGTTGAAACGCGCAAAAAGTCCGACAGGATGGTGGCTGGAATCGCCATGGCTCGCCGAGCGAATGAAGCGAGCGCAGAAGAGCGGAACAACCGTCATGGCAACGAAGTAAGAGGCGACGAGGGAGAGAACTACGGCAAGAGCCAGGGCGGAAAAGAGGTATTTGCTAACGCCGAAAAGAAAGGTGACCGGAAAGAACACAATGGCTGTGGTGAGTGTGGCAGAAAGGACCGGCAGTGCGACTTCACGTCCGCCTTCTTCGGCTGCGCGCTCTGGACTGGAGCCCATCTCAAGGCGGCGGTAGATGTTTTCGAGCACCACAACCGAGTTGTCGATGAGCCGCGAGAACACGAGGGCAAGGCCACCGAGGACCATCGAATTGATACTCGATCCAAAGTACTGCAGCAACAGGAAAGCAGCGAGCGCAGAAATCGGAATCGAGAAGCAGACGGCAAGGGTTGCGCGAAAGCTGCCGAGGAAAATCAGGATCATTGCCGAGGTGAGAAACAGGCCAAGTGCTCCTTCGTGGATGAGCGTCTCGATGGCAGTCTTGACGAATTCAGATTGGTCGAAAACAACGCGGCTGCGAAGCTCGCCGGGTATATCTGTAAGGCGCGAAACAACCTGCTTGATTCCATCGACTACTTCGATAGTGTTGGCTTCTCCTCCCTGTTTGAGGATCGAAAGGTAGACGGAATTTTGACCATCGACTCGTACGACATTGGTCTGAATGGTGTGTGAGTCTTGGGTCTGGGCGACATCGCGAACGCGCACAATGGAGCCATTCACAGCCTTGACCGGGGCGTCGTCGATTTCCTCCGGAGAGCTTAGAAGCGAGTTGGATTGAACGTTGTAGTCGCGGGGGCCGATCCTGACGGAGCCAGCTGGAAGGATCAGATTTGCTGCATTGAGACTGCGAACAAGATCCATCAGCGAGATCTGATAAGCCTCGAGCCGGTTGGGATCGGCGTAGACCATGATTTGCCGGAAGGGCCCACCGAAGGGTTGTGGAACGCTGGCACCGGGCACGCCCGCCAGCTGATTGCGGACGGTGTATGTGGCGAGGTCGCGAAGGCGTGTCTCGTCCAAACCCTGCCCTTGCAGCGTGACCAGACAGACAGGAAGGCTGGAGGCGTCGAACTTGAGAACAATGGGAGGGAGAGTGCCGGGGGGAAGACGGCGGAGATTCGCCATGGCCAGATTGGAGATGGTACCGACTGCGGCGTTCGCGTCAGAGCCCGGCTGGAAATAAATCTTGATGAGGCTAACGCCAGTAATCGAGCGCGATACAATGTGCTCAATGTTGGG
>JANXLY010000029.1 GCA_025354885.1 Acidobacteriota bacterium | reverse complement strand
TTGAAGAAGTCGCGGTCCATCTGGTTGGAAACGCCCAAAACGGAGAAGCCGTCCGAAAAGCCCCTTGCAAATGCCGCTGACAGTGAAGGCTATCTCTAGAACTTCTCCTTTTCAAGAAGGTCGTAGGCAGCACGCTTTTTGAGGCCGGCGCGCTTGGCGGCACATTTGATAGCATCCATCCGGCTCTGACCAGCGGCAATCAGTTTTTCAACTTCCTGCTTTAGATTCAAGGGGTTGGACAAATTGGCTTCGTTCTTTCCGGGCCCAGTCTGCTCGATTACCAGAGTAAATTCTCCTTTTACAGAGGGGCGTTGCTTGAGTTGGGCGAGTATCTCTCCGGCAGTGCCGCGCAAGACTTCTTCATAGATTTTAGTCAACTCGCGGCAGGCGGCGATGCGCCGCGAAGGATATTGCGCGGCGATCTCTTCGAGTGTTTCAAGAATGCGGTGCGGCGATTCAAAGCAGATCAGAGTTGCCTCAACACCTGTCCATTGGTCGAGAAGTTTTTGTCTTGCGGCTGATTTGTGGGGCAGAAAACCAATAAAAGCAAATTGGTCCGTGGGGAGCCCAGACACAGACAGTGCGCTGAGCACAGCACTCGCTCCCGGAATTGGACTGACTTTGATCCCCGCAGCGACCGCAGCTTCGACGAGGCGATAACCGGGATCGGAAATCAGCGGTGTTCCGGCATCGGAGATCAGGGCGATGTCCTCTCCAGCGAGGAGCCGGTTTACAAGTTCACTGCTGCGCTGGGATTCGTTATGCTCATGAAGACTCATCAGCGGCCGATTGGCACCAGCAGCGGCCATCAGCTTCGAAGACTGACGGGTATCTTCACACGCGACCAGCGAAACGGCCTGCAAAATCTTCTGGGCCCGGATGGTTAAGTCCTCCAGATTGCCAATTGGCGTCCCGACGATATAAAGAACTCCAGCCACTTGACGATATTATCGAACGGGAGAAGATCTTTTGGATGAGGAATTTCCGCAAGGCAGATAGACTATCACTTGAGTTATATGACACTCACGCTTAGCATGGGATGGACGGCAATGTTGGCTTAATGGAAAATCCCGTTCAATCCGCTTCACACTACATTTGGGAAGTAGCAGGAAAACCTGTGTCCATCCATCTGGACTTCCAAGTTGTGGATCGCATGGCTATGGACGTGATGAAGGGGTTTGGGGCAGTGCCACGGCGCGGAGCGGAAGTTGGCGGATTGCTGCTTGGATCCGTCCAGAATGCGGACAGACTGGTTGTAAAGATTGAAGAATTTGTTCCTATCGCTTGCGATTACCTTCGTGGCCCTTCGTATTTCCTGACCGAGAAGGATGATGCCCGTTTTGCGGACGCAGTTGCGCATGCGAAGCAGGCAGTTGGCGATGACAGGAAGCTGGTCGGAATATATCGCAGTCATACGAGGGACGGGCTTGCATTAGCCGACGAAGATATCCAGTTGTTTGACAAGTATTGCGGGGATCCGAGCCAAGTGATTTTGCTAGTGCGGCCATTTGCAAGCAAAACGAGTATTGGCGGTTTCTTCTTTCAGGAAAACGGAAGCTTCCGGCGTGAATCTTCTTATCTGGAGTTTCCCTTCAAGCGTCGGGATCTTGGTGGTGGCACAACGCTTCCGGCGCGCAATTTGCCGCAGGCGCAGGAGGCTCCATCACTTGAGGCGCTCGAAGAAAACGGTCCTGGGCCTGACTTGCGGGAGTGGGTGAAGCGCCGAAGCCCGGATGGTGGAACCCAAACAGAACCGATTGAAAAGCAACGAGCAACTGTACCCAAGTCGTCAGCCCAGTTTCGCAGCCGCTGGGTGTGGATTCCTCTTTCATTTGTGTTTCTTGTGCTTGGGCTGGTAATCGGATTTCAAGCTGCCCTGATGTTGAATAAGGGTGAGGTGCAGAAGAGTGTTGCAGGCAGCTTGTCGATCGGACTCTCTGCGCAAATTGAGAGCGGCAAGATAGTAGTTCGCTGGGATCGCCGCTCTGCAGCCGTCCAGAATGCTCAGAATGGAACGCTTCACATTCAGGACGGTGACTTCGACAAGACTGTCAATCTTGATGCGCGTCAATTGCAAAACGGCAGTGTGATTTACATGAGCGCAGACAACAATGTAAGTTTCCGGCTTGAAGTGATCACACAGCAGAAGACGACAATCAGCGAAACCGTGAATTTTGCTCCTGCGGTTCCGTAGAAGTGACCTAGTCTTCCTCTTCTTCCGATTCCGGTTGAATGCGGATTAAAATTTTTCCACCGTTTTTCAGGTCGATTTCCACGAGCGAGCCAGGGGGGATCTGACCACTGTTGATGACACCGGCTAGTGGTTGCAGCACAAAGCGCTGAATGGTTCTCTTCAATTCACGTGCGCCATATTGAATGCTCGTGCCTCTCTCAAGCAGAAACTTTCTGAGCTTGGCAGAGACTTCCAGTTCAAAGGATCGTGCTCCGAGTCGGTGATCGATGTGATTCTGAATGTTCTCGATCTGCAAATCAAGAATTTTCAACATTGCTTTGTCGTCCAGCGGATTGTAAGCAATTGTGGAGTCAATGCGATTCATGAATTCGGGTGAGAATTTTTTCCTGGCTGCAGCGAGACCGATCGATTCCAGACGTTTGGCGCCCGGACCTTTTTCGTCGCTGACATTCATCGCGGCGAAGCCCATGCCAGGCATGAGTTCCTTCTGCATTTTGTCTGCACCAAGGTTGCTAGTCATAAAAATCATCGTGCGCTCGAGGTTTACAAGGTTGTTGTCCCCGAGTCTGAGAAGGCCGCGATCGAGTATGCCCAAAAGCATTCGCATCATCGAGGGAGCAGCTTTTTCAATTTCATCAAAAAGAATGATAGACAGGCTGGAGCGTTCGCTCGCCACAGAATTGATTCGCGCTTGGGACAAAAGGGGCTGGGTTTCGCGATGCCCAAGATAGCCCGGAGGCGCACCGACCAGTTTGGCCACTTCGTGGTCCATCTGGTACTCTCCGCAATCGATGCGAAGGATGTGACGGCTGCTGCCATGCAGCGTTTCGGCAAGTGCCTCTACGGACTTCGTTTTGCCAGTGCCGGTGGGGCCCAGCAAAAGAAATACACCTGAAGGACGTCCCTCGGGCGTGAGACCTGCCTCAAACATTTCGACAAATGGCAGTATCTGCTTCGCCACACCAGGTTGACCAACGAGCAAACGCTCAAACTCGCTGGTCAGTCCATTGTTTGTAGAATTTCTACGGTTATTATTGCCTGATCCAAAGGTAGCCATGAGATCTCCTCTCGCCAGCGAGATTAGAACCTGAGCGTATGCAGATTCACGATCGAACGATCAGACAAAAGGGGGCCCGATCCTAGAAGTGCTTCAGGATCAATGATTTGGGATGTGGAAAAGAAAAAGGGTGGGGAGCCAAAATACCTGTGAACGGGTTTTGGCGTTTGTCTTGACCTATTTGTGGCGGTAGGTAATGCGACCTTTGGTGAGGTCGTAAGGGGAAAGCTCCAAGGTTACGCGGTCACCGGCAAGAACGCGAATGCGGTTTTGCCGAAGTTTACCCGCCAAATGCGCGAGCACCATGCGTTCCTGGTCAAGTTGAACGCTGAACTTTCCGTCCGGCAGTTTTTCGATCACTACACCGGTTACTTCAATGGAATCTTCCTTACTCATCAGTCTCCTTAGCCAAGATTGCGTCACGCAGGACGAAAACAAATTTTTCCATCCCGAGTATAACGTATGCAGGAGATTGCCGTAGTAATGGGCTGAGCGGCTCGATGAAAGTGCAACTGCAATTTTGTTATTGGAGAGCGGTGCGTGACTGCCTTAGCCCCGATGAGGATTCAAGCCATCACGCCAAGGCTAAGGTACACTCCAGATTGCGAGAGAATTGGGTGCGAACATGGCAGCAAATGCTTACCCCGTAGAGGGACTGAACGTTGTAATCACTGGCGCGGGCCGAGGAATCGGAAAGCGTTTGGCCATCGGGTTTGCGGCACGCGGAGCAAAAGTTGGCCTTGTAGCTCGGACCGGCGGAGAACTCGATCTCACAGATCTCGAGATCAAACACGCGGGAGGAATCAGTCTCAAATTGGCAGCCGATGTGCGAGATTTCGAACGGTTAAGCGGGGTGCTCGATTTAATGCGTCATCGTCATGGACCGATCCAGGTCCTGATCTGCGCGGCGGCAATTCAAGGGCCCATCGGACCGTTTCACAAGGTTTCGATAAAAGCCTGGTCCGACACTATGGAGACCAATCTGATGGGCGTTGTCAATTCGTGCCGAGCTGTGGTGCCCAAAATGATTGAGAACCGACGCGGAAAAATTATTGTCCTGGGTGGTGGCGGGGCGGCCACGCCGAGACCGAATTTCACAGCATACTCTGCATCGAAGGCCGCTGTGGTTCGATTCTGCGAATCGCTCGCTGAAGAATTGCGGGAGCAAAACATTCAGGTGAACTGCTTTTCTCCAGGCGGAGCCTACACAACAATGACCGATGAAATTTTGCGTGCCGGTGATGCGGCGGGTTGGAAAGAGATCGAGGGGGCTGAGAAAATCCAGCAGACGGGCGGGGTCAAACCCGAGAAACAGATAGAGCTTGCCAGTTTTCTGGCCTCCGAAGTTTCCAATCATATTTCGGGGAAATTTTTGCACGTCGACGACGATTGGAAACGCCTTGAGACAGCGCAGGTTACGCCAGATCTTTTTACACTGCGGCGCTTGAAAAAGCTCTAAGCTTCAGCTGGCAGAAATCCCACAACCGCAATACCCGCTTCATTGGCCTTGGCGAGAAAAGCATCCAGATCCAGGAGCAGTGTGCGGCCGGCATCCACAGCCAGCACTCGAGCGTTGCAGTCGCGCATTACATCGATCGTTGTCGGCCCGGTGACTGGTACATCAAAAAGCAGATGCTTACGACGACGTGAGACTTTGACGAGCGTGAGTTCTTTTGCGTTTACGATGCTGGCTGCACGCCGCAGCATTGCGTCTGTGCCCTCCATCGCTTCGATTGCGACGCAGGCCTGATCGGCAATCGCAACACTCTGACCGATATCGAGTCCAGCAATGGTGTTGGCGATCTCGCGACCGTACCTGATATTGGCTTCTTCGTCTTTGGAAGGTTTGCGCCTTGTCATCACGCCCTCGCGGGCAAGCAGACTGGTGAGCAGACGGGTGGATTCCACAAGTGCAATGCCTTCGCCTCGAAGTTCTTCCACAACAGTGCCGATCAGCGAATCGGTATTGCGTGTGGCGAGTTTTCCAAGCAGTTTGAGCAATCGCCAATCGGGAGTGATTGCAGAAAAAATACTGGCGTGCTTTACCTGACCGGCCATCATCACTTCAGAGATTCCTTCGCGATGTAATGTATCGATCAATTTGCTGAGCTGGCCCAGAGAAATCCAGTGGGTGCGGGACGCGAGCGATTCGATGGCGGGATCGGCTTCTTCCTTGATGCCGAAGGCAACGACTTCATCACCCTGCCGCCGGGCTGCTTCGAGAGCAAGGATCGGAAAGCGGCCATTGCCGCAAATGATGGCGTAGCGGGAGGGCATTATTTTACGAAGCCGCGCGTGGAGGAAGCGATGAACGTAAGCAGTTCTTCGCGTTCTTCAGTCTCGGAAACTTCGGCGCGAATGGCTTCGACTGCTTTGGATGTGTTCAATTTTTTGTCACGCAACAATCGGAAACACTTGTGCAAGACCTGGACAGACTCCGCAGAAAAACCGCGACGCTCGAGGCCCACTTTGTTTACGTCGAAGAGCTTGATTTCGCGCCCCTGTCCCGTGGTGAGCGAGAAAGGCAAAACGTCCTGGACCACAACACTGAAGCCTCCAATCATGGAGTGGCGACCGATGCGGCAAAACTGGTGGACGGCGGAATGAGCGCTGATGACAGCCCAGTCGCCAATGGTGACATGGCCAGCGAATGTAACGCCATTTGAAAGAACGCAATGGTTGCCGAGCTGGACGTCGTGAGCAATATGGCAGTAGGCGAGCAGCGAATTGTCGTCGCCAATTCGAGTGTTGAGGCCGCCACCTTCTGTGCCGCGGTGGATCGAGACGAATTCGCGAATCTTGTTGCGATTGCCGACATAAGTGAACGCCCGCTCCCCCTGATATTTCAGGTCCTGCGAAGCTACGCCCACTGTTGAATATGGGAAGAGGAGGTTGTCTTCTCCAATTTCTGTTGGCCCCTCAACATAGACATGAGCCATCAGGCGGGTGCGTGCACCGATTGTCACTTCAGCACCAACCACGCAGTAGGGGCCGATCTCGGCATCGGGGTCAATGCTGGCTTGTGGATCGATGATGGCCGACGGGTGGACAGCCATAGCGTCGCTAAAGAGTTTCTTTGTCGCGCAGCACGCACATCACAGTGCACTCGGCGACAACGACGTCATTGACACGCGCAACTCCGCGCATTTTGGCTAGAGAAGAGCGTCTGGAAATTACTGTCATTTCGACGCGCAACTGATCACCGGGGATCACCGGTTTGCGAAATTTCGCACTTTCAATTGTGGTGAGCAGCACGACTTTGTTCTTGCGGTCGGGAATCTGGCTCAGCACGAGCACTCCGGCGGTTTGCGCCATGCACTCGACGATCAATACACCGGGCATCACTGGGAAGTCCGGAAAGTGCCCCTGGAAGTGGGGCTCTGTGGCAGTAACATTCTTCAAACCAACGATA
>JANXLY010000016.1 GCA_025354885.1 Acidobacteriota bacterium | reverse complement strand
GGGTTGCTCCTTCAGCCGGCTTCCAAGCCAGCTCAAAACTCGCTTCCCTCAGTTTTAACTCAAGCCCGCTTGCCTTCCCAGCGCCCCACCAACTTTATTGCTCCCGCCATGCCGCAGTTGCCGTGCATAATTTAGGTGTTATGATCCGCCGCCACCACACTGTAACTGATTCCCTTCCTCGCCCCGTAATGCTTGAAGTAAGTCTCGGCGGGCATAGTTACAAAACTGTCCTGGGTCTGCCCGAAGATACTCCCCTTCGCCTTCGCCACCCCGATTACCTGATACGGCACCCCGTCGATCAACACACTTTTCCCCACCGCTTCCACATTCGGAAACCAGCGATCCTTGAAATCATGCCCCAGAAACGCCACCATCAAGCGCCGCTGGTTATCTATTTCACTGATATACCGCCCGCTCTCAATCTGCGTATTCTCAACCGCCGCCAGATTCGGCGTCCCCCCCTGGATATCCACCTGATCTACCCGGTCCCCTTCAAAAATCACCGGCCCATTCCTCGACACCTGGATCGCAATTTCCTTCACCAGCATCGCCTTCTCGCGAATGAATTCGTACTCCTCCTTGCGCAACTCCGGATTCTTCCGCAAGAGTTCCAGATACTTCTTCGCGTCCCAGTCCCCGATAAAAGCCATCCGCACCACCCGAAACCCGTCTGCCCCCATATCGCTTACCTTTTCCGCGATATAAACATCCATCCCGTGGATCAGGCTCATCACCGCAATCAGCGTCGTTGTAGCCAGAATAATCCCCAATAAAGTTAGAAAACTTCGCAATACGCTCGCGCGCAAACTCCCCAGCGCCACCCGCACCGCCTCCAAAAACGCATTGGTCCCATGATTCGACATCAGCGGGTAATACGCTCGACTCCCTCCTCAAGTTCCCGAAATCATCCAGTCCGCCGCACTTTCCTCAGCCCAGAATCGTGCCCCACTCCGCGCCAGAAAGCCCACATGCCCGCCATGCCGCGTCAAAACCAGCTTCAGATTTGGATTCTTCTCCGGTGCCGCCTTCTCATAAACCCAGGTCGGAATCAGCGGATCATCTGCCGAATGTATCAACAAGCCTGGCACCCCAATCCCACCCAAAAACTCCTGGCAAGACTGCGTCGCATAATAATTCGCCGCATCTCCAAATCCAAACGCTTTCGACGTGAATTTATCGTCAAACTCCAGCACGCTCTTCACCCCGTCTAACCCATCCAGAGGAAAACGCTCCGGAAACTGCGCCGCCCGCCGCCGGTAACGTGCCTTCAACCGGTCAATGAATTTGTTCGAGTAAATGAAATTCCGCCGCTCCTGCATCCTCAAACAACAGGCATGCAAATCGAGCGGAGCCGAAACACTCACCACCCCGCGCACCCCCAATTCCACCGCTCTTGCCCCCAATTCCCCAGCCAGCTTCAAAACAACATTTGCCCCCAGCGAATACCCCATCAAAAATATCGGCCCCCTACCAGAACTATGCAACTCTTCCACAATCCGCAACAGGTCCCCAGTCAACCCAGCATGATAAAGCGTCGGTGCCAGCCCCTCCGTGCCGCCGCAAGTCCGCATATTCAACCGATGTACCCGCAATCCCCGCACAAGCCCCGCCTGCGCCATGCTCTTCATGTACCCGGATTCATGCGAACCCTCAAGTCCATGCAAGACAATCAATTCCCCGCGCACTTCCCCCAGCGGTTCATGCCGCAAAGCAAGCACTTGCACATCAGCCTCGGTCCGGTGCAAATCACGAAACGACGGATACTGAGTCTCGTCCAGATTGCGCGGCCAGAAGTTGGCCGCAATCGTCGTCAGATCGCCATTGCGAAAAAGTGGGTCAAAGGGAAGCAACCCCTCTAGGCTAAAGCCAATCAGGCCGTCTCGTCATCCGGATCTTCGCTCTTGCGCGAAAGTTCTTCCGAAAGAATAATGGCCTCGGCCAGTTCCTTCATCGGTTTCCGGTGTCGTCGGCTTTCATTGCGCAGCCGCAAATAAGCCTCTTCTTCAGTCAGCTTGTAGCGGGTCTGCATGATCCCCTTCGCACGCTCCACCAGCTTGCGAGTCTCCAGCTGCCGCTTCATCTCCTCCGTCTCGCCAAGCAACCGCGAATTCTCGCCGCTCAATACCTCTTTCGCAATTGCAATGCCCATCTGTTCACCAATAAAAGTCAGCAGAGAAATCTCTTCCGCCGTGTGCGCATGCGGTTCGCGATGGTGCACATTAATTACCCCAATCACTTCCCCCTGATTGATCAGCGGCACAGAAAGAAACGCTTCGTACGTATCTTCAACCAAACCTTGAAAACGCTTGAAGCGATGGTCCATGCTCGAATTCGCTGCCAGCGCCACCACTGATTTGTGTTCCGCCACCCAGCCCGTCACACCTTCGCCCATCTTCATGCGCAACAGATTCAAATCGTGCGCGTGCGGCACCTGCGAAGCGCGCAAAACGATTTCGTTCAAATCCTTTTCAATCAGATAAACCAGAGCGGCGTCACATTCTGTAACCTGAACGGTAAGGCCGATGATTTCGCCCAACATTTCGTCCAGAGACCGCTGCGAGCTTACAATGCTCGAAATACGGTGTAAAAGCGCCACTTGAGAGCTGTGGGGTTCGGTCATTGTGCTTGTTCCCATAATCTAATGCTAGGGAAACTTTCCTTCCTGAACAATTCAATCTTTTTATCAGTGCGATGCAGGATCGCCCTGTGCTGCTTGCTCCCTGACACCTCGCTCAGAGCACAAACCGCACTACGATCTCCGCATTTCATCGTGTATAACAATTCTTCAGTTCCACGCTTGGCAGAACAAAGCCTCGCGCGTCTCGAATCATTACGTTCTGCAATCCAGGCACTTCACGGCGAAAGCTGGGCTGCAGCAAGCCCACTGCGCATCTGGCTCCCAAAAAACGAGTCCCAATGGCGCAACCTGGCAATCCACGATTCAGAACAGGGCCAATTCAGCACAGGCCCCGCATACCAATGGATTATCGTGAATCCAAAGGCAGCTAACTTCCTCGAAGTTTTGAGTCACGAGTACATCCACGCGGTACTCAATCAAGCCTTCCCGAATCTACCCACTTGGTTCGAAGAAGGTCTCTGTGAATACTACTCTACCCTTGAATTGCGCACCAAGGGAAATCGAAGTTCCGCCCTCCTCGGCCGTCCACCCAACCAAAGGCTCAAAGAGCTCGGCGATTTACGGTCCATCGACATCATCGAACTTGGCAGCGAAAAACTCAAACTAAACGCTTATGCCCGCGCCTGGGCCGCCGCTTATTATCTCTGGCCCAATTACGAGCCGGGCGCGCCACTGCCAGGCAAGATCGCCATCAACGATTTCCCTCTCCGCGAAATCACCATCGCTCTCCCTTCCACCCAATCAAAATTCAGCCCTCTCAGCACCATCGAAATGGCCGAACTCGAAATCGAGTTCCGCACCACAACGCCCAATGCCCCACCTCTCACCGCAGCCGGCCAAGCTGCCAACAATGCCGAGCAGATCTTTCTCGATGGTCTCCGTCTCGCTGATCAGTCCAACCCCTCTGCGGCCATCCCTCTGCTTGAAAAAGCCTGTAATCTCCGTCCCTCAAACAGTACCTGGTGGCAGGCACTCGCCCTCACCTACAAAGAAGCCAATCAACTTCCAGAAGCCAGCAAAGCTATTGCCCGCGCCATTGCCACCGCATCCAGCCCTTCTGAAACCACCTCCGCCCTCACCCTCCAAAATTCTCTCACCCCGTCTCAACTACCATAGCCATTAGCGTGGACTCATCAACCGATCCCCAATCCAGCCAGGGCGTTCTCCCAACCCTGCTCGAACTCGCCAAAAACTACAAAGCGAAATTCGCTGTAATCAGCCTCTTCGCCCTGCTCGCAACCGGCGCAGACCTGCTCCAACCGCTCATCTACCGCAACGCCATCAACGACGTCGCCGGCCTCTTCGTCGCTCAAAACAACCCTGTCGCGGCAGCCCAACCCAAAGAGCCACACCGTGCCGGTTACATCGCCCCCCGCACGAATGAACAGACCTTCAAAACCCTCCTCGAGTCGGTCGCCCTGCTCTTCCTGATCAGCACCACCGGCTACATTTTCTCCCTTCGTTCCGATTACTACGGTGCCCGCGTCGCCAGCTCGATGGAGGCCAGGCTCATCGTCTCCACTTTCGGCCATGTCCTCCGGCTCCCACTGGCCTTCTTCGCTCCCCGTTCGAGCGCAGCCCTCGCCAAGCGAATCGACCAGTCAGACCAGCTCGCACCCGTCGTCCACGCTTTCTCTCAGCAAATCGCTCCAGAAGCCATCCGTCTGGTCGGCATCTGCGCCATCATGCTCAATGAAAACTGGCGCATGACTGCCGTCTCGCTCTGCCTCATCCCGCCCTATCTCTGGATCGCCCGCCGCTCCGCCCTGCGCATGAAGACCGGTCTTGAGCCCTATTACGAACTTTGGGAAAACATCTCCGGCCGCATCACCGGCGCTCTCAGCGCAATCAAGACGGTCAAACTTTCCGGAGCAGAAAGTCGCGAAGAAGCCCGCCTCGATCACGAATCGCAAACTGCCTACACCATCTACACAGAGCGCATCCGCACTGCCCACCGCTACTACATCGGCCAGGCCATCTTGAGTAACTTGAGTAAGTCGCTGGTACTCGGCTATGGCGGCTACTTAGTGCTGCAGCGTCAGATGACTCCCGGCGACGTCGTCATGTTCGTCGCCTATCTTGATCGTCTCTTCGCTCCCGTAGATTCACTCAACGGCATTGCAGTCAGCCTCCAGCAGCACCTGATTTCTCTCAACCGCGCCATCCGCCTGCGTGACGAAGGCCCCACAGAAGCCCCGGGCGACGACCTCCCCCAAGGACCGGGCAAAGTCGAATTTCGCGACGTCCACTTCAGTTACGTGCCCGATCGCGAAGTCCTCAAAGGTCTCAGTTTCACTCTCGCCCCCGGCAAAATCACCGCGCTTGCTGGCCCCTCCGGAGCCGGCAAAACCACCACTGCAGATCTGCTGCTAAAACTCTTTGAACCAAGCTCCGGTGAGATCCTGATCGACAATCATCCGATTACAAGTTCCGGCCCCGCCCCAGTCCGCAGGGCGATCGGAGTGGTGGCAACTGACGGAGCAGTCTTCCGCGGAACCCTGGCCGAAAACATAAGATACAAGCGCCCTTCTGCCTCCGACGCAGAAGTCCTTGATGCCGCAAAATCTGCGGGCCTCACAAGTCTGCTGGAGCGTCTCCCCGACGGCCTCGCCACAGAAATTGGCGAAAACGGAGTAGGGCTTTCGGTAGGCGAACGCCAGCGACTGCAAATCGCGAGAATCCTGGTAGACCAACCCCGCCTGCTGGTGCTTGATGAAGCAACAGCAAACCTCGATTATGCAACCGAGCAGGAGATCAAACACGCTCTTTTGCATCTCAACCCCCGCCCCACCACGCTCATCATTGCCCACCGCTACACGATGATCAGAGAGGCAGATTACGTGTACGTCCTTAAGGACGGGCGAGTCGCGGAACAAGGCACACCCAGCGAACTCATCGCCGCCAACGGCTGGTTCGCCCAGTTGGCCAACCAATCCGGCACAATCAGCGACGTCGAATAGGTACAGGCCTCAAAAGGCACATCAACACTTACCGTTTCACTGCTGTCCAAATTAGCTCGGAACGGGATTTGGGACCCGCATAATGATTCGGGTTTGGAGCTGTTTTTGCTTGGCCGACAATTGAGGTTCCCTCTGCTGTCCAATATCCATATCTGTAAATAGCGATTTCTGGTTGGG
>JANXLY010000011.1 GCA_025354885.1 Acidobacteriota bacterium | reverse complement strand
CCTCAACCACCGCCACGCATTCGCGCCAAGGCTACAAATGTCCCCTCAAAACTTCTGAAAATGTAGTGCAGACCTTTGGGGTGCCTTTATTGATTGCAAAGGGGTTGGTCGCTTGATTTGCCCTCAACTGCGAAAGTCAGGTTAGGCTCATCCTTCAATGAGAAAATGCTCTCGCTCTAGCTGACCAACCCGCCGGCACGATGTACAGCATGCGAATGAAGGTCTTCCATCGAAACAAATTGCAGGGCATTATGGTGCGTCGATTCCAGCACCACCTGCGGCGCACAACCCGCAGCAAGCGCTTCTTTCCAGCGCAACGCGCACAGACACCATTGATCGCCCGCTTTCAATCCGGGAAAGCCCATCTGCGGCATTGGCGTCGACAAATCATTGCCCTGCTCTTTTGAATAAGCCAGAAACTCGGTTGTCATGAGTGAGCAGATCAAATGCCGTCCGGAATCATCCTCCCCCGTCTCACAACATCCAGTACGGTAAAAACCCGTCATTGGGTTTGTGGAGCAGGGAATTAGGATCTGACCAAGGACATTGCGCTGAGGTTTCGGCATGAAACTCCAGCTTAACGTCTAGAAGGACTAGTCAAGCGCTAGGCGCAAAAGATTCAACGACGATTGCACAGAAAATTGCCGTATCCGTTCCCGATCTCCGCCAGGATACCGAAAGCGGTGCGACTTCAAATAGCCGTCTGGCCCGGCAATCCCAATGAACACGGTTCCTACAGGATTCTCTTCGGTCCCGCCGTCAGGGCCGGCATACCCGGTCAGACTGAGTGCCCAATGCGAATTCGCCTGCTCCCGTGCGCTGGCGGCCATCTGCAGGGCCACCGGTTCAGATACCTCGCCATGCTCAGCCAGCACCCAGGGGTCAACATGCAATAGCCCCTGCTTCTGGCCATTGTTATAGGTGATGAAGCCACCAACAAAAGCCTTCGAAGCGCCAGCAACTCCCGCAAATCGCGAACCCAGCATTCCCGCAGTCAAAGACTCGGCGACCGCCACGCTCTGCCCCTTGGCAATCAATAACCGCAACACCGCTGCTTCCAGTGGCGAGCCATCTCGCGAATAAATCCGGTCTCCAAGTGCAATTTCGATCTTGGCGCCCAACTCGGAGGTGAGCGCATCCGCCTCTACCTGCGATGTCGTCTGCGCCCTCAAATGGATAGTCAGGTCACCGGCCTTGGCGAGGATCGTCGTCACTGGATTCTCGTATTGTTTGTAGATCGGGGCGATCAAAACATCGAGCTCCGATTCGCCCATTCCCGCAACCCGTAAAGTGAGAGTCGAGAGAGCCAGCGGCGGCAGCATTCGCTGCAGGCGCGGCAGGAACTCTTCCTCGGCCAGCGGCTTCATCTCTCCGGGTGGCCCTGGCAACATTACTATGATCTGACGCGATGGCATCGCCAGCCACTGTCCAGGAGCCGTTCCCTTTGCATTCGGAAGAATCTCCGCACCTTCAAGGACGAAAGCTTGTCTCTTGTTGATTTCCGCCATCTTTCGTCCAAAGGACGCAAAACGCGCCTCCAGAGCGCCGCAAATGTGCGAATCAAAAACCAGCGCCCGCCCCGTTGCACTCTCGACAGCTTCGCGCGTCAGATCATCCTCTGTCGGCCCCAGACCACCAGTCAAAATAACCAGCTCGGCATGATTCAGGCAGTAACGGATCGCAGCCTCAAGTTTGCCACGATGGTCGCCCACTACCATCTTCAGCACGACTTCCACGCCCAGCAGGTTCAGCTTTTCCGTGAGAAAAAGAGAATTTGTATCGAGACGTGTGTGTGTGAGCAACTCACTTCCAACGGCGATAATTGCAGCGTGCATGATGAGGCCTTAAGCTCTCGCGATGTCCACATCAACGCGAAAGATGGAATTGTTCGTCGCAACAGCAAGCGAGCGCGAAGGCATAAAGCAAAGACCGACGATATTGTGGCCCGAGAGAAAATGTTCTGCTTCCCGCGCGGGGTTGATCCGTACCACTCCGCGCCGCCCGGCATAGCTGGCCGCGCAGTAAAGATTGCCCGCCCCGTCAAAGGTAATGCCCTGCGGTCGTCCAAGGCCGCGATAGAACAGCTCTGCTTCGCCATTCGGAGCAACGCGCTGAATCGAATCAAAGCTCGACGTCGTCGGCCCAGTCACATAAAGATAGGAATCCGGTCCAAAGGCGAGATGATAGGCCGCTATCGAAGGTTCGAGAGTGGCAAAAACAAACACATCGCGGTCAGGATTGATTTTGAAAATCGTTCCTGAACGATCCCCAACATAGAGATTGCCGGCCGGATCAAAACAGACTCCGGTGGCAATTCCCATACCCTCGACAAAGGTCGTCATGTTGCCGGAAGGCGTGATCTGGTGAATGCTGCCATCGTTGCGCGAAGAAACATAGAGCAGCCCTCGCTGATCAAAAGCGAGTCCGGTAGCGTTCATGATGTCGCTCGCAAAAGGACGGCAATCGTAGTTCAGATCGATCTTGTAAACCGACACGGCGGTCTTCTGTCCGCGGCTCCCGGAGAAAGTTGTGAAGATGTTGCCTTCGTCATCGCAGGCTGGATTCGCAACCGAATGCAGACTATCGGCAATCTGGATTCCGATTGCGCAGTGATAAGAGTTCGAGGTGTCGCCATCACGGCGCACAGTCAGTTCGCCGTAGCTAGGCGCATCGGGCACTCGCGCAATCACCAGATTGCCAGAACCGACCACGACAGAGCCGGCGGTATCGCCAAACAAAACTTCAGGACGCACAACACCAGAGAGGTTGGATCCTCGAATGGTGAATTCACCACCCGGAAGGGCGGCCTCGGGCTGGACACGATCGATACGGATTGGAGACATGTAGGGGCTACTTCTATTTTTACAGAGGGAGATTGAGAAAATTGCGCAACAGGTAAATGACGAAGGCTGCATAGAGCCCAGCCATAAGATCATCCGCAATCACCCCAATGCCGCGTGGCAGTTTTTCGAGCAGATTTACAGGAAAGGGTTTCCAGATATCAAAGGCCCGAAAAAGCACAAAGGCAAGGAGATACGAAACAGGTTGATCGAGGCTTGCTGTCAGAAACGGGAGCATTTGGCCAAGCACCTCGTCCACTACAACACACTGTGGGTCCTTGATCTGCATCGCGTCAATCAGGCAATTGGTCGCCCAGATTGCGGGCCCCAACGTCAGCAGAACAAAACCAGCCAGGTGCAGGGGTGTGAAAAATGCGAAATGATGCAGTAGATAAACCAGCAGCACGCCTACTGCGGCACCTGCCGTGCCTGGCGCCTTCGGCGTATAGCCGGCGTAGAAGCTCGTCGCGATAACTTCAGCGATTGCGAGCTTCATCGTCTGGATCTTCCTCCGCCCGTCCTGGCAACTCTTCCAGGGTCGGCCCAGGAATGCGGTACTCTTCACTCGCCCATTTGCCAAGATCGATCTCTCGACATCGTTCACTGCAGAATGGGAAACCGGCCTCGCCATGTGTGGCAAGTCTGCGGCAGATTGGACATTTGGCCTGGAGCGGCATAGCGATTGATTATATGTGCTGATGCTGGCGTTTGGGGGCAGCATTCAGAATTGGAAATGGATTTACAGACAGGCGCGGCAACCCCGTTTCGGGTGCACCAAACACTTCGCCGACCAGATCGTAGTCGTGCGCTTCCGTAATGCGGATCCGTCGGATCTGCCCTTTTACAAGCTCCCCATCCGACACATCGTTGATCAGGCAATAGCCATCGATTTCTGGTGCCTGCGAAGGCAGACGCCCCTGCCACAGGAGATCAGTCTCTTCAGAATGGCCTTCAATCAGGATCGAAAATTCCTGCCCCACCAGTCCCTTGTTCACCTTCTTAGATCTTGCGCTGCACCGCCATCAGCCTGCGCTGACGGTTGTGGATCGTGCGGCCATCCACCTTGTTTCCTAGCTCAAACGACTTGGAAGTCTCTTCGTCCGAATACTTGAATACGCCCAGCCGGTCCAGCTTTGCCGCTTCGACAAACTGCACCAGTTCTTCAAAATCTTCTGCGGTCTCGCCGGGGAAGCCAACAATCATCGAAGTGCGAATCGCAACTCCAGGAATCGTCGCCCGCACCCGTTCAATCAGCTTGAGAAAGAAATCCCCATTCGATCCGCGCTTCATCAGCTTCAGCACATTGCGGCTCGCATGCTGCAACGGCATATCGATGTATTTTACGAGTGCCGCATGCTCGGCAATAGTATCCAGTAATTCCTGCGTTACGCGATTCGGATAGCAATAGAGAAAACGAACCCACTTCTCAAAAGGAGTTTCGATTTGCGCCAGGCTTCCCAGTAGCACGGCCAGGCCATTCTTGATTCCAAGATCTTCGCCGTAGCTGGTTGTGTCCTGCCCGATGAGGTTGATCTCTCGCACTCCCTGCCCAAACATCCGCGTCGCCTCGGCTACTATCGATTCAAAACGACGGCTGCGGAAATTGCCACGGAACTGCGGAATCACGCAAAAAGTGCACGGATGGTCGCAACCCTCGGCGATCTTGATATAGGCAGAGTAACGGCCGGTAGTCAGCACCCGTGGAGAAAGATCGTGATAGAGATACGGCGTCACGCCCGGAGTAAATTTCTCGCCCTCACAGGCAGCGATAATATTCTCGATTTCATTGGTGCCCACCATGGCATCCACTTCCGGCAGGCTGGATTCAATCTCACCCCGAAAGCGTTCGACAAGACAACCAGCCACGACAAGACGTTTTGCCTTGCCGTGCTCTTTATACTTGCCCATCTCGATGATGGTGTCTACCGATTCCTGCTTTGCCGGATTGATGAAACTGCAGGTGTTCACAACGATTACTTCGGCATCTTCGGGTGACGAGGTGAGCTCGTGACCATGAGCGGCAAGCTGGCCCATCATTACTTCGGAATCAACGAGATTCTTGGGACAGCCAAGACTGACAAAACCTATTTTCAAGCAGAGTTTCCCTAACCTATTAGGGTAGCAGGCTAGTAGTTGAGTTTTTTAAGATAGTCGTGAGACTGCTTCAGGCTATCGAGCGGATTCCCCGGGGTCTGATCCTGCTCAACGAAGAAATGCTTTGTTCCAGCCGCTGCCGCAGCACGCAATACGGCGGCAATATCGATCACACCGGCCCCCACGCTCTGAAAGGCTTCTTTCGGCACTTTCTCGTTGTACTGGGGTGCCATTTTCGACACGTTCTTCAGATGCACCAGCGGAATACGGCCCTTGAACTTTTCAAATACTTCTACCGGCGGCACACCGCCCACCTGACTCCACATGATGTCAAATTCCAGCGAAACCAGATTCTTGTCTGCGTTCTTCATGAACACATCGATCAGTCGCTCACTCGTACCAGCAATCGGCTCGAATTCAAACGCGTGGTTGTGATAGCAGAGCTTCATGCCCGCCGCTTTCACTCGTTCGCCAGCCTTGTTCAGTGTGTCCGCAAGCCGTTTGATCACATCCACACCGCCACGATCCGCAGGGGCGATATACGGGCAAACGACATACTGAAAACCCTTTGCCTTGGCGTCATCCAGCGCCGGATTCAGCTTGTCTATATCCTTGAAAAAATAGCTTGTGTCCAGGTGCATGCTGATTGGCTTCAGCTTCGTCTGCTGGAGAGAGCCCCAGATCTTGTCCATGTTGCCGCGAACCAGTTCCACTTCGCTATAGCCCTGCGCCTCAAGTGCCTGTAGCGTCTCAAGCGGCTTCTCGTTGATGATGGATCGCAGCGTATAAAGCTGCGCTCCAAAGGTCTTAAGCATCTTTGCTTGAAGAGTCGGCAAAGTCATAGCGGCACTCGCTAATAGGGCACGTCGGGTCAAAGTCATACTGAGCCTCATCATATCCCAAGCCGCACGCCCATGGCCAACAGCCCGCAAAAGAAAATGGCCGGAACCATTTTCAGGTTCCGGCCCTTAGCGAGACTAACGAAGTTTGCGACTCTCGTTTTGTCGAACTCTTCCTGTGTTAAAAAAACTAGTCGCCGAGTGCGCCAGCAGTTTCTTCTGCTTTTTTCGGAGCTGCGGGCTGGATACCCATCAAACCTGCAGGCTTGATGGAGTCGAGGGAAACAAAGCCTTCGACCGTCTGTTCCTTCAGGATTTCCTTGCGGTACAGCTTCTCCATCTCCTTGTGATGTTCCTGCTCTTTGATCAGCTGTGCCCGCGCACGCAGCTTTTCTTCACGAGCGTTCTTGGCGATGCCCAGATCATCGAGGTCATGCTGCTTACCGGCGTCTACCGCTTCCTGGTTCAGGATCAGCGTATGATCGATCGAATTCATGTCGACGTTCTTGTTGCCAGCGTAAATCTTGTGGCGGCCATGATCGTCATACCATTTGGTCAGGGTGGCGGTCATGTGCATCTTCTCGACGATGTTTCGCCAGCCCACGCCAGTGTTATAGGCGCAAAAGGAAATTTCACCCTCTTGCGTGGCGTAGGGAATAATGCACTGTTCGGTACGGCGGAAGTCGTAATTGAACAGATCCTGGAACCACATTCCCGCGATAAACAGGAAGTTCCAACGATCACCACGGCGCACTTCGATGTCCTGCATCGTTCTGTCGCTCGTTACCTTGCCATAGCTCTTGCCGCTGGCACCCATCGACTTGTCAAACTTCTTGAGCAGATCCATGATTCGGAAGTGGGTCGGAGCCTTGTAAGGATCGTAGTTGCGGATCAGCGAAATCGCGACACCAAACAGCGACCAGAACTTCGAGCGCGCCGCATCGTTCAGCTTGGCGACATCCTTCGAGAATTGATAAGCGTTGAGGAACGCGGTAACCGGAGCGGCTTCCTTCGTTTCCTTGTCCACCATGACGGCCATGCCAATTCCACAATTCGGGTGGCAGCCACAAGAAATCTGGCCCCAATCCGAATTCGGTCCGTGCACAAGATCCGCAAAGTCCGAGAAGGTTGTCATGAAGGAAATCGGAAACCAGTCACGTTCGGGAATGCCAATATTCGTCTGGTTCTTCACGTCGTGTGCGAGATGCGAAAGCGTGTATCGCTGGGCGGCACGGCGATCTTCTGTAACCTCTTCGTCGCGCCCTGTGAAAGACACGGGCTGGAAGCTGAGGAACGGAATTTTCTTCGGGTTGTCGAGCGCGAACTGAACAATGCGTCCTACCTGCTCATTGTTGATGCCATTGATGATCGTCGTTACGGGAACGATGTCGATTCCGTTCGCCCAGCAATTTTCGATCGCACGCATCTTCACGTCAAACAGATTTCCGACGGCGCGATGTGAATTGGCTGCATTGCCGATACCGTCAAACTGCAGATAAACATAGCGCAAGCCAGCTTCAGCAGCTTGCTTGGAGAATTCAACTGACTTTGCGAATTCAATGCCGTTCGTTGCTGCCTGCACCGAGTTGAAACCAACCTTGCGGGAATAGCGGACTGCATCGAGAAAATAAGGGGACATCGTCGGCTCGCCACCGGAGAACTGAACCGACATCTGGCGACGCGGCTTGATCTTCAAGGCGTTGTCGAGCATCGTCGTAATGTCTTCCCATGAAAGTTCATGTACAAAGCCAACCTGGTTGGCGTCCATGAAGCAGGGGTCGCACATCATATTGCAGCGATTCGTCAAATCGATCGTCAGCACCGCACCACGACCATGCTTGATCGTCGACGAACCATGGTTGTGCAGGTCTTCGTCGTTGTGGGCGCGAATGTCGCGGCCAGGAAATACTTCTTCAAGATGCTTGAAGAACTTCGTGTCGATTGCCATCACGTCTTCAAAGTGGCCGTGGGTCGGGCAATCTTTCACCATCAAAATCTTGCCGTCGCGTTCAATGATCTGCGCTTTGATTTCGCCGGCCTTCTGATTCTTCAAAATTTCGACAGGCAGTTCGCCATTGATGATCTTGTTGCGAATATCGGGGACACACTTCGGGCAGAGCGAGTCTGTTGTGCGAGGCCAGCCAAGGGGTGGCTTCGTCTTCTGGTAGGACTTCAGCAGCGGCTTATCGGACCACTTCGGGGTAAACGAAGGGTTCGGGTTGATCGAATTCAGCTTTTCAAATACTGCCCAGGTTGCATTCGCTGCAAGCGATGCAGCCTTTTCGACGAGCTTGACGGTTCTAGACATGGTCTCCCTTTGAGTCGCAATAGTTATTTGGTGGGTTAGCCCACTCGTATGTGTGTCAGATTAATCCAAGCCCCCCTCTAAGGCAGCAAACTTCCATTGAATGGTTCTATTCCGGGGTTAGATGGCAACATTCCCACCTCAACTGCAATGCCGAAAAACGAATACAAGGCGAATCTCAGGCTCACAGCCTCAGTTTTTTCGCCTTTTGTTCGACTCTTTCCAGGTCTTCCGCCGTCAGCTCAGGCACCAGAATTTCCCAACGCCTTTGCGCCGGCATGTAACCAGCTTTGGCAGCCAAAGCTACCCAGGCCAACCCCTCAAAGCGATCCGCTTCATCCTCCGCTGCGGTCCGGCTTAGAATCAAACGCCCAAGCAAGTATTCGGCCTCAAGCAGATTGCCTTTCACTGCGCAACGCAACTTCGCCTCAGCCTCTCGATTCGCCTCAATTTCGATTCGCGCCGCAACCAGGCACGCCTCAGGTAACTCCGCTTCGACAGCTTTGCGAAACCAAGCCTCGGCCTGCTTCACCGGCAGCATGGCTAAGCGTCCACCCCGGCTCAAAACCACTGCTTGCCACTGCGCCCTGGCGTCGCCACTCCGTGCAAGCGCAACCAGATCCCGCTGGCCCATATCGCGCGTTGCCGGATTCTCAATCGACTTGAGAATCGAAACTAAATCCAGCGTCAACACGAAAACCAAAGCCAACCACATGGGACGATAATGACACTGTGCTGTTGGATGCGCAAACACTCCTCGACGCAGCTTTCGCAGAGGGCTTCGAGCTCGCGGGCCTTACCCCTGCTATTCCCCACTCCGACCATGCCCGGCATCTCGACTGGGTGAGTCGCGGTCTCGCCGCTGACATGACCTACCTCACCGACCACCGCGCCCAGGTTCGCAAAGACCCGCGAGACATCTTCCCGCAGGCGATCACAATGCTCTGTGTCGGTAAACTCTACAACACCAACGGCCCCAAGGATCACACGGAGTCCACGGAGCACGGCGGCTGGATCTCGCGTTACGCCTGGGGCACCCGCGATTATCACGACGTCTTGCGTGAAGGCCTCGAACGTGTTGTCGCCCGCCTCAAAGTCCAACTCGGCCAGCCCTTCGAGTACCGCATCTGTGTCGACACCGCTCCGCTCCTCGAGCGCAGCTATGCCCGCCAAGCCGGCCTCGGGTGGATCGGCAAGAACACCTGCCTTATCAACGAGCCGCAGGGCAGTTGGTTCTTCCTCGCCGAACTTCTGCTTCCCTTCCCTACAACAAGTTTCAACAGCCCACCCCCAGACCGCTGTGGCACATGCACCAGATGCATTGATGCCTGCCCCACAGCCGCCATCGTCGAAGGCCCGAGCGGCTGGGAACTTGACAGTGCAAAATGCATCAGCTACTGGACCATCGAGGCAAAGACAGAAGCCTCCGCCGAGCTCAAGCAAGCCTTCGGGAATCACATCTTCGGCTGCGACATTTGCCAGGACGTCTGTCCATGGAATCGCCGTGCCCCACTCAGCGAAGAACCCGCCTTCCAACCCGCTAATGCTTGCCCGCCACTCGAAGCCCTCGACGAACAATCCTTTCGGGACCGTTTCCGCAAAACACCGGTCGCCCGCACCAAGGCATCCGGTTATAACAGAAATGTCCTCGTCGCTCTAGAGAATCGCCGCAAGTAGCGACTGCAACTCCCTCGGAGCCAACACCGGTTCATTCTCGATGAATCCAGCCTCAAGAACTCCACCAGAAATCCGGAAGCGGCCCGCGCCGCTCGATACCAGCCGAATCAATTGAATCTGTGATTCGATCTCATTTCGCATGTAAGCATCCACGCTCAATGCCCGCAGGCTCTCCGCTATCGAACCAAACATCTCCCAGGCTGTCTTCAACTCGCTCGGTCGCGGAGGCTCGGACGCCCAGGTAAATTCAAGCGCCATTCGCTCGTACAATTCCACCGCCTGCTCGCGAAACTCGCTCTCAGTCTTGGGCGCATGCTGAGCCTCCGCCTGCTTTTCATGCAAGGTCAGCGCAGCAATTTCGCTCAATAGGATCCATGCAGAGTCATCGCCCGCGAGTTGCAGCCTCACCTGCTCTGCTTCGAGTGATATCGGAACACCCCGAAAAATCACTCCGGAACGCATCGTTAGTGTCACGGTCTGCGTGCCGATACACTTCTCTATGATTTCTCGCTGGGTCATCGTTTGCTTTGTATATGATAGGCGACGATGAAACGAATTTTCTGCATCGCATCTTTCTTTGCCGTTTGCGGCTTCGCGCAGGCCCCCTCCAAAAGCATCTTCGACGGCAAGACTTTCGCCGGCTGGCGTGATCTCAGCAAACTCCAAGTACCCGGCAATGCCTTCTCGATTGAAAATGGCGCACTCAAATCCAACAAGAAACCCTGGATCAACGAAGACCTTTTCTCGCTCGGTGAATACACCGACTTCGAATTTGAATTTGAATGGAAGGTGGCACCGGGCAGCAATAGCGGCGTCAAGTACCGGCTTCAGGATGCCGTCTTCCTGAACGAAAGCATCGAGCGCCCGGTGAAGAAATTCGAAGAAATACTCCGCGACGAATACACTCGCCACCCAAGCAATCGTGCCACTCTAAAACCGAACGAGCATGGCCAACTCTACACTGTGGCCTTTGAATTCCAGTTGATCGACGACAAAAACTACAGCTACAAATTGAAGGACGATCAGCAAACCGGCTCGCTCTACAGCTTTATTCCACCAACCAAACTGGCCGCCAACAAGCCAGGAGAATGGAACACAGCCAAACTCGTAGTCAAGGGCGACCACGTCGAGCATTGGGTGAATGGGCAAAAGGTTCTGGACGCCAATCTCAAGGGCCCCGAAATCGCTCGCGGTGCCGAAGCGCGCTGGGGCAAGACTCACCCCGTCTACAAACTCCTCACCGAACAACCCAAAAAGAAGAGCCCCATCCTGATTCAAAATCATGGAGATGCGGCTTGGTTCCGCAATCTGCGAGTCCGCCCGCTCTAGTCTTTAGGAAGCTTCCGCCGGAACGGCATCGCCTTCACGATGCCAGACCCTTCACGCACCGTCACCAACTGGTCCGCAGCCACCTTGCGCAATTTTTCAATCGCTCCATTCGGCCAACGGATATCCAGATCCGCTTCTTTTGCCGCGCCCAATCCGAAGTGAAGCCGGAAATCATTCACCGAATAGAAGCTCGACTGGCTCAACACTTCCTGCGCCTGCTTCTTGCCTCCGTAGTAGGCCGTAACCCGCCCCCCAATCGCGCTTCGATTCGACTTCACTCCCTCCAGCTTCACCTTCAACCAATGCGAGTTGCCGCCAAGATCATTGCGCAAAAGAGACGGAGGCTCATGCAAATTCAAAATCAGAATGTCCATGTCGCCGTCGTTGTCAAAGTCTCCGAACGCACAGCCACGGCTCGAATGGGCCTCACCAATTGCAGCGCCCGCCTGATCCATCAGCTCCTCCAGCTTGCCTCCACCCAGGTTGCGAAACAACACCCGAGGGGTCTGAAACGGATAGGCTGGCAGCTTCGCTTCCGCCTCCGGATACACGTTTCCAGTCACATAAAACAAATCCGGCAGCCCGTCATTGTCGAGGTCCACAATCCCTGCGCCCCAGCCAATATACCGGGTCTCGACCGCCAGTCCACTTCGCGCCGTGATGTCTTCAAACATCCCCTTGCCGTCGTTCCGGTAAAGCACATTCGAATCATCGGCAAAATGCGTCTTCAGAATATCGAGACTTCCATCAAGATCGAAATCGCCAATCCCCAGGCCCATCCCAGCCTGCTCCATCCCATCTTCGTTCAAGGCAACGCCGCTTTCAAGCCCCACCTCGCTGAAGCTCCCGTCGCGGTTGTTACGAAATAGAAAACTCGCGGTTGAGTCGCAGGCAACATAGATATCCGGCCAGCCGTCGTTGTCAAAATCGGCCCCCACCGCAGTCATCCCGTAGCTTCCCCGTGCCTTCGAAATCCCGGAGCTTACGCTGACATCGCGAAAGGTCCCATCGCCATTGTTGTGATACAGCGAATGGTGGCCTGTGGGCAGACCCCTGGGCCCGCAATTCACAGGCACTCCCTTCCAGTTGCAGTTTGAATTCTGGCCAGGCTTGGGAACCAGTCTCGAATCAAAATCCACATAGTTCGACACGAACAGATCAAGACGCCCATCGCGGTCGTAATCGACAAAAGTGCAGCCCGCCCCCCAACGCCTCTGCTTGTCTAGCAGACCCGCCTCTGCCGTGGCATCGGTAAAAGTAACAACTCCCTTTGCGTTCGGCCCATTGTTTCGATAGAGGACATTCTGCCCCCAATAGGTCACGTATAAATCGTCCCAGCCATCGTTGTTGTAATCGCCTGCACAGACTGCCGACGCCCATCCGGTCCGCTTCATTCCGGCCTCTTCGGTCACATCACTGAAGGTCCCGTCACGGTTGTTTTTGTAAAGCCGATTACTCGCCTTCGAGCCTTCAAAGGTCGTGCCATTCAACAAAAAGATATCGAGCCACCCGTCGTTGTCGTAGTCGATAAAAGCCACGCCGCAACCAACCGCCTCAAGCAGATATTGTTTGACAGCTCGCCCACCATAGGTACACGGTTCGAGCAGCCCAGCCTGTTTGGCTACGTCAACAAAACGCGCCTCAAATGGAAGCCCTGATGGTTTGCCGCGCGGCAGTTGCTTCGCCACACGAGACACAACTCCCTGCCCCGTCGCCGCGCAGGCTGCCGCCAGCAGAGAGAATAAAGATCGTCGCGTCGTCTTGTCCATGTGTCAATCGTTGTACCAGATTGACCGTTGATTCCGCAATCGTGAATAAGTCCGAGTCCGCGCCAGCCTGGCTCAAATGACTTCCACTCAAAGTAGAACTGCACCGCAACTCCTTCCTTTACAAAGTAATTCTTGGGTCAACTCTCAGGGCTCCCGAACCTCGATCTCGCGGTCAACGGGTAGATGTTCCAGCGTCTGCCGCCGACCGCTAGGCCACACCACATCAACCGTCGCTTCCGTCGAGGCGCCCAATCCGAAATGAACTCGCGAATCAGAGGCCGATAAGTAACTACCCGAAGTAGTTGCATAGACGTGCTGCCCGCCCACGCGTACCTTGGCACCGAGCCCCATGCGGTTACTCCGCTTTCCTGTCAATTTGAGCCGCAGCCAGTGGTTGGCGCCTACCCTACCCATGAGGACGACGGGGCGCGCACCGAGCACCGTAACGACGACATCCATCGCTCCATCGTTGTTCAGATCGCCGAATGCCGCGCCCCGCCCAGCCATAAAGTTCCCGCCCAGACTCGCCCTGCTGAAATGATCTCCCCTGTTCATAGCTAACAAAGGCACCTCGAGGTACCGCAGCTCAGGTTGGATGCGCTCGATATTATCGAGCACGTGTCCTTGGGCAGCGAAAAGATCCTTAAGCCCGTCGTTGTCGAAGTCGCGGAAGCCAACGCCCCATCCGGAACTGCGCGTCGTGAGCGTGCCGATACCAGTGGTGAGCGTTGCGTAGCTGAAGCGGCCATGGCCCTCCCCATGGAACAATGCGTACTTCTCGAGCGCCAGGCTCGTGACCAGCACGTCGGGACGGCCATCGTTGTCATAGTCATCAAATGCAACGCCCATGCCAGCGAACGATTTTCCGTCTTCGGCCAGAGCCACTCCCGACTCGAAGGCCTGCTCCACAAAGTGCTTTCCCATGCTGTTCCTCAGCAAGAACTGCTCCATCCCATCGTTCGCGATAAATACGTCGGCCCAGCCGTCACCATCAAAGTCGTTGAACCCCAGCCCCAGTGATCGGCCCTTCAGCGTTCCGAGGCCAATAGAGTTGGAGACGTCGACGAATTTTCCCCCGCCCAAATTGCGATACAGGATGTTGGTTGTCGGCGGGAACTTGTCTGGACGACAATATGCGGGTAGCGGTGCCCCGCAGCGCTGGTGTCGCGCGAAGGTCCAATCGAGGTAGCGGGTGACCAGTAAGTCGAGCAGACCGTCATTGTCATAGTCAAAGAAGCCCGCAGACGCCGACCAGCCATTTAGTCCGGTGCCTGCCTCAGATGTAACATCTCGAAAAGTTCCATCGCCCTGATTCAGGTACATCTGATTCTGGCCAAAGTTGGTGACATACAAGTCGGCGAAGCCATCGTTGTTGAAGTCGCCCACTGCGACGCCCATGCCGTAGTTCCCATCGCCTGCGTGATGGAGGCCCGCCCGCCGGGTGACGTCGGTAAAGCTGCCATCTGCATTTTGATGAAAGAGCCGATTCCAGTAAGTCGGCTCTTCGCGCGCGAAAATCAACGCTGGCTTAGCCGGATCGTCGAGCCGCCCTCCATTCACCAGAAAGATGTCAAGCCGCCCGTCGTTGTCGTAGTCCAGCAAAGCAACGCCACCGCCCATTGCCTCGATCAGGTACTTCTGGGTGGTAGGCGAGTGCCGGTGTGTAAAGTCGAGTCCACGCACCGGCGCGATGTCGAGCAAGTTCAAAGCCGCAAATAGCAATGCCACCAAAGCCCGGAACATCGATTAGCGCCGCTTGTCCGGCGCTGAAGCCTTCAGTGCTTTGAAACGGGTAAATTCATGATCGGCGAGTTCCCGCTTGTTTGCGCGGACAAGCAGTTGGCCCAGCAGATAGTGAGGCTCCGCATAGTTGGGATCCAGCTCCGTCGAGCGCCTCAGCCAGCGTTCGGCAGGCGTCATCTGGTCGAGCCGAATCAATGCCTTCCCCGCCAGATAGGCATTGCGGGCGCTTGCCGGATTTCGTTCCACTGCCTCCACGGCCAGGTCGAAGGCGCGCCGGTTCTGGTTCTGTTTCAACAGCAGTTCCGCCAGATTGGCATAAGCCCAATCATAGTCGCGATGTGCTGTGGCCACCAGCGCAATCGCCTTTAGATGCGCTTGAACGGCCTCATCGAGTCTCCCCACGCCTTCGAGCGCGAGACCAAGGTTGTCCCATGCCCGGTAATGCGCCGGATCGGCGCGGACGATCAGTTCCAGGTGTTCCACAGCCTGCGAATGGCGACCGTCAAAGTAATAGATTCGGCCCAGCGCATAGTGCGCAGCCAAAAAACCTGGCTGGCGCTTCAACACATCTTCCAGCACAGCGACCCCCTCTTGATCGCGCGCGAGTAAGTAGAGTAAGTTCCCCTTTAGCACCTGGGCGGGCAAATTATTACCTTCAAGTTGGACGCAACTTTCAATCGCGAGTAGCGCCTCGGAGAACCGTTGCAGTGCGAGCAGCCGCTGGGCTGCGGCATAGTCCACCTTGCAATCGGCACGGCATAAACAAATGGCTCCAGCCGCCAGGACCGGAGCCATTTTCAGTAGATACGACACAAGCTCCTAGAACTCGATACGGGCCGAAACCTGAATCGAGCGCGGACCTTGCTGCTGGCCCGTCAAGCGGCCAAAAAGTGCACTGCTCACGTCGGTATTCAAGCCACCTCGACCGGCGCGATTTAGCACGTTGAACGCATCGCCACGAATCTCGAACTTGCCCTTTTCCGTAAAGAAAAAGCTCTTGGAAATTCCCACGTCGTCGTTCCAGACCGCGAGATTACGCACATTCGGCAGCACGCGGGGCGCTGTGCCCAGCCGCGTGATGATCGCGTTGGAGGTGGCCGGCACCCGGCCAAACGCCGCCGGATTTAGGTATGGCGTGCCCGCATTGGTGTTCAGCCCGCCTTTGTCGATGATGCTGGGAACATTGGTCAACCAGTCGGGCCGGATGTTGCCGCTGAAGATCTGGTTGTTGTATCCAGAGATGCCCACCGAGATCGGATCGCCGGAACGAATCTGGTGAATGCCGGTCGCAGTCCAGCCGCCCAGCACCTTATCGGCAAAACCTCTCATCGGAATCAGCTTGCCTTTACCGAAGGGCAGTGCGTAGATCCAGGTCAGTTTGAAAACGTGCGGAAAGTTGTAATCCACCACCGATTTTTCGAGCCGACGATTGTAGACGTCTTGCGCGCCAATGCCGTCCAGCGGACTTGAAGTGTCGGAGATGCCCTTCGAAAAGGTATAGGCGGCTAACACTGAGAAGTCTTTGCTCATGCGCCGGTTCAACATCGCCTGCAATGAGTCGTAGCTCGACCTGCCGAAATTCGGGAGGAACTGGCCCACCCCCGTGTACTGCGGGAAGCGGCGGAGTGACTGGGCGAAGGATCCAGTAAAGCCTGGGTACGGGAGTGCACCCAACTGCGGATTGGCTCGCAAGGGCTGAATGAGGCTGTCGCCAAAACTTAGCGCCGATACCGGCAATTGGTTTAGGGCGTCCAGACCACCCGAAGTGAGTCGTTGCCCGCGGTTCCCGATGTAGCTCACTTCCCCAACCGATTCAAACGGAAGTTGAAGCTGGAAACCCAGGTTGAAGTTCTGCACGATGCCGAGGCGGTTCGCATCCGGGGCAATATAGGTGAAGCCGTTGCCGATACCTGGCGCCTGATTTTTGTTCGGCAGTCCGCCGCTAAAGTTCGGGTAGGGATCGTGAAGGTACATCACCGGATCTTGTGCAAACTGCAACGGAGTATTGTTCGCATTGACGGCGATCGTTCCGTTGTAACCAAAGGTGGAGGGCGTCGAAAAATTATTCACCGGCGCAATGTTGTTCACGCCATAACCGCCGCGCATTACGAACTTCGGCGTAAAGGCGTAGGCGAAGCCGAGGCGCGGAGCGATCTGGAAATAGTTCGTATTCTGAAAGCTTTTCCGGTTCAGGTCCTCAGCGAAAACGAGTGCGCCCAACCGGCCACCCGCAGCCTCGTTCGGCTTGCTCGGGTCGATGTTTGTCATGCGGCCCGCCCACTCCTGAAACGCTCCAACGACCTCCCAGCGAAGCCCGAGGTTTAGCGTAAGCTTCTGCGAGACTTTCCAGTCGTCGGAGAAATAAAAGGCAGGGTAGTTGAGTCGATAGCCTGGGTTGGCCAATTGAATACCGCGCGAGGTGGAATCCACCGCGCCCAGCAGGAAGCTGGCAAACGCGTGGCCCGTCTGCGTAGCAAAGCCTGGTTGCTGCGTTTGGGTCGGAGAGAAGTTGAAAGTGCCAGTACCGCTCTTACCGCGGTTGTTCTGGTAGTAAGCGCGATACTCGAAGCCCGTCTTGAAGCTGTGTTTGCCTCGGATGAAAGTCAAATCATTCTGGATGATCCAGGAGCCGTTATAGCTCAAACCGCGCGATTCGGACCCCAGCCTTCCGCCGGCCCCGATGCCACCGCCCAGGATCGGTTGCCCGCCAAAGACGAGCGCCGGAAAAGTGGTCGCCGCTGTGTTCTTGAGGCCGATCTTTGAAGCCCAGTCCTGATCTACAAAGACGGATTCATTAATGTTGCCAAAGCGGTTGTAGCCCATGGCGAAGTGGTTCAAGATCCTCGGCGAGATGCTCCAGTTCTCGCTGATGCGGGCAATATATCCAGGTGTATTTTGCAACTGGAAGACATTGGTGGGTGTGCCTGGGGGCCCTCCCCATCGCCCGCCGGGGGAGTTATTACGGACTCGGTCGTTGTGGTTAAACGAGATCGACATATTATGCTTCGAGTTGAAGACGTGGTCTCCCTTGGCAGTGTACATTTTTTCGTCGAAAATCGGGCAGCACGCTCCCAGCGACACCATGTTGTTGAGAAGGTTATTGTTGATCGGATCGGTGATGGGTGCCAGTTTGAGAATATTAGCCGCCACCGGACTCCATCGGCCCTGCGGCACGATATTGCCGGGGAAAGGATCCCTCACCGTTTGTCCGTTCACGGAACGGGTCGTAGCGGGGTCGAAGATTTGGCCAAATTGCACTGTCCGGCCCTGAGCATCGTTGCCCACGGCAATTCCGGATCGCGCATCGTTGGTGCCCGCCGCGCTCAGCAATCGTGCAAAGTTGCCCTGTTTAAAGTCGACCGTGGGCAGCGTGATAAACCCTCCAGCCGAGTAGTCGCGCACTCGAGTAGTTTCGTACGTAAAGTGGAAAAAAGTCTTGTTCTTGCCGTTATACATTTTCGGGATCATCACCGGACCGCCGATCGAGCCTCCGTAATTCGAAAGCTTGAAAGGGTTGCGCGGGCGCCCGATAGCGTTGAAGTTGAAGCTGTTAGCTCGCAAGACGTCATTTTGAAGGTAATAATACGCCGTACCATGTAAGTCGTTGGTGCCGGTCTTGAGAGCGAAGTTCGCCACTGCCGTCTGTCCGCCTCCATACTGGGCTCCCATCGTGCCGGTCTGCAGCTTGAATTCGCTCACCGCCTCGGCCGATGGTGACATCTCGTTATTCGATCCCCCTTGCAGGTCAAAGCGACCAAGCGCCATGCCGTCGATCAGAATTTCGTGCGAGTAAGGTTGTCCACCGTTAATCGATCCCCGGAATTCGCCGCCAACTGTCCCCGGCAGGCTTCGGAAGATAAAGGATTGGATCTGTCGGCGACCGTCTGCGACAGCCACGGGCCACGTATCGAACTCCTTCTCTGAAACGTAGCGGCCGATTTCGGCTGTACCAGTTTCAATCAACGGTGGCGTGGAGGATACAGAAACGCTGTCGCTCACTTGTCCGATATCCAGCTTGAAGTCGACAGTGAGAGTTTGGGCAACGCGAAGCGTTATGTCATCGACTGCCGACGAGCGGAAACCCGCCTTCGACACAGTCACCCTGTAAAGTCCCGGCCGCAAACCGGACATGCGAAAAACTCCGGAATCGGTTGTGACGACCCGGGTTTCCACCTTAGTTTGCGTTTCCTGTGCAGTTACGCTAACGCCAGGTACGATGGCACCAGTCGAATCTGTCACAGTTCCGTTCAGTTCGCTGCGTTCGCCTTGAGCCAACATGCTGGAAGCTAAAACGAAAAAAGTTAGAAAGTAGCGCACAATACACCCCTTTTTATTCAATTCCTGATCAATCATGGCCAACATATCATAGATGTTTAATACAGACAACCGTTCCCTGCTTGTCGGGTGCGCGACTTTAACAAGGCGATTTCACGATTCGCCTTGTTTTGCGACTAATTCTGGAAGTAGTATATTGGAGTTGTCCCCAAAAATGAGACACGAGTCTAGACTCATAAAAATTCTGATAGGAGAATTTGAGTCATGGCTAAAACGCGAAGAAAGTTTACGCGGGAGTTCAAGTTGGCAGCGATCAAGCGACTGCAAACGGGAATAC
>JANXLY010000006.1 GCA_025354885.1 Acidobacteriota bacterium | reverse complement strand
CTATGTCGTGAGCGTAGCTAAACCAGGGACTGGGGTCCTTGGATTCCACCTTGAAGTCCCCTCCGTTGCCCAGCCGCCAAAGCACCTTGCCGCTCCCCTTTCCGTTCTTCCAATCCACTTTCACAATCCATTCCTGCTCCGGCATTGAGACTAGAAAGTCGCCGGTTGATGGAATGTAGTTCAGGGAATTAGAATGCAGCCAGCCATTTCCTTCTGAGGCAAGCAAGACCGGCGGACAACCGCCGCCGCCCGTCCTGCACTTGGCATCCTTATACGACTTGCGCTTGATGTCCATATGATCGAAACTGTTCCACACCCCGGTCACCTGAAAATCCTCGTCGAGGTCTACGACAATGTCAGCGACGATATCCACCGCTTCTTTCGCGCCTTGCGTTCCTGCCGGCATCATCCGTTCCAGTCCGGCAACAGCGAGGGTATGGCCATTCGGCAATCGAATCGCTTCATGGTGAAAACCCGAGACACATTCCTTCCCGCCTATGCGGCAATCGGAATGGATGCCGTGGGATTCCAGTTGCTCGGCCACGCGGCCAGCGTTCGTTTCGCGAACAATGTTTCCGGCCAGATCCATTTCTCGAAGCAACTGTTGCGGTCGCGTGGTGTTGACTGAATTTTGTCCAGCCTCAATGATCAGCAGCCTCCCACCTGGAAGAACTCGGGTCACCATGCCTTCGGTGCGCAGGTACCAGATGGTACGGCCCTGCAGATCGGTGGCGAATGGCTGCGTGTTACCAGTGATGGCGAATATCCACACCGACTCGGAAGCAGGCGATCCGCCGGTGCGCGGCACAGCTACTGACACGGGAGCGGTGCGACCGTCGAGCATCCCTGTATGGAAGGGTAGCCAGGCTCCCGACTTCATGCTGCTGTCTTTGGTCCATTCCGGACGCATCCTGTAAAGCGTGTCGGCCCGCATCCCGGCGACCCAAACATTATTGCTGCTCGACCCGTTGCAGGGTTGGACCGGCGTTTTTGTGGTGGACTCTTCACCGTCGGGGTGGAAGGAAACACGGAAACTGCTGCCCTGTGGGCATGGTGGCGCGCTGAAAAGCGCGACTAGCGGATGAGAGGACGGCGTGACCACTGCCGCCTTTCCTTTGATCCGCGAGACGATCTTGAAACTCATCTCAGCCTCGGCCGTCTCCTTGCTCTTGTTATTGCGGGCGGTCACTCGAATCTTTGCATCATGCTCCTGTAATTCAGGGGCCCAAACGAAATTACGTTGCTGGCTGAAGTCGCGAATCATCCGCAAGGGTCCCCCGTTGATACTCACCGCGTATCGGAAAGCATGCATCCCTGCTTGCTGGTTTTCAGTCTGCGGCGTCAAGTTGATGGTGACCCCGACTGGCTGCGATGAGGCCAGAGAGGAATGAAGGCGAACGGTCATCGGCGCATCGGCACCGTAGCAACTAAGCCCCGCAAGAAGAAGAAAAGAGATCAACAATTGACGCATGGAATGAAAGTATTTCACATCCACACGAAGATGTCTCGATTCAGTCCAATTTCAACCAAAAGCCTTCCAGCACAATTGCAAGCCCAGAATCGCCAGCCACACGCTGAGCAGAAGCCGCAACGGACGCGACGGAATCATCGAAGACAATCTTGCACCGGCCAGTACACCCAGCACTCCGCCAGTCACAAGTTTGACCAGAATCGGCCAGTCGTAGAGTCCCGCAAAGAGTTGAAGCCCTCCGCCAATAATCGAAAGTGTGAAGCCAAACACCATGTCCGTGCCAACCACTTCGGCCGGCGTCAGTCTCGTCAGGTTTAGCAACACCAGCGCGCCCAGCGCGCCCGCGCCAGCCGACGAGAAGCCGACTTCGCCACCGATAAGTGCAGCGATCGGCGGAAGCCATCTCGAGCGATCTACATTGGTTGACATCAGCCGGTTTCGGAGCGTGCGGTACAAGTTCCCCATCGAGACCACAAAAATTGTGCCGCCGAGCACCAGAAAGATTCCACCTTCATGATCCTTTGTGTTGAGCTGGCTCAGTACTCGAACTCCAACCAGTACACCCGGAATTCCTCCCAGACAGAGCAGCCCCAGAATTCGATAATCCACCTGCCGCCGTCGAAGATAAAGCGGAAGTACTGCGAACTTGATAACGGCGGAAAAGATCAGCGCCGTGCCAACGGCCACTGCCGGTTTGATGTGAAAGAACAGGATCAGTACGGGCGCAGTAATGCTGCCCGCGCCCACACCGGTCAGGCCAACCAAAAACGCAATAAAAAAGCCCAGTATGAATTCCGTAATCGCCTTCGCTTCCCTCACCCGTTTTGGGCGACCGGATCATCATAACAGCCCAAGCCAAGCCCGAGGGAATTCGTATGTCATACTGGCATCCAAACTCATGCGTATTACCCCGTTGTTCGTCTTCGCCTCTCTTGCAGCTTCTTCTGTCTCCTGGTCCGCGCCTTCGCTCCAGATCGTCCCGACTTTGGCTTCTCCTCAACCAGTCGGAACAGTCATCGGGTTGACTGCCATCGTCAAAGGAGAGGCGGATGCGCGCAAGCTGGCTCCCAAGCTACGCTACCGCTTCAGCGTCAGCGTAGACGGCTCGCCGTTCCACGTCGTCAGTGATTTCAGCATGCGTCCGTATTTCGCCTGGCGTCCCGAGTTGTTTGAGCATGAAGCACGCGTAAAAGTCAGCATGAAAAACATCGCGACAAAAGTGACAGTGGACAGCGAATTGCCCTACCGCATCGCGCGGCGTTCGACAGGGCAGCAACCAGTTGTTACCGCGACCGCCAACCCTTTGGTCGCGCTGTTCAGCTCGCCACCCTGCCCGCAAGGCAGCCTTTTCCGTTTGGCCTTTCGCCGCAAGGGCGACACGGGCGATTGGTTCCGCACCGGAACAGAGCCATGTTCCCCCACCCGAAGCAGCAACATCTATGTCGCAGGCATGATCTCAGACTCGAACTATGAAATGCACTCTGAGCTTCTCACTGGCAAAGCATCAAAGTCCGGAGCCTCTTTGACCTTCCACACCGGAATCGCTGACGGCTTGTTCGCACCGATGAGTGTTGCGGTTCCTCGCGATGTCAAAGCCTCTTCCATCGAGCCCTTCCTCGTCTACAGCATTGAAGCCCCAAACCAGCGTCCGATGGCAACCGATCTCAACGGGAATCTGGTCTGGTATTTACCCCTGCATGAACGCTCGCTGACCCGCATGCTTCCTGGCGGCCGCTTCCTGGTCCTGGGTGGCGGAGACAACCGGCAGAATAGCCGTCTCCAGGTATTGAGTGAATTGGATCTGGTCGGCAATACGATTCGCGAGACCAACATTGACCGCGTTGCCGAACAACTCGAAGACCGCGGGATCCATTCTGTCTGCAAGCCGAATGGCCAGCAATGCGTCCCTGGATTTCACCACGATGCAATCCGCCTGCCCAACGGACACACGATCGTTATCGCCAGTCTCGAAAAAATGCTTGCCGATGGCGCGCAAGGCTCTGAGAACCCGATCGATGTGATCGCCGTCCTGCTGATCGATCTGGACGAAGACTTTCAGGTCAAATGGATGTGGAACGCGTTCGACCACCTCGATATCTCTCGTAAAGCGATTGGCGACGACAAATGCGATGGCCCGGTCGGGGGAGGTGGATGCTCTCCCATATTTCTCGCAAATGAGGCGAACGATTGGCTTCACGGAAATGCAGTTTCGTACAGCCGCCCGGACGGAAACCTGACAGTCTCCTTGCCTGAACAGGACTGGGTGATCAAGGTCGACTACCAGGATGGCAAGGGGAGCGGAAAAGTCCTTTGGCGTCTCGGTGAGGGAGGCGACCTGAAGCTCGAATCGGCCGAGAAATTCCCGTGGTTCTCCTATCAGCACGATGCCGCGTTTGAGCCTCCGGGATCGGATACGTTGCTGCTGCTCGATAATGGCCAGCGTCACCAGAAGAAAGACTCCGAGGCACACACGCGCGGTCAGTATTACAAGATTGATGAGAAGGCGCGCGCTGCAAGTCTTGTCATGAGCGTTGACCTCGGCGTGTATTCCCCCTATGTGGGCTCCGCCCAACGCCTGAGCAATGGCAATTTCCATTTCAACACTGGCGCGATCATGAAGGATGTATCTGTGGCCAGCCGTTCCATTGAGGTCACTCCTGAAGGAAAAGTGGTCTACACCTTGGAAACGACTGGCGGCTTTGTGTACCGCAGCAACCGGGTCGCTGATTTGTATACGCCTCCGGTTCGTTAACGAACGCCATCGCGGGCCGGGAAGCGTGGGATTCGCAGGATGAGCAAAAAGGTTGTTGTGAGCAGACAAATGTTCACGGAAAAGGCGACCCGCAAGGCGTGAATGAAGGCTGCTGTCGAAGTCTCTGTTCCGAGTACGCTGAAGAATACGGTTCCGATCACGGCAACGCCTGTTGCGAAGGAAGCCTGCTGCACCGTGCTGAGCACCCCCGACGCCGACCCTGCATTGTGCCCCTTGATGTTGATCAATACAGTGCTGATTAATGTCGGCATCACGAAGCCCTGCCCAGTGCCATAAATCAACAACACCGGTGCCAGTTCGAGACCGGTGAGTGATGCGCCGCGCGACGCCGTCAGCAACAGCAGCGCGCTCAGGCCGACGATCATCATCGCTGCGCCAAGATTGATGATGCGGCTGCCGAGCTTCGGCTGTATCCTCACCGAAGCAAGGGAGCTACCGAGAAAAGCAATGGCGAACCAGGCAAAGGTCAGTCCGGCTTCCTTGGGCGTATAGCCAAGTCCGTTCTGAAGAAAGACAGTGGAGATCAGGAAGAAAGCTGCAGCGCCGCTAAAGAAACACATTCCACTGAATAGGCCGATGACAAACGAACGGTCGTGGAACAGGTCGAGTTCCACCAGTGGCGAGCCGCCGCTCGCCGTAACCCGCTTCTCATATTGCACGAACAGGAACAGCATCGGAACGAATGCTGCCATGCACAGAAGGGACCACAACGGCCAGCCTGCTTCTCGTCCCTGAATGAGTGGATAGAGCAGCAGGCTGAGGGCCAGAGTCAGGATCGCGACGCCACCCAGATCGAGACGCCGCGCCTTGGGAGAGCGGGATTCTTTGATGAATTTCGTAGCGGCAAAAACAGTCGCAATCCCGATCGGCAGGTTGATCAGGAAAATCGGTCTCCAGCTCAGATCGAAGAGGTTCGCACTCACGATGAGCCCGCCCAAAACATTTCCTGAAAATGAGGAAGTGCCGATCACCGTGCCGAACAAACCGAAGGCCTTCGCCCTCTCGCTCTGCGGGAAGGTGACTTGCATGATTGCCAGCACCTGCGGGAACAGCATTGCTCCGGAGACGCCCTGTAGTGCGCGAGCTGCGATCAGAAATCCTGCACTCGGCGCAAAGCCGCACAGCATTGATGCTGCGGTGAAGGCCGTCACACCCCATAAAAACATCTTCTTGCGCCCGTAGATGTCTCCGAGCCGGCCTCCAGAAATCAGGAGCACCGAATAGGTCAGCCCGTAGCTGGCGATCACGAGTTGCACTTCCGCAAAGCTCGCATGAAGGCTCGTCCGGATGGAAGGGATCGAAACGTTTACGACAAAGAAATCAAGGGCGACTAAAAACGCTGCAGCCAAGATCACCGCCAGTGATTTCCACCGCCCTGGGTCAGGAGCTTCAGTATTCGCGGCAGACTCGGTTTTCATCCATGATCTCCTTGGTTCAAACCGGCTCGCTGGAACCGGACGGCTTCGGACATTCTACATCCTCGTACTGATACACTGGCCCGAAAGGTACACCCAGTGCTACAACAAACGCTTTCGAAGATCTTTCTCCTGTTTTGGTTCCTGATCCTGCTGGCCCCGGTCGGCTCGCCTGCGGAAGCAGCCAAGGTCATCATGCTGGGCTCAGGCACGCCAATCCCGGACCCTACCAGTTCCGGTCCTTGTGTCGCAGTGGTAGTCAATGGTCAGGCCTATCTCTTTGATGCCGGTCCCGGCCTTGTTCGGCGAGCTCAGGCTGCCGCCGAGAAATTCGGCATTGCCGCTCTCGATGCCACTAAACTGACGCGGCTCTTTCTGACGCACCTCCACTCTGACCACACCCTTGGCTATCCCGATCTGATGCTCACGACTTGGGTTGTGGGCCGCCTCCAGCCGCTCGAGGTCTACGGCCCTGAAGGCACACTCGCAATGACCAACAATTTGAAGCTGGCTTATGCCGCAGATATCAAGGTCCGTACCGAGGGATTCGAAGGCCTCAACCGGCGGCCTCTGGTGGTGAACGTCCATGAGATTTCCGAGGCTGGAGTGATTTACAAAGATCTGAATGTAACCGTTCGTGCCATTCCGGTCCCTCATGGTTCCTGGCCCCATGCTTTTGGTTATGCGATCGATGCCGGTGGCCGTTCGATTGTCATCTCGGGGGATACTTCACCCAGCGAAGCAATCATCGAAGCGTGCAAGGGCTGCGATGTTCTGGTTCACGAAGTCTATTCAGCCGATCGCTTCGATCTCGTCTTCGGGCCGGAGCGAGGCAAGTACCATTCGAACTTTCACACCTCGACCAAGCAACTCGCTGAAATCGCGTCGAAGTCAAAACCGAAGCTCCTGGTTTTGTATCACCAGTTGTACTTCGGGCCCCACGATCAAGTGGACCTTGAGAAGGAAATTCGCCGAACCTACACGGGGAATGTTGTGAACGGCCGTGACCTCAATGCTTATTAGCTCATGCCTACCTGGCTGACAGGAATTTCAGGATCTCCTTCATCAGCAGATCATTCTGATCCGTTTTGAAGAGTGCTTGCGCATGCGCATTCCCATCGAGTAACAACAACTGTTTGGGCTCAGGCGCGCGCTCAAATTGTGTCTTCACCTGGGGCGTGATCGGGTCGCCCTGTGCTGTGGCAAACAACTTCGGCCCGGTAATTCGTTCCGGGTTCTGTATGGGAGCGTGTGCCAGTAGGATCAAGCGATCGATGGAGCCGGCCGCACCTTGGACGACTGCGTTCGCCGAAGCACCTCCGCCCATGCTCGCTCCGATCACCGCTACGGTTTTCGCTCCGTGACCGCGAAGGTAATCTGCTGCAGCGAGCACGTCGAGATAGAGATCACGCGGCGATTGAGAATTCGGACCGCCTTTTGATTTTCCGTATCCACGGAAATCGAGGGCAAGCACCCTGAAACCCCCGTGTGCCAATTGGGTTGCCTGCTCTTTCCAACTCGATTTTTCGAAACGCATGCCGTGGGCCAGCACAACCCCTCGCTCCCCCGCGCCATACAAGTCGGCGTGAACAACGCCACCGTCTGAAGCCGGAAAGGAGATCTCGGTCTGCCCTGCAACAAGAGTTGTCATCATCAATACCCCCAACATCAGCCTCATGATTTCATCGCTCCTCGTCTAGCCGGACAATTCTCTTAAACGCTATCTCATTTCGCCCCTCCGGGCACAGGGGCCATTCGAAATGGGTGCGCGACTTTAACAAGGCGATTTCACGATTCGCCTTGTTTTGCGGCTAATTCTGGAAGTAGTATATACTTCCAGCAGGAGGCTTCATGCCAGACTCTCTCCCGGACCTGGAATCCCGCCGTGCGGATCTGCTCGGCT
>JANXLY010000003.1 GCA_025354885.1 Acidobacteriota bacterium | reverse complement strand
ATATCGCCGGAAAGTTGGGTGCCAGCGAATGGGTGAGCCTGCCTGAGCTGAAGCTGGTGCGGCGCGTCGCGTTGGGAGAGACGGATCGTGGACATAGCTTTGCCCATGAGGGCATGACCTATCGCAATGGGAAACTTTACTCTCTGCCAGAAGACGGGCCGAGCCGGCTATTCGCATTCAGGGCACCTTGGCCAGAGTAAGTCTGGTCTAGTGGCGGAAATGGCGGAAGCCGGTGAGAACCATGGCCACACCCAGACGATCTGCGGCGGCGATTACTTCTTCATCCTTGACGCTGCCGCCGGGTTGCACAAAGGCACGGGCACCATGGCTAGCCGCGACTTCGAGTCCGTCGGGAAAGGGGAAGAATGCGTCGCTTGCTACGACACAGTCGACTAGAGGCAATATGGCTTTCATCGCGCCAAATTTCACGCTGTCAACGCGGCTCATCTGGCCAGCGCCTGCCGCAATCAACTGGCCTTCGTGGGCGTAAACGATCGCGTTCGACTTCACATGCTTGACGACACGCCATGCGAAGGCGAGGGCACGCCACTGCTCTTCGGTTGGCACTAGTTTGGTTGCTACCTTTGCTTCCTCGCGCACGAGAACACGCCGGTCTGCCGCTTGGATCAAATAGCCTCCTGTAATCGTCTTTACGACTGATTCGTCGAGACCACCACGCAAGACTTCGAGAAGGCGGAGATTCTTTTTTGCGGAGAGGAGTGCCAGCGCTTCTGCGGTGTAGCCGGGGGCGGCAATTGCTTCGATAAAGGTCTTGGCAATTTCGGTAGCGGTCTCGGCATCGACAATACGATTGAAGGCGAGAACGCCCCCGAAGGCACTAATGGGATCGGCGGCGAAGGCCTTTTGGTAGGAGTCAGATAGAGAGGCGGCCGTAGCGCAGCCGCAAGGGTTGGTGTGCTTGATGATGGCGCTGGCGGGGAGATCGAATTCGCAGATCAACTGCCAGGCCGCATCGAGGTCGACGAGATTGTTGTAGCTGAGTTCCTTGCCTTGCAACTGACGCGCGTTGGCGATACCGGTTTCACCTGCGGCATAGAGGCCTGCACTCTGGTGCGGGTTCTCGCCGTAGCGCAGCGACATTTTCTTTGGCACATTGATGACGAGGCGTTCAGGCATGTCGACACTTTTTGGAATCTGCTCGAGCTTGCGAGTGATTGCGGCATCATAGGCGGCTGTTGTCGAGAAGGCTTTTTTTGCGAGATCCCAGTGAGTGGCCGGAGAGAGGGCACCATTTGCTTTGAGCTCTTCGATCAGGGTCGGGTAATCGGTGGCACGGGTGACCACAGCAACATCCTGATAATTTTTGGCGGCAGCACGGATCATGGTGGGTCCACCGATATCGATGTTTTCGATTAGTTCCTCGAGCGTAACTCCAGGCTTTGCAGCGGTCTTCTCGAACTCATAGAGATTCACCACCACCATGTCAATGAGCGGGATCTTGTGTTCTGCAAGCGCCTGCATATGGTCTGGCTTCTCGCGCATTGCGAGTACGCCGGCGGCGACGCGCGGGTGGATCGTTTTTACGCGGCCATCGAGCATTTCCGGAAAGCCCGTCAACTCACTTACATCCACTGCGGCAAGGCCTGCCTCGCGCAGCAGTTTTGCCGTTCCTCCGGTCGAGATCAACTCGATACCCAGCTCTGTGAGCCCACGAGCAAATTCCACCAATCCAGTCTTGTCGGTAACGCTCAACAAAGCGCGCTTGATTTTTGCCATTCCCTTTCAGTATCTGTCACGCTAAAGGAATGGCTCATCTCGTGACACTCATTCCCGGCGACGGTATTGGTCCAGAAGTCGCACTTGCCGCAGAAAAGGTGCTGGCCGCCACCGGCGTTGACATCCAGTGGGAGCGAGTGGAACTGTCTGCGGATCGTATCCGCGCGACAGGCGAATCACTGCCTGCCGATGTTGTGGCGTCCATCGAGAAGACCAAGGTGGGGCTGAAAGGGCCCGTAACGACTCCGATCGCTGGCGGCTTTCAGAGTGTGAATGTTGCGCTGCGAAAGAAGCTGGATCTTTACGCCAACATCCGGCCCATCAAGTCGATGCCAGGCATCCATACGCGATTTGACGACGTGGCTCTCGACATGGTGATTTTTCGCGAGAACACAGAAGATTTGTATTCGGGCCTGGAACATGAAATCGTCACCGATGTGATTACTTCGATCAAGGTGATCACACGCACTGCTTCGACCCGGATTGCGCGGGCAGCTTTTCGTTTTGGTTCACGACACCTGCGTAAAAAGGTTACGGCCATTCACAAGGCAAATATCATGAAGCTGGCGGACGGCTTGTTTTTGCGCTGCTGCCGTGAAGTTGCGGCAGATTACCCTCACCTCGTCTACAACGAATTGATTGTCGATAACGCATCAATGCAGTTGGTGACACGCCCCGAGCAGTTCGACATCCTGCTGCTGCCTAACCTTTACGGTGATATCGTGAGCGACCTTGCGGCTGGGCTGGTTGGCGGACTGGGCGTTGTTCCGGGCGCAAACATTGGCGACAACTATGCAGTCTTTGAGAGCGTTCACGGGAGTGCGCCGGATATCGCGGGGAAGGGGCTGGCGAATCCGACTGCGTTGCTTCGATCAAGCATTATGATGCTTGAGCATTTGAAGGAAATGGATGCGGCCAAGCGCTTGCAGCAGGCGCTTGAAACTGTTTATCGCGAGGGTGACAATTTGACTTCCGATGTGGGCGGGACGGCAACGACCGACCAGTTTACGGCGGCACTGGTGCGGCAGTTGAAGGGCTAAGACGTTGTGCTCTCGGCTTGGGAACTTGTTTCTCTCGACGGATGTCGAATGAGATGAGGTGGCAATATGGCGATGGGCAAGAGTTTCGGGGAGATGAATCTAACTCCGCTAATTGATTTGCTGTTAGTGCTAGGGACTGGATGCGCGTCTGCCACAGCAGTCTCCCGCAGCGCCGCAGCAATTGCGAGTGGATCAAAGCGTTGTGTTGAGCATCGGGAAGGACCAATCACTCAAGATCAATCAGGAGAGCGTCCTGATTGAGAATCTGAGCTGGCGGCCGAGGGAAATCTTCAAGGCTCGCGCCGAGCGTGTCTGCTTCGTCAAAGGCGACGGCGAGCTTGAGTTTCAGCAAGTCGCAATGGTCATTGATGTTGCTAAAAGTGCAGGTATCCATCACGTAGGTCTGATGTCGCAAAGCCTGGAGCACGGAAGATAGTTGTTAGTGAGGGTGCGCAAGCAAGTGCTGACGAAGAAGGTCTTTGCCGTAATCGTTGCCATTGGGAGTTCGGACAACGATATGAATGTGTTCGTGATCGGGCAGTTGCGGATTCTTTGAGAATGGAGTGAGTCCAGCGGGACGCTGGTGGTCGAACTCGATCAGGACGACCGGGCTGTGGATTCGGTAGTAGTAGACGCTTTCCGTTTCTGTGCCGCCAATCCAGGCAAAGTAAGTGTTGTCGAGATGCTTGCGGACATCTTCCATTTTGACTCTGGCATGACCGGAATCCAGGTTGTCGATGAACTGGGAGATCAGGTGGAGATATTGCGTTTTTTGGGCTGCAGTGAGGTCTGACCCTTTGAGTCCTGCGTAGTCGATTACAGCGTTGTCCTTGAATGCTTCTGTGAGGTTGTTGTTGCCTGTCTTGTTCTTGTCGAGGATCGCTTTCTTGCGTTGATCCTCGTTGAGCGCCTGGACCATTTTGAGGCCGAGAGCTTGTTCTTCCTGCAGAATCTTGAGGCCTTTGTACTTGCCGCTAGTGGCGATGACGGGTTCTGAGCCAACGAAGAGTGGGGTCATGACGACTTGATCGCCAAGCACGAAGTAATTGATGATGAGATGGTGGCCGTCCATCTGGAAGCCCCAGGGCTTGTCGGAGGATGGTTCGCCCATGACGGTCAGCCAGTAAGCCCATTCGCCGTAGCGCGGCATGTTGCCGGTGAGTTCGCCGAGGGTTTCATTGAGGCGCATAATGTCTCGTGAGAGTTGGAGACCTTTTGCGCTGAGGCCAGCGCGCAGGATGGCGAAAGCGGCTTCGCGTTGTTTGTCGTTCATGTCCTGGAAACCCATGCCCTGCCGGACGTAGAAATCCTGGTTCATCCATTTGCGCCACTCAATGTCATCGATGGCGAACTTTGTTTTCTTCCGCTGGTCTTCATGGAGGGAAGCGAGAAAAGATGTGGCGGCTTTGAGGACTGGGCCAGTGCTGACGCCAGTGGAGCGAATTTTGAAAAGGTTGGGCTCGATGATGCCGTTGGTAGTGATGCCGACGAAGGGTTCGTTCAGCTTTCCTTTGCGTTCCGATGAGAGGGAGCGCTCGAGCTTTTCTGTGGCCCAATCTTTTTGCTGCGTGTAGGCAAGGAAGAGGAGCGAGGGAAAGGCAAGCATGAGCCAGAAGCGTGGATTCATAAGGGCTGCGCTGAGTATATCATTTGCTGGGAAGAATGCGCTTTCGGCCATTAAACATCGGGTGCGCGACTTTAACAAGGCGATTTCACGATTCGCCTTGTTTTGCGGCTAATTCTGGAAGTAGTATATACTTCCAGCAGGAGGCTTCATGCCAGACTCTCTCCCGGACCTGGAATCCCGCCGTGCGGATCTGCTCGGCT
>JANXLY010000378.1 GCA_025354885.1 Acidobacteriota bacterium | reverse complement strand
CTTCGATTCGCTCCATGAGGCGTGCGCGGTTTCCGATGTTGGGGCGGCCGACGTGGAGGGGCTCAGAAAAAGCGGGAGCCGCTCCCGCCACGGCCAGATTCTGAAATGTGGTCTTACCGGTCATACAACTCCTTTGGCTGGTCTGTTCGCGGCCAGAGGCGTGAAGGTGAAGTCAAGGAGCGGCCGCACCTCGGCCGGAATGAGCCCGTCGCTGCCAGTGATCAGGGCGCAATAGCTCTGAAAAATGAGCAGCAGGCTCCTGATTTGCGTGGGTGCTGCGGTTGCGCGTCCGCGCCGGGCCATTAAAAGTGCGCGCCGCAGAATATTTTTCGCTTGTTTGCAGTATTCGGCCGTCTGTTCAGCCTTGGATGAGAAGGGCAAATATTTGTGCATCAGGTAGGCCCAGCAGATGATATCGGCACCCGTTGCATTGGCTCGCGCTGTCTGGCTCTCGTCCGAATATCTTTTCAGGATGGCAGGCCAAGCGATTTGGAGGGTTGCGTGTCCGCCCAGCATGAAGCGAACCAGAAAATCGACGTCACCCGCAAACCGCAGGTGCGGATGCATGCCTCCCGATTCCACATAGGCGGAGGTAAGGAATACGGAACCGGAGATGCTCCAGAACCAGTTGTGACGGAGGGAGCGAATTGAGGCGTCCGTGCCTGGATATTCGGTATAAGGCAACTTTTCCGGCTGCGGCACGAAGGGGATTTCCCTGCTTTCATGCAGCTCGCAGTAAAGGTTAGTGCAGCAGATCATGCCCAAAGCAGGATCCGGCTTTTCGAGAAGGTGGAGACAAGTTTGTATCCATGGTCCAGCCAGCAGATCATCCTGATGGAGGAGCATGACCCAGTCGAAACCCCAGGCCCTGAGTGCGGCCATGGCGTGATTGACGTTGCCGCATTCGCCCAGATTCCGCTGGTTACGTACGATATGGAGTGGTAACGACGCCTGCGATTCCTGCGCAATTCGCAGTGTGTCATCGGACGAACAATCGTCGAAGAGGTAAACTTGAGGCAGAGACGGTCCCGGCTCGCACCACCGGATAATACTCTGCAATGCTTCGCCGATACAGTTAGCCCCGTTATAAGTAGGAATCAGAACGGCGAATCTGGGAGGCGTCTTCACGAAGACCTCAGTATTGGGCCGGAGAGCCTCTGGTCAGACGCCTTTTCGCCGAACATTTCTGTAGAGGCGGTAAGCGGATGGGAGGAGAGCCAGTGCGGCAGAGCGAAGAGCAAGTGGTCTGAGCCAGTGGTGTCGAAATGCACAAATTGCGGGAACACTCCAGTATCGAGGTGACTTGCGGGCGACAGCCATGACAAGTGCCGAGCGGCGGGAAACACTGAAAGCCTGCTGCCAAACATGGTCAAGCGCATTGTCTGCCCAAGTGTGCTGGTCGCCCAAACTCCGCGTGAACGTCAGAACCAGGTTCAGTTGATGTGATCCGGGCTGATGTCATGGAAGTGTTCGGATGAACTTCGCGGGAACACCGTAGGCGAGGACGTTGCCGGGGAGGTCAGCAATAACTACCGCTCCCGCTCCCACAATCGAACCGCAACCGATGGTAATCCGGTCACGAATGATGGCACCGATACCGAGCCATGAGGCGCGGCCAACGGCGACCCAGCCCCCGATGTGGACGCCGGGACCGATGTGAGCACCTTCGGAAATGATGCAGTCATGATCGACTGTGGCGCCGGTATTGATGATGACGTTTTCACCTAGTTGGCAGCCTGGATTTATGACTGCCCCGGCAGCGACCACGATGCCTGGTGAGAGCGTTGCCTCGGCGGAGACGATCGAGCGGGGATGGATGGCTGTGGCGAGGACGAATCCGGCTTCGCTCGCACGGGTGGCGAGCGCCAGCCGTGCACGGCAGTCACCGACCGCAATGATGATGCAGGCAGCAAGGCTGGTGGAGGGACTTGCGTAAACGGGGAGATCCTGAAACGTCCCGGGTGCGGAATGCGTGTCGTCGATAAAACCGGCGATTCGATGGCTGTGACTGAGCCGGACGATTTCGGCCACAACTTTGGCATGGCCGGAGGTGCCCCAGATCAGGAGCGAGGGCAATTCCACGTCAGGCATTTACAACCCCCGAGACCGACGGACCAGTGTCCGCCTGAGGGCCCGATTGGATCAAGGTAAACCGCTTTTTCAGGCGGAGGAAGGGAGTTTCAATAAACCGATACGAAAGAACCGCCAGAAGGACCGTCAAAGCCAGCGAGCCTGTGAGGTTGAATACCCAACGCAGAGCAGAAGGACTTGGGACCATGGAAATCCTGATCGCCGCATTGTGAAAAACATATAGGTCGTAACTAATGCGCCCGAGGTAGACCAGCGCACGACCAGCCAGACCCGGCGCCCAGGCTGTCACCGGCATGAGGGTTGCCGAAATGAGAAGAATCGCGGCAAGAGTCGCGAGCGGGTAACCGATCAGTGTCGAGATACCGCTGTAGTCTGCGAACAGACCCACGAGGGTGATGACGATCACGGCGGACACCATCATCACGGAGCGGAGTAGACGGCTCAATGACGGCGTGCGCCCGTCCAGAAACGATGCGAGCAATGCACCTGCGGCAATAGGATCGAGACGCGTCAGCGTGTTGCACCACGCTGCCGGGTGGTGAGCGCCGGCGATTACTAGCCAGCCCCGCGCAAGAAACGAACATGCCAAAAGACCGTATGCGATGGGCCGGAGGCGGTGGATAAAACGGCTCATGATGAGCGGCCACGCAAGGTAGAACTGTTCTTCGATGGAAACGGACCAAAGAGACGCGAACTTACTGTTGGGATAGCCCCAGATTGCGCAAGCCCAGTTTCCGGCGAAGAGAGTAAACGCTACCAGATAACGACCGGAGAGAGTATCCGGATAGTGCAACGCCCGCATCAGGGGTGGACCGGCAAACAGGACGGTCAGATAGAGCGGCCAGATGCGGAGAATGCGTCGAATATAGAAAGACTTGATGTCGATTGATTTGCGGACGCGATACTCCCGCAGGAGGAGCTCGGTAATGAGGTAGGAGCTTAGAGCGAAAAACAGATCAACGCCATACGCACCTCCCCTCATCAGGCCGGCGGCAAGACTGGCGGCGGGGCCGGGAAAACCCAGGTGCATCCAAGCTACAGGCCGGTCTGGCAGGGCATGAGAAAACCAAACCAGGACAAATGCACCGAACCGAAGGACGTCGATCTCAGGATGGTAAAACGCTTCCGTGCGCTGCGGAAGTTCCTTCGCGATCATCGGTCTTCGGGCAGGAGGTCCAGGCTGGCCAGCCAGGCACGGCTGACCCTCTGGCCCTCGGCCAAACCTACCGCAGGCTTCCAGTGGAGTATTTTTTCTGCCTTGGCCGTGGAATATCGTACGGTAACAGGACCCAAAATATCCGCCATCCACAGGGGCGGAACACCGGCTTTGTTTTCCGACGCTGGCGAAGAAGCTTCCGCCTGCAATGTGGTACGCGCAGTTTGCGCCTTCGAGTAAAAGGCGGCCAGACGGCGTTCGATAAATTTCTTGGGGACCGAGAAGAGAGGAATGCCATTGACGGCACGCATCACAGCTGGTCCGGTAAGGGCACGGAGCAGGTCACGAAAACCAGGAGCGGCGCTACTTTCGAGGGTAACGATCTGCTCTTTTGTGTAGGACGCCAACCCGGCGGCATATTCGCCGAGGAGTGGAGTCAGATACTCTCGCAGAGTACAGGAGCCGTCGCAGATGATGAAATTCTCGCCGTTGGCTTCGGGGCGGACAACGGCGAGGAGGAGTGAATCGACCACGTTCTCGACGAATGAATAGTTGATAATGCCGTTGCCTTCACTGATCCAGCCAAACCAGCGGTCGCGCGCGGCGCGGATCGGAAGGCTGGTGAACAACTTGCCTCCGGGGCCATAGATGGAACCGGGGTTGATGACCACGATACGGGTCCGGCCGGATGTTTTCGCCCGACTGAGGCAGTATTTTTCGGCTTCGGACTTGCTGGTTCCGTAGTCGCCCAGCGCCGGACGATGGGCAAAAGTTTCGTCCACCAGGCGGTCTCCTCCGGGATGCCCGAAAACCGTTGCGGTACTGGTAACGACTACCACTTCAACACCGGCGGCAATGGCCGCCTCGACAACATTCTTCGTGCTTTCGGTAGTGACTCGCGCAGCGTCAGGGCCGTCAGCCCCGTAAGCCAGATGGAAAACATAGCGACTGCCCGCAATTGTTTTGGCGACACTTGCAGGATTGAGAAGATCGGTCACTTGCCTGTCGACGAGGAAACGCGAGACGCGCGCACCGCTGCGGAAGGAGCGCACAGGGATCACAATGCTGGTAAAACCCAACTCGCTCAGTCGCTCCACCAGACTGACGCCAAGAAATCCGGAGCCGCCTGTGACTGTAACCTGACATGGTTGGAGCGCGGGGCGCGGCGAATCGCGCCGAAGAAGGGGAAGCAACGACTGACGGTGGCTATAGGCCCAGTCAATCAGCCCGTGGGTGCGAGCTGCGTCACGGGCCGAAACACGAACCTTGGCATGACCGCGGATGACATCCTGAAATTCGAGGAACTGAACGGCGAAGCTGGAGACGAAGTCCCGGGCCAGGCCGTTCTGCGGAAAGGGTTCAACGGGATGAAGTTCACCCTCGAGCGGAGGCTGAGTGCCTTTCCAGCTGATGGAACCGAAGGAATCAACCCCGGTGCGGATTTCACCTTTGCTCCCGGTGATAATGATCGCGTTTTCAAGATGGTCAGTAAACGAGAGTTTGAGCC
>JANXLY010000370.1 GCA_025354885.1 Acidobacteriota bacterium | reverse complement strand
GGGGGTGGTGGAGGGGGCGGTGGAGGCTCAGCTGCCAACCGACGAATCGACCTGTCTCTTCGCTTTTCCTTTTAACCGCCTCGTCCCTGTTAAAATCCGCATCGGATAGAAACGCTCTGGCACTTGGTGCGTAGACCATACATGCGTGGAATCCTGGATGAACTCCGAAGTGCCTTTCGAGGCTTTCTCAAATCGCCGCTGTTTACTGTTGTTGCCATTGCCTCACTGGCCTTGGGCATTGGGGCCAATGCAGCGATTTTCAGCCTGCTTGATCAGGTTCTGCTCCGCAGCCTGCCCATCCGGAATCCGCAGGAACTGATCCAGATCTCTCAAAAGGGGTCTCATTACGGCAACAATCGGGGCTCTCGCATGAATTCCTATCCGCTCTACAGGGACTATCGCGACCAGTCCACAGTGTTGAGCGGAGTCCTCTGCCGACGTGAAATCGACATGAACATCGTAGTTGGGACATCGAATGAGCGCGTGTCGGGTGAAATGGTCTCCGGCAATTTTTACGAGGTGCTCGGCGTGAGCGCCGCCGCTGGTCGAGTGTTGTCCCAATCAGACGATCTCCAGCCCGGCGGCCACCCCGTCGCCGTTCTCAGCCACGATTACTGGAAGTCTCGTCATAATGCTGACCCCAATGTTATCGGCCAATCCATCCGGATCAACAATTTCCCTTTCACGATCATCGGTGTGAGCGCCGCCGGCTTTACTGGCCTCGACCCCACGACTTCGCCTGCAATCCGTGTGCCCGTCATGATGAAACCGCAGATGACGACTGCGTGGAACGATCTCGATAACCGACGCTCTCGTTGGGTGCAGATCTTCGCTCGCCTCAAACCGGGTATCACGGAAGATCAAGCGCGCTCTGCATTGCAGATCCAGTTCCATTCGATCCGTGAGGAGGAAGTAAAGGAGGCGGCCTTCAAGAATGCCACACCATTCTCTAAAGAAGAATTCCTTCGAGGGCTGGTTGTAGTGGTTCGCGCTGCCAATGGTTATTCGGAACTTCGTCAGACCTTTAGCCAACCGTTGCAGATCCTGATGGGAATTGTTGGCATGGTGCTGCTCATTGCCTGTTCGAATGTTGCGAACCTACTGGTAGCTCGAGCCTCTGGCCGCCGCAGAGAGATGGCGGTACGGGCTGCGCTTGGTGCATCCGGATGGCGTCTCGCCCGCCCTCTTCTCATCGAGAGTCTTCTGCTTTCGGCCATTGGCGGCATCAGCGGGCTAATCCTTGCTTACGGCCTGGATGCACTGTTGATCAGCTTTCTCCCTAGTGGGGACAATCCACTCCTGGTCGATCCCAAGCCAGACTGGCGCATCTTTGCCTTTACTTTTGGAGTCGCCGCTTTTACGGGCCTGCTCTTTGGACTCATTCCTGCCCTTACAGCCGCTCGTGCCGATGCAGCAAGAGCATTGAAAGAAGAAGGCCGAGGAATGTCCAGCAATTCAGGCCTGATGCGCAAGACCCTCGTGGGCGTGCAGATCGCTCTTAGTGTCATGCTCCTTATCGCTGCAGGTCTGTTTGTCCGTAGTCTTGAAAATCTGCGCATGGTGGACACGGGCCTCAACATTTCACGTCTTGTGCAGTTCTCAGTAGATCCCAGCCTCAACGGCTATACGGCCCAGCGCATCTCGACGCTGGAGCGCGAACTGGTTGCACGGTTCCAGTCTATGCCGGGTGTGGAATCTGCTGCAATTTCGAGCGTTGCAAAGATGCACGGCTTTGAATGGGATTCCAGCGTTACGATCGAAGGCCATCAGTCCAAGCAGGGCGAAAACATCGGCCCCTACATGGACGCAGTGTCCCCCGGCTACGTCACAAGCATGGGGATGCGCATTCTTGAAGGTCGCGATTTGCGTGATAACGACAGCGAGAACACCGCCCTTATCAACAAGAAATTCTCTGACAAGTATTTTGGCGGACGCCCGCTGGGCCGCCACGTAGGTTTTGGCGGGGACCCCGGCACCAGTACGCCCATCGAGATCGTCGGCGTCTTCTCTGACGCCAGGTATGAAAACCTCCGCGACGAAGTGCCAATCCAGATGCTGATCCCTGTGTATACGGGAAAGCGCGCATCGTCTTTTGTCGTGTATGTGCGGGCCAGAGGCGACGAAAGTGCGCTCTTTTCCCAGGAGCGTGGGCTCGTTCGCCAGTTGGACCCCGCACTTTCCATTTACGAAATGCGCAGCTTCTCGGAACAGGTGGATCAGATCCTGTCGACAGAGCGAATGGTCTCATTTCTCGCTTCGGCTTTCGGTCTGATCGCAACAATCCTGGCTTCGATCGGCCTCTACGGCGTGCTTTCACTGGCCGTTGCGAGAAGACTGAAAGAGATCGGAATCCGCATTGCCCTTGGAGCGGAAGCGGGCTCCGTGATTCGTCTGGTGCTGGGCGAAATCGCCCTCCTTATACTTGGGGGAATCCTGGTGGGAGTTCCCGCCGCCATGCTGCTGTCGAGGTACATTGAGAGCCAGTTATATGGCCTCAAGGCGACAGACCCGCTGACACTCATCTTTGCAGTCACGCTGATCCTTGCAATCGCCCTTATCGCCGCCTGGATACCCGCGCGTCGTGCCACGCAGGTCAATCCACTCGATGTGCTGCGATACGAGTAAACTCGCGGGATTCGAATTGGAGCTATAACGCTACTGCTGGCCGAATCTGTACAAGTCTCTACAAGTCGGGATTGTAGGTGGTTTGAAAGAGTCGAATTTATGACTTGCCCGTGCAGCACAATTTCGGCAGAATTGGCCAACGGAAACTCTATTCGAAATTTCGCCCTGTTTGTCAAAGTAATGGGCGAAGAAAGAGGCCTTCAACCGTAACTATTTGTCTCGCGGCGGGCAGTGACCCCTGCGGCCAGACCCTAAGCCACCTTTCGCAGGGGCGGCATTGGGTTTTTGGGCTTTGAGAGGCAAATCCAGTCTATTCAAAGATGTCAAAGAGCTTGCGCGGCGTGGTTTGTCCACTGACCCGAGCGGGTTGTGCGTTTAGATCTTGGGTTCGTTTTCTGCTTTTTCCTGCGGGAGTTGCTGGTATTTGTTAAGAACGCGATCAGCGAAGATGCGGAAGAGGAGGTCGCCGTCGATCTTCGTTGCAAGTGGCTTCGTTTCGTCATTTTTTGGAGTTGGGTTGGTTTTTGGCAGTGAGTCGATGGCAACTACACCTTCGTGGGTAACGAGTGCGGCATAGACCTCGTTTTCGCTGCGTTCCGGCAGAGGTGGCTGGTCGGGGATGGCTTCGATTTCCCAATCGTGATCGAGGCGACGTTTTTGTTCGAAATGGATCGCTTTGATGGTGCGCTGGATGCGGGCGGGGAGACGATCCAGTTCGCGCATGATTTGGGTCAGAAATGGGACGGGAGTTTTGAGGATCTGCTCGACGCGGAAGCTCATGGCCTGGTTGAAGAGATATTCCATTTGCAGGAATCGCAATTGCTGGTGGATGAGCTGGTGGACAAGGGTGTGTTCGGTGGGCGTGACGGGGTTGAATTGTTCGAGGTAGTTGGTGATGACAGTGAGGGCGAGATCATTGTCGTGGATGAAGCTGTCGAAGTTCTTGAGACTGTAAAGGCCGTGCTGCAAGGAGTTTGAAGCAGAGCGGAGTTTGCCTTGCGGGGTGCGTGGTCCCGTTGATTTCTGGGCGTTGGCACGGTTAGCGGCGAGGCGGGCGGCGGAAATGTGTTGGGTCGGCTGCGGAGTATCTTCCGTGGGCTGATCCTGTATCGGTTGCATGCCATCAGTCAGGTTTACCATCGGTCACACAGTAGCAAGGGGGTGGATGGAGTTTTGTGGTTTGGGGACCGAGAAGTGTGAAATATATGGCGTTTCTGGCTGAAAATATATTTTAAAAAGACGTGAACCACTTGCAAAAGTCCGGGAATTCAGGATTGACTCGGGGCTTAGACTGTGCCAACGCTCGTGGTGAGCTTTGACAGGCTCAGACAGCGATTTTGCTCGGGATGTCGTCCTGCGGGCGATTTTTAGGGTCTCTGGAGCTTTTTGGGGCGTGCTTGTGAAAGGCTGCTGCCTCAGCAGGTCTAAGTTTTTGGAGTTAGTTCGTATTTCTATTTATTGCTTAATGATGTTGCATAACTGATTTATTCTCAGTGCAACCACTCCGAACATCAGGTGTGCCATCACTTTGGCTGCGCCCCTGACTCGCAAGGTTCGGCCTCCGAACTCGTCCTTCAACCGCGCGTTGACCCGCTCAACGGCGGTCCGTGTTTTGTAGCGTTCGCGCTTGGCCGGGCAAAGTTGAGGCTTGAGTTTCGGAGGGCGCAGCTTCGATTGCTGCGGCACCATGCTTTCCTGAGTGCCTCGCCGTCCATTGGGATGTACGACCGGAACGTGACCCAGATGTTTA
>JANXLY010000269.1 GCA_025354885.1 Acidobacteriota bacterium | reverse complement strand
TGCGGCCCCGCAGAGCCATGCCCTCCGTGTGACTTGAGCACTCTATCAAGTTTGGAAGCTGCTTCCGAAAACAGTTTACACAAAACTCTTGACACTTCCTGAACAATTGCGCATTAGCAATCGTAGCGGCAACCAACTTATGAATGGTGAACGCGTCGGGTGACGGGTCGAAGATCTTGCCCATCTTCATTATAACCGCGTATTGCATTACTGCCCTGTACGGTTGCCAAAATCACGCGTCTGCCGCTACGTGCCTAAGTATTGTTTTATCTTCCCTCGTGAGGCGTTCGAATTCCTCAAGCCCATGGTAAAGCGTGAATGCCGCTTCGACCTCCTCAGCAACAGTCATATGCAACGCAAAATACTCCGTGTCAGTCATCAACGAATGCATCGACCATCGAGTCTAAACGATCCTCAAACTAGCAGCGACGAGACAGTGTATCAATGTGCAAGACTCATGCCCGTTCCTCAATCACCCGAATCGTTGATAATTTAGCCGTTCTGATGCAATATAGAAGTGCGGGCATCGCGAAAGGTAGCTTTTTCCAGAGGAATTCTTTCGAGGTGCGTCGAATGGTAAGGCAGCGGTCTGATAAGCCGTGGTGTTTGAAAGAGCACATAGGGGTTCGCCCCCCCCTCCTCTCCGCCATGTAGTCCAGACGGACCTCTAGGTCCCCCTCATGATGCATTCCAAACATAGATGCATGATGTGAGGGACCTTTTGGATTCCAGCATTGTTCTCCCAGCGTGCATTTGCGTGCAATGGTCAGATGCAATCATGGCTTGTATTGCTTCTATTGCAATGTATTCTCTGCAACTTGCAGATTCCATTCGGGGCGTCTCATTCCGAATCTCACTCCCTCCGCCACTTACGGCAAGTGAAACTCGAGCAACCACTCGCTGTGGCTGCCTTGAAAAAACCGCGCAGTCCGGCCCGCCAATTTATCTGTTCCATTCGCTTCGAGCCCATGGGCCATTGGATACCAGCCGCCTCCGTCGAAAATCTTTGTCGGTGGAAGCCAGGTTTCCGGGTGGGAAAGATCGGCGCTAAAGCTCACATAGATTCCCTCTTGCGGCCAATCGGTGGAGCAGCAAGTATGGTTGAGAAGCATCACATAACGGTTTAAATAAGTGTTCCAGTGAACGCTTGGGCCCCAAAACGCATCGGCATTTGCACTCGCCCAACTGGTGGCTGCCGCAAAAATAGGTGACTCAGTACCGCCGAGTCCTGGCTCTTCCCAATCGCCGCTGAAGTATTTGAAAACTCTGCCCGCCGGTTGATCCCGATCTTCAACCTTCATCCTTGCCACGGCCACGCCTTGTGACGAAGCGCCTCCAGAATAACTGGAATAGAGAAAGTAGATGTACTCGCCGTTTTGGTCCGGGATCGCACTGAAGTCCCCGGTTCCACCCCCGAAGAAATAATTTTTCGTCTGGCAATCCGATTCTCCCGCAGCACTCAAAATGATGCCAAGATCTCGAAAACTGATGCCATCATCATCGGAACGGAGTGCGCCAATTTCGGGGGCGGACACTGGGTTGTCTGCGCAGTTCAGGAAGACTTCGTGGTGATACCAGGCATAGAGTTGGCCGCCGGGGGCCTTCCAGGTGGCCTCAATCCAGAGAGGCACATGTTCGTAGCTGTAGAATCTTGTAGCCCGAACTTTCCCCAGCGTTTCGAGGCTGGAACCTTCGCTGCGGATTGGCATCCCATCCGAATTGAATAAAACCAGCTTGCCGTTCGACCAATGTGAGGGGCTGTTGGAATCAGCGACTCCAGGCAATTCAATTGGGGCTGCAGGAAAAATCGTGGCAGTTTGCGCGGACAAACACAGTGCTGTTGCCAATAGAATAGAAGTTGGCGACAGCCATCCTGAAATTTTGTACATCTATGCAGTAGAGTCCGAAACGGCAAGGTTGGTTACTAAAGCTGAAGAATGAAAATGAAAGCCCTACTACTCTCCGAATACAAAAAACTCGATCTGACCGACATGCCCATCCCTGTGATTGGGCCTGAAGATGTCCTGATTCAGGTAAAGGCCTGCGGCATCTGCGGAAGCGACATCCATGGCTACGATGGCAGTACTGGCCGCCGGATTCCACCACTCGTCATGGGGCACGAAGCTTCTGGGGTAATTGCTGAAGTCGGCAAGGAGGTCAAGGGCTGGGCCATTGGTGACCGCGTGACTTTCGATTCTACCGTGAGTTGTGGGAATTGCTACTTCTGCCATCGCGGGGAAATCAATCTTTGCGAAAACCGTCAAGTATTGGGTGTGAGCTGCAATGAATTTCGGCGACACGGCGCCTTCGCTGAATATGTCTCGGTTCCTCAAAACATTCTTTATTCTCTGCCTGAGACTTTCCCCTTCCACTATGCAGCAATGATTGAGGCCGTCTCGATCGCAGTGCACGCGGTAAATCTCACGCCGATGCCGCTTGGCTCTTCTGCCCTGGTTGTCGGGTCTGGCATGATCGGCCTGCTCGTTGTGCAGACCCTGCGACTTGCAGGTTGCGGTCTGATTATTGCGGTAGACCTTGAAGATTCCAAGCTGGACCTTGCAAAATCACTGGGTGCCGATGTGGGGCTGAACCCGAAGAACACCGATGTGGTCCAGGCCGTGCAGGATCTGACCGGTGGTCGTGGTGCTGATGTGGCAATCGAAGTTGTTGGTGCCGGAAAGACGATTGATACCGCGATCCACTCTGTCAAGAAGGGCGGTTCCGTCACACTCGTCGGGAACATCACGCCGAGGGTTGAGATCCCGCTGCAAGTGGTTGTGAGCAGGCAGATTCGCCTGCAGGGCTCTGCTGCCAGTTCGGGAGAATTCCCACAATGCATCGATCTGCTCGCCCGCGGTGCCATCAAGGTGGATCCGATCATCTCAGCCCTTGCGCCTCTCGAGCAGGGCGCAGACTGGTTCAAGAGGCTCTACGCAAACGAGCCAGGTTTGATGAAGGTTGTCTTGCAGCCAGGTCTGTAGTTGTGCGACCCTAAACGTTTACTGGAATGCCCAAGGCCCGCAACAACGAGCGCAAGGTGAGCCTCAGCGTCATGCTGAGGCTCACGGCCATGGACGTTTGCTGCGGTCCTCCTCCTCGTTCGTAGAATTCCCGCCTGCATTAAATCATCGACAATTTGGGACGCTGGAAAGGAGAGCCTCATGGCCCTCGGTACTCTTTTATTCGAAGAAGAGTTGCGTGGTGGTGCCAGTTTTGCGCACGTTTTGAAGCGCGGTACGGCATTGAGAATCACGGATCTGGATGGGGGAGCGAACGTGCCCACCACCTTCTTCAACTTTGAGCTTTTGGTGGAGCGCTACAACATGCCTGACACGTTGAAAGCGCAACACACGGCTCATCTCACGCGCGGCAATTGCATCTATTCGGACATGGGGCGCGTTCTTTGTTCGATCACCGAAGACACGGTTGGCTGGCATGATCCCATAGGCACGCATTCCACAGCAGAGAGCGTCAAAGCAAAGTACGGTACGCACAGCTACCAGGACTATCGCAACGACTGGTATACGAGCACTCGCGAAAACTTCCTGCGTGAGCTTGGCAAATTCGGTATGGATATCCGAGACCTCCAGGGACAGATTAATTTCTTTTCGAAGGTGCAAGTGGATCCACAGGGCAACCTGCAATTCATCTCAGGGAATTCGAAGGGCGGCGATTCGGTTGATCTGCGCGCAGAGATGAATACGCTGATCATTCTCGACACCAATCCGCATCCTCTCGACCCCAATCCTGGCTATGAACCGAAGCGCGTTTTGCTCAGCTTCTATCGTGTGGAGCCTCCTGGGCCTGCCGATCTCTGCCGCAACCACTGTCCCGAAAACACGCGGGGCTTCATCAATTCTGAAAGGTATTTCCTTTAAGGAGCCAAGCCATGAACGAGCGCACATTGGTGGAAAGCAAACTCGATCCGGCAAAGGCAATTTACGATTCCGTATTGCCGGCAGGTGAAGGCTGGATTCATGAAATCAAGAATGGGCAAGCCTTTCGCATTGTTGACCTTGGGGGCAATCAGGCTGCTGATACCTTGTTCTACAACGCCCGCGACTTTAGCGAGCGTTATTCAGCGCTCGATACGGTGAATGCGCAGGGCAACATCTATCTGACTACCGGCTCGCGGATTCTCTCGAATCTTGGCAATGAGCTGATGCGCATCACGGCAGATACCTGCGGGCGTCACGATACCCTTGGTGGCGCATGTGCGGCCGAATCGAATCAGGTCCGCTATGCAATCGAGAAACGATACATGCACAATTGCCGCAACAGCTTCATGGCGGCACTGATGAGCTGGGGAGTCGAAAAGCGGGACATCACTTCCAACGTCAACTTCTTTATGAATGTGCCGGTAACGCCGGATGGCAAGTTGACTTTCGAGGATGGAATCAGCGAAGCCGGCAAGTACGTAGAGATGACCGCCACCATGGACGTGGCTGTTGTCATCAGCAACTGTCCTCAATTGAACAACCCCTGCAATGCTTACAATCCAACCCCCGTCCGGTTGTTAGTATGGGGCGCTGATGTTTCGTAAGGTACTGATTGCCAACCGCGGTGCAATCGCCTGCCGCGTCTTGCGAACTCTTCGGCGAATGGGCATTGCCAGTGTTGCCGTTTACAGCGAGGCGGACCGTCATGCAGCCCACGTGGAGCAAGCGGATGAAGCTTATCTGCTTGGGCCAGCGCAAGCAGCTCAGAGTTATCTTCTCGGCGACAAGATCATTGCGATTGCCCTTGAGTGTGGGGCTGAGGCGATTCATCCAGGCTACGGATTCCTGAGTGAAAATGCTGATTTTGCCGAAGCATGCTCTGTAGCTGGAATCAAGTTCATCGGCCCCAGTGCTGAACAGATGCGAGCCTTCGGATTGAAGCATCGTGCTCGTGAACTCGCGGTGAGCGCCAATGTCCCTCTGCTGCCAGGCACGGCACTATTGAGTGGTGTTCTCGAAGCGCTAAGCGAAGCGAATCGAATCGGTTACCCCGTCATGCTGAAGAGCACTGCAGGCGGTGGTGGCATCGGAATGCGCCTCTGCCGCGACGCGAACGAGCTTCAAGAATACTATGCCAGTGTTGAACGGCTTAGCCTTGCGAATTTCAAGGATGGCGGCCTGTTCCTCGAAAAGTATGTCGAACGAGCTCGTCACGTCGAGGTGCAAATCTTTGGCGACGGGGCTGGCAACGTCATAGCGCTTGGCGAGAGAGATTGCTCTGTACAGCGCCGGAACCAGAAGATCATTGAGGAGACGCCTGCCCCTGGCCTCACCGCGATTCAACGTACCGAACTACTGGCAGTTTCCGAGCGTCTTGCGCGCACCGTCGGCTACGAATCGGCGGGAACGGTTGAGTTTGTGTACGATGCGACAAGCGGCGACTTCTATTTTCTTGAAGTGAATACGCGCCTTCAGGTCGAACACGGCGTGACCGAGGAAGTTTGCGGTGTCGATCTGGTGGAGTGGATGCTTCTTGCGGCAGCGCGTGAAATGGTGAGCCTTGAAGACATGCGACCCAAACCGGTCGGCGCATCGATTCAAGTTCGCCTTTACGCGGAAGACCCGAATAAAAGCTTCCAGCCAAGTGCCGGGCAGCTGACAAACGTGAGCATGCCCGTTGACCTTGCACGCGTTGACACCTGGGTTCGTTCCGGCTCTGAAGTTACTGCTTTCTATGACCCGCTCATCGCCAAGCTGATCGTAAAAGCCGCTACTCGCGAAGAAGCGATTGCGCAAATGAAGAAAGCTCTCGCCTCTACGCGCCTGGATGGCATCGAAACCAATCTTGGATATCTGCGTGAGCTTGTTGCTGGTGATTCATTCGCGCGCGGCGATGTTTACACGAAGATGACCGATCAATTCGTTTATCTTCCGAATAGCTTTGAGATCCTTGATGGTGGCACGATGACGACTGTGCAGGATCTGCCTGGGCGCCAAGGATTTTGGGATGTTGGAGTGCCTCCCTCCGGGCCGATGGATGCGTTGAGCTTTCGTATTGGCAACGCACTTCTTGGCAATTTCGAAGGTGCTGCGGGGCTCGAATGTACGCTCAACGGGCCTTCCATTCGATTCCACATTGCCTGCCGTGTTGCTTTATGCGGCGCACGAATGGAGGCGAGCCTCGATGGCCGGGAAATTCCTAACTGGCAGTCGATCGAGGTTCCTGCCGGTGCCACCCTTGAGCTTGGCGCGATTGAAGGTGCTGGAGCACGAACCTACATCCTCTTCGCCGGGGGTATCGATGTTCCTGATTACCTGGGGAGCAAGAGTACTTTCACGCTTGGCAATTTTGGTGGTCATGGCGGCCGCGCGCTGCGCACGGGCGACGTCCTCCATCTCGCAGGCAGCCTATGCAAATCGCCAGTTGCATCTGAAATTCCCCCGATCGCAAATGATTGGGAAGTCGAAGTTCTCTATGGCCCGCATGGGGCCCCGGATTTCTTTACGGACGAAGATATAGAGACTTTTTTTGCATCGCGCTGGAAGGTACATTACAACTCCTCAAGAACGGGGGTGCGCCTCGTCGGACCAAAGCCCAGATGGGCGCGTAAGGACGGAGGCGAGGCTGGCCTTCATCCCTCCAATATTCACGACAACGCATATGCGATTGGTGCCGTGGATTTCACCGGCGACATGCCCGTGATCCTTGGCCCCGATGGTCCCAGCCTCGGTGGTTTCGTTTGTCCCGCCACGATTACTTCGCGCGATTTGTGGAAGTTGGGGCAGCTTAAGGCCGGTGACACACTTCGTTTCTGCGCTGTAAAGGAGGGTGCCAATCGGGCACCGGCGATTCTTCAGCGCAACAAGGACGTGGTGTTCCGTCAATCTGGCGATCGCTATCTGTTGATTGAATATGGCGACCTGATCCTTGATCTGCCGTTGCGCTTTCGTGTCCAGGCGGTGTACAACTGGTTCCTCGAACACAAGCCTGCAGGTGTAATCGATGTAACCCCTGGCATCCGGTCCTTTCAGGTTCACTACGATCCTTCTCGTGTCAGCCGCACCACCCTCATCGATTTAATTGCAAGGGCGGAAGATGACATCGATACGGATCACCAGGCCGAAGTTCCATCTCGTGAAGTTTGGTTACCACTCAGTTGGGACGATCCTGCGACTCGTCTCGCTATTGAAAAGTACACACGCTCTGTGCGGCCAGACGCGCCTTGGTGCCCATCAAACATTGAGTTCATCCGGCGAATCAATGGCCTTGGTTCCGTGCAGGATGTCTACGATACGGTCTTCAACGCCAGCTATCTGGTGCTTGGTCTGGGGGATGTGTATCTCGGGGCTCCAGTTGCTACTCCACTCGATCCGAGGCACCGCCTCGTAACAACCAAGTACAATCCGGCGCGCACATGGACAGCCGAGAACAGCGTTGGTATTGGTGGCGCTTATCTCTGCGTCTATGGCATGGAGGGCCCTGGCGGCTATCAGTTTGTTGGTCGCACGATCCAGATGTGGAACACCTACCGGACGACTCGCGAATTTGTTCCAAATCACCCATGGCTGTTGCGCTTTTTCGATCGCATTCGTTTCTTTCCCGTGAGTGCAGACGAACTGTTGCGTTTGCGCGAAGACTTCCCCAATGGGCGTTATCCCCTGCGTATTGAAGAAGGCACTTTTCGTCTGGCCGAATACAAAGAATTTCTAAACTCAATCCAGGATTCTGCCGCCGCATTTCAGACCCGGCAACGCATCGCATTTCATGAAGAACGGCTTCGCTGGGCGGCCAGCGGGGCTGACAAACTCAGTGATGAAGCTGAGCCAATCATTGATACTCCTCCAGAGATTGTTGTTCCACCAGGATTCAAAGCGCTCAAGGCATCGAGTGCAGGCAGCGTCTGGAGCATTGAGGCCAAAGAGGGCGACAGACTCAAGGCGGGTCAGAAGGTCATCCTGATCGAAGCAATGAAGATGGAAGTTGCGCTATCCACTGCCACCGGTGGCCTGCTCCATTCGATCCACTGCAAGCCCGGGCAGACCGTCATGCCGGGCCAAATTCTCGCAATCCTCAAAGCGGAGCCTAAACAATGAAGCCCACTGAAAATGTCCGGCTGGCCTACGAGCGTATGGATGCTGAATCCAGGCAGCCGATTTGGATCTCGCGGGTCTCGCGTGAAAAAGCTCTTGCCCACGCCACATCACTCGAACAGCATCCCGAAGCTGCATCGAAGCCACTTTACGGATTGACCTTCGCAGTCAAAGACAATATCGATGTCGCCGGGATGCCTACCACCGCAGCTTGCCCCAAGTTTGCCTACACGCCGGAGCGCAATGCCGTTGTAGTCGACGAATTGCTGGCGGCCGGTGCCATTCTGGTCGGTAAGACGAACATGGATCAGTTTGCCACGGGGCTGGTCGGTACCAGATCCCCGTATGGTGCCTGTTCGAGCATTTACAATGCCGATTACATCTCGGGGGGGTCAAGTTCCGGCTCTGCCATTGCTGTGGGGCTTGGGCAAGTAGATTTTGCTCTTGGTACAGACACCGCCGGTTCGGGTCGTGTGCCTGCTGCATTCAATAATCTGGTTGGCCTCAAGCCCACGCGTGGACTCCTCAGCACCACTGGTGTCGTGCCGGCTTGCCGGACCCTTGATTGCGTTTCGATTCTTAGCAAGCGCGCGGGCGATGCACTGCGGGTACTCAAAGCAGCAGCCAAGCCAGACCCAAAAGATTTTCTTTCCCGCCCGCTTGTCGCCAGCAAAGGCGCTGCCTGGCACTCGTCCAAGTTCCGCTTAGGTGTTCCGCAAAATTCCGGGCTCGAATTTTTCGGGGATGCTGAAGCCGAAAAGCTGTATCGAGCAAGCATCGAGCGCCTGGTCGCCCTCGGCGCGACGCTTGTCGAAATTGATTATTCCCCGTTTCGAGAAACTGCAGATCTGCTATACAGCGGGCCCTGGGTTGCAGAGCGTCTTGCCGCTATCGAGAATTTTGCTATGGCGAATGAAGCCGAAATGAACCCGGTTGTCGCAAAAATTATTCTTGGTGCACGCAAACACAGCGCGGTTGACACATTCCGAGCCATCTATCGATTGTCGGAATTGCGGCTGCGTGCCGATGCGGAGTGGCGATCCATGGATTGTCTCCTGCTGCCAACGACCGGCACTACCTTCACCCACGTTCAGATCGCCGAAGATCCCTTCGGTCGCAACACACAACTCGGTTTCTACACGAACTTTGTCAATCTGCTCGATCTGAGTGCCCTGGCGATTCCGGCCGGCTTTCGTCCGAATGGCTTGCCGTTCGGAGTTACACTGGTCGCTCCCGCCATGGCCGAGGAGTCATTGACGGCAACCGCCGAATGTTTCCTTGGGGAAGGGAATGCCACTTCACTGCCCAATGGATTTCTCGAAGTGGCGGTCGTCGGCGCACATCTCACAGGGATGCCGCTCAATTCCCAACTCACTTCTCGAGGTGCATTTCTAAGAGAAACTTCGCGCACTTCACCTGAATACAAGCTCTATGCACTCGCAAACTCAATACCTCCCAAGCCAGGACTCTCTCGTGTTCCTGGATTTCAGGGGCCGGGCATTCAAGTCGAAATTTGGGCGATTCCTGAAACGGAATTCGGCAGTTTTGTAGCGGGAATCCCTGCTCCGCTTGGCATCGGTACTGCCCGACTTGGGGATGGGCGTGACCTAAAGTGCTTCATTGCCGAGAACTTTGCACTTGCCGACGCTACCGAGATTACCCGGTTTGGTGGTTGGCGCGCTTATGTCGCTTCGCTGAATCGTTGAGGCAGGGAACGATTGCGGTAGACCGCAGCCCAGTCCTTGGTCAGATAAATGCTGATCGACTGCTCATCTTTGGTAGTCAACTCTACGAAGTCGAGAAACAGTCCTTCGCTTTGTTTGCCGGGTTCCTTCAACTCAATCCGCTTTTCGCTCATGAAACTCTTCATTCGAAGCGTAACGGAGCTACCCCCGTAACTCAGGTAAGCTCTTCTCAATCGACCAAGGTCCTTGCCGCTTCGAACAAAGCCAAGAACAATTTGAGATCCATCCTGCTTTGCCCACTCCGGAATTTCTTCAGAAGCAACTGGCGGCACAAAACTTAGCATTCGGCCAGAAGCCGCCCGAAGCAGAAAACGAAGGACGCGAACAAGGAAAGGCAGCGCGAATCCGATTCCTGCGACGATTGCAAGAAGAATTGGGAGTGCTACCCAAGGGTAAGAATAAGCGATCAACAGTAGCCCGACTACGCTGAAGTCCTCGGCCAAGCTAATCGTAGAGTGGGTCACGGGGTCCGGTACCGCATGCGCTGCCAAACGGGTGCCCATCTTGGTTGCGTGGGTCCCCAATGCGATGCTTCCAGCGACGAGCATCGCGATAATACGAAACTTTGGATCGATGTCCCCGAATGCCCCATAGGCGAGCAAAGCCGCTCCAACTGGTCGGATGAAGGTGTGGATTCCGTCCCAGATGGGAGTGAAGCCAGGAACCTTATCCGCAATGAATTCTGCCAGATACAGAACTGCGGCGACAGAGAGTACGACAGGGTGCGAGAGTGCATCGAGACCTTGAGGCAGCGAACTGATCCAGCCAAAGCGGTGCGCCAATCCGACGGTGAGCACGGCAGCATACAGGTTGAGCCCCGACGCAATTCCGAGCCCTAGCAAGCTCGACAGTCCCTGAGCGAATTCCATAACTGGTCTTCTCCATCCGTCAGACTAGCGCAGGGGACTGCAAAATAGTCAAAATCAGAGCCCTATCCCCTCTTGGCTTGGTGAATAGTACATCAGGTCAAATAGTTTCCCGAGTGCTCTCTAAGGTGTACGCCTCATTGTTTCAGTTGGTTCCTTGATTGATACTACTTTCGTACCCGGTACTTGGGGAAAGATGCGTTCGCCGTATCTTTCCCCTGCCGGGCTTCGATTCGCAAGGCGGGTTGAAATGGTATTTGAACTAGGATCCAGAGTCGGCGACTACCAATTTATCGATGTGGTGGAGAGCAACCGCGAAGGCACGAGCTACAAAGTTCGCAATGTGCCTCTGCAACGCTATGAAGTTTTGCGCGTACTCTCTGAAGCCACGCAGGGCGATCCGGTTCGCCTCGAGCGCTTTCAACGCGAAGCGAAAATCCTGGCGCGCCTGAACCACCCGCACATCGTGAGCTATCGGGCATCCTCTCAAATTGGGGGGCGTTTTGTCCTTTCGACGGAACTGGTGGAAGGTACAAACCTCGCCGAGCGCCTTGAAATCGGCCCGATCTCACTTCCTGACGCTGTGCGCCACGTATGGCAGACGCTCGAAGCACTTGAGTGTGCCCATCGCGAAGGTGTTGTGCATCGCGACGTTTCGCCGGTGAAATTGCTCCTCACTTCCGACTCGGAATTGAAATTAGGCGGGTTCAGTCTGGCCCGCAGTACTGCTGATCCGCGTCTTACTCAGGTAGGCGTTTCTATTGGAACCTCCCACTACATGTCTCCAGAACAGGTGCAAGCGACAGGAGATCTTGATGCACGGTCTGATCTCTATTCGCTGGGAGTTGTTTTTTACGAAATGGTAGCTGGTCGCAAGCCATTTGATTTCGAGAGTCAGTTTGACGTCATGCTCGCGCATGTAGAGACTATTCCCGATCCTCCGAGCAAATGGAATCCGCAAGTTCCACCCGAACTGGATGCCTTAATCCTCAAATCTCTGGCTAAAAAGCCATCCCTTCGCTTTCAGTCAGCTAAGGAGTTTTGTGAGGCCCTAATGGCGATCTCACTCGGAGCTACGCCTGAGCCGGCCGAAGATATCGAGAAGGCACTGGAAGCCATGAAGCGGCGCGGCAAGGCTTCTTCTCGCCAAGCCCAGGTGCTGGCGGATGAAATTCTTGGACATCAGGCGGACATTGCCGCAGTGGCTTCTGGCAAGAACCCTCTGTCCGGTACGATGCTCGGTGGCCTTCCCAACGGAGTTGTCATCGCAGCCATTGTGGTTCTAGCCATCGGACTATTCCTGATTACGAACGGATTCAAGTAGGCGCCATGGCATTGCAAATTGGCGAATCCATCGGGCACTATCAGATCGTCGAAGAACTCGGCGTGGGCGGCAATGGTCGCGTACTTAAAGTTCAACATCTGATTACTCGCCGCCGGGAAGCGATGAAGATCCTCGCCAACGGTCGCCCGAATTCACAAGAATATGCGCATCGAGTGCTGCGCGAGATTCGGCTCCAGGCGAGCCTGGATCATCCCAACATTGCTGCCGTACTCAACGCCTTCTGGCTTGAAGACGACCTTGTAATGATCATGGAGCTGATTGATGGTGTCACTTTGCAAAAGGTGCTCGAACGCCGTCGCCTCAATCTGGATCAGTCAATCAACCTGATCCGGCAGGTCCTGCTCGCACTTTCCTATGCTCATTCGAATGGCGTGATCCACCGGGACGTATCTACTGCGAACATTATCGTCAGCGACGACGGCCGAATCAAACTCACCGATTTTGGACTTGCCAAGGGATCTGCAGATCTGAGCGTGACAGAATCAGGCGGAATGTCTGGATCACCCTATTACATTTCGCCCGAACAAGTGCGCGGTACTGCAGCTACGGATCAGCGGAGTGATATCTATTCGACCGGGATTGTTTTGTATGAGCTGCTCACAGGAACGAAGCCATTTGAGGCTGAGTCGAGCTTCCTTTTGATGCAGGCCCACGTGCAGGCCAAACCGCAGCCGCCGATTGCACGAAACGCAGCAATTCCTGAATTCATTAGTGCAGCAATTCTGAAGGCAATGGCCAAAAATCCCTGGGATCGATTCCAGACTACGGCCGAGTTTCTAAGCGCGATTGATGGCCCGAGCGAGGTTCCCATGTCCATACACGAGACAGTTTCAACTCCTGCAACAGCTAGCCCACAAGCCCTGTCCCATTCCTATGCTGCTCCCATCCCGGCAGAAGACGAGGCGAGTCCAAAGAAAAAAACCAAGCCGCTGTTGGGTGTCTTTGCTTCGCCCGCAATGGCGGCAATATTCGGGGTCGGCGTTGTTGTAGCGGCCATAGCTCCGGTTATGTTTTACGATTTCGAAACGGGCCGATCGCGTTTTGGTACCACACCCAGGAGACTGCCCCTGGTTCAAACTTCAGTTCCGGCTGCTGCCGAATTGAATGCGAATGCGCCACTGAAACCAATTGAATTGTCGCCTGGGCCAAAAGAATTGCCCACTTTGCCGCAAGGCAATGGCGGAGCAGTTATTCGAAGAAGCAGCGCTCCCAAACGCCCGCTGGCTCCAGCCACGGCTACGGCTCCTGCACCCCAAGTCGTAGTTTGGGGCGACGCCAAGGCATTAGCTCGCATGAATGCAGCTCCGGTGCCTACCAGCCCTCTGGCGGCAGCCAATCCCGCGCCAGTTGTTGTCGTAGAGGTGCCTCGCAAGCGAATTGAGGAGCCCCCGATTCTTAGTTCTACTCCGCCAAAGTCCGCCATCCAGCCCAGCTTGCCTGAACCGATTGGAACAGCACCGCGAAAGGGTCTTTTTCGACGCTTCGCCAATGGGGTGAAGGCGCTCAATCCAGTCAAGCGAGATGCCCCCGCTCCTTCCAGCGCCAATGTAAAGCCCTGAATTTCATCTACAACCTGGAGGCAACTAGTGGATGCGATTCCACTTTGTTGCGCACGGGCTTCATAGTCTTCAAATAGGCGAAGATGGCCTTCAGTTCGTCTTCATGCAAGTTTCTCAAACCAAGCCATGGCATCACAGTAAAATTCACCTGAACTGCCGGCGGCAGGTTCTCGTTCGTGAAGTTTGCATAGCCCTTGAACTTGTCGATGAAGCGCTGCTCCGTCCAGTTGCCGATCCCCGTCTCTGGGTCGGCACTAATGTTTGCACTTACAACTTCAAATTCGCCAACTCTGAATACCTCGCCGCCGGCAAAATTCATTCCACTCACAACTTCGCCACGCTCCTTCCTGGAATGGCACATCTCACAGCCACTCATTTCTACAAGGTACTTTCCATACTCCAGCTGATTTGATTTGTCTGGTGCTGCGACTACTGTCGTTACAGGCTGTGGCGCACTCTTCATGAAAATGCTCACCGGGAAGTCGACTTTCGTCTTCGGTACGGCTTTGTTAATTGAGGGAACCGTTCGCAGATAAGCAACCAGCGACTGAACATCTTCGTCGCTCATCTTTGCGAAGCTCTGGTAGGGCATCATCGGGAAAAGTGCTCTCCCGTCCCGAGATACGCCCTCTCGCACGGCCCGAATGATTTCGCCATCTGTCCATTTCCCCAAGCCATGCTCAGGATCCTGAGTAATATTGGGTGGAGCGATTTGACCCGGCAATCCCAACTCTTTGGGGAAAACCTGGCCTCCACCGCTCAAACTTGTCAAGACTGGCGCTGCAAACTTTTTCCAGTTTCGTTCGGTGTGACAATCCTCGCAGCTTGATAGGACTTCATAGATATACTTGCCCCTCTCGATGCGGGCCGGACTGCGATCTACCGTGATGGCTGAAGGTGGCGCAGCATTCGGCCCGCGCATTACAAACCAGGTAGCAGCGCCGACCAATGCGACGAGAAAACTGAGCGCAATTGTTCGTTTCATATCACTAGACTACGCGCAAATCCTGGTGAGATCGGCTCACGGGCGCGGTAGCGTGGCAGCTTCGAGATGGCTCAGTAGGACAAACGCTTCTTCATTCGTTGCCCCGCAAATTTCCATGCCTGGCTTGAGACTCAGGCAAACTGCCGGCCGCTCTGGCTTGCCAAAGAGCAAACAGTGATTCTCCGCACTCAGTTGAACGCAACGCACGAACGCCGACTTTCCTTCGGGCATGCCTGGAATCGCCGACGAAATCGACGGCACAATACAACAGGCGGCACACCCCTTACGGCAATCCATCAATACCGAATATACTGACACTCGCGTGTCCCGAAATATTTCAATTGATGTTTACCGCGGCTTTGTGATGCTGCTGATGATGGCTGAGGTGCTCCGGCTCTCCAGTCTTGCTCGTGCTTATCCTGGAAATCCCATTCTCGATTTCCTTGCCTTTCACCAGTCGCACGTGGCTTGGGAAGGCTGTTCCCTGCACGACCTGATCCAGCCATCTTTCTCGTTTCTTGCCGGTGTTTCTCTGCCCTTTGCCCTTGCCAGCCGACTCGCCAAAGGCGCTGTTTTCTCGCAACTGTTTGGCCACACGCTCGTGCGATCCTTGGTACTCATCGCGATGGGAATCTTTCTGCGTTCGACTCATTCCAAGCAGACCAATTTCACCTTCGAAGACACGCTCACTCAGATTGGAATGGGTTACCCATTTCTCTTCCTCCTCGGTCGCACCACACTTCGTACGCAGTGGATCAGTCTGGTATTGATTCTGGCCGGCTACTGGTCGGCATGGGCTATGTATCCGATTGCCGATCAGCCCTTCGCAGCTCACTGGTGGAAGGCAGACAATCTTGGAGTTGCCTTCGATGCCTGGTTTCTGAATCTCTTTCCCCGCATCGAAGCATTCACAGCCAATCGCGGCGGCTACGTCACACTCAGCTTCATTCCCACTCTGGGCACGATGATCCTGGGCTTGATTGCCGGGAAATACCTTCAGGCAGAGGCACGACTCAACCGATACTGGAAGACTGGTGCGCTTCTGGTCGCCGCCGGTCTCATCACTCACTTTGCTGGCGTCTGCCCTATCGTGAAACGAATCTGGACGCCTGCCTGGACACTATTCAGCGGTGGCCTGTGCTTCTTCTTTCTTGCAGGATTTCGCTACATTCTCGAAATTCGCGGTTGGACGCGTTGGGCTTTTCCTCTGCTCGTCATCGGGATGAACTCGATCGCCGCATACTGGATCGCGCATGTGCTCGAGGAGCCAATCGCAACTTCATTCCGCATCCATTTGGGCAATTACCTGCCACTACAGTTCCTGTTGCCGCCCATGGTGCTTTTCTCGGAATGGTGGCTGCTCCTCTGGATGTACCGGCGCAAGATCTTCCTCAAGGTGTAAGATGCTTGAGCCCTTGCTTTTGCAATTCTGACCAAGCCGCATTGAGATCAATTTCTGTCTTTCCCAATTCCGCAAGTCCGGCAATCTGTTGTGCTGTGGGCATCGCATCCGCCTGATCCATATGCGTCAACAGCCCAAGATATTCAGAGGCCAGACTTTCAAAGCTCTTAACCCCGCGTCCAGCGCCTTCGAGGTTTTGTGCGCGTAATACCAATTGCTTGAGCTGGTCGGTGTCGGGTCCCTGCGACTTTCTCGATAACTCTTCCAGCTTCACGCGCAGCCCCCGAATCCCTTGCTGTGTTTCGCGGAGAGTTGCAATCTTGCTCGCACAAAGCTGAGTGAGTTCGAACATCTTGGCGATCCCGATTGCTGGCGTCTTGACGCGCGGATCCATCTTTAGCGTTAGCGCTTGGGTATAGGTCTTGCCATTCACTGACAGCCTCACTTTGTAAATCCCAGGAAGAGCCAAGGGGCCCTCCGGACCCGGAGGCGTATCGCGATAGATTGCCGAGATCGGATAATTCTTGGCAAAGCCCTCGGGCGGAGCGTAGCGCAAATCCCAAATCCAGCGCCGCATGCCTGCGCTTGCAGAGAGCCGTTTGGCCGGACGAAACCAGTAGCTCGGGTAGGCGAGTGTCTCTTCCCTTACAGGATCAAGCACATCGTCACTGCGATAACGACGCACGAGTTTCCCTGTCGCATCCAGAATCTCAAGCGATACAGGTTCTGCCATATCACTGGCGAGGTAGTAATCGATCATCGCGCCATCCGGCGGATTCTGGCCGACTGGTTCTTCCGGTGGCGGTGGAGTATCGGAATTCAAATTTCGCCGCAGGCGAAAGGTGATCGGTGGCTGAAAAAGCGTTGCCTCACTCGCTACTGTCTTCTCCGAGATCTGCCGTAAAGCAGTCACGTTGTCCAGAATCCAGAAGCTGCGGCCATGTGTCCCAACCACCAGATCGTCATCATGAACCACGATGTCGCGAATGGAAGTAGACGGCATATTCATGCGAAGACGGTTCCAATGCGCGCCATCGTCAATCGAAAAATAGACCGAACGTTCTGTCGCCGCATACAGCAACCCTTTGCGCTTCGGATCTTCGCGTACGGCGTTCACCACTTCGTTTTCAGGGATGCCGTCCACGATACGAGTCCAGGTCTTACCGCCATCGTGTGTGCGGAAAATATGCGGCCGCAAGTCGTCAAGCCGAAAGCGATTCACTGCTGCATAAGCGCTCAAGTTATCAAAATGAGATGCCTCCATCAAGGAGACTTTGCTCCAGGCTGTGAGGTCGGGCGGAGTGATGTTCTTCCAGGTCTTTCCGCCATCGCGTGTACTGTGGATCAAGCCGTCGTCGGTACCTACCCAAATCGTATTCAAGTCTTGAAACGAAGGGGCCACCGTGTAGATCACACCGCGTCTAGCCATCCTTTCGAGATCAGCATTTCGATACACACCGATGCTCTCCGGAACTTCTGTCTTCTCCCTGCTCAAGTCGGGGCTGATTACAATCCATTTTTGACCGCCATTCAGGGTCTTAAAGAGAACATTGCCGGCGTAGTAGAGCGTCCGTTTGTCTACCATAGAAAACACGGCGGGAGCTGTCCGTAAAAAACGATACTTGCCGCTGCGCACTGCGTCCGGTGCGATGCTTTGTGATTGCCCGGTCTTGCGGTCAAAGCGTGTCATTTTGCCGCCATAGAGAATGTCCGGATCGAGCGGATCAATCGCCACGTAGCCGTATTCGTCGACGCCAACTGTCTGCCAGTCTCTCGCTGTGATGGCGCCGTGGTCGCCGCGGCTTGACACAGCCGCGCTGCCACTCTCCTGCTGCCCGCCATAAACCCAATATGGGAAGCGCTGGTCTGTCGTTACGTGATAAAACTGCGCTGTCGGCTGGTTGTACCAACTGCTCCAACTCTCCCCTCCATTTACGGTAATCGTTGCTCCCTGGTCGGTAGCAAAGAGCATGATCTCGGGCTTCTCCCAGTGGATCCAGATGCGGTGGTAGTCGTCGCCACCTGGAGCCCCTTTGAATGCGGTAAATGTCTTGCCTCCATCTCGCGATACATAGCTGGCCGTGTTCGCGACAAACATCATCTCCGGGTCTTTGGGGTGAACACGAATTTCTGCAAAGTCTGACCCGCGCCCCCAAGTGCGTGCGTCTCGACTCACCTGCCGCCAATTTTCGCCAGCATCATCGCTCCGATAGATTCCGCCATACTGCGCATTGGCATCGACGACTGCATAAAGAATTTTTGGATTGCTGGGAGCAATGTCAAAACCGATGCGCCCCAATCCTTGAGCAAAGGTCGGTAAGCCATTGGTGAGTGGCCGCCAGGTATCGCCACCATCCGTGCTCTTATACAAACCGCTCCCCGGACCCTGCCACTGGCCATTCTCCCAGGGGCCCTGTCTGCCTGCCCAAAGATCTGCGTAAAGTGTTTGCGGGTCTTTTGAATCAAATTCGATTTGAGTAGCGCCCGTGTTGACGTCCTTGAACAGAACCTGCTTCCAGGTCTCTCCCCCATCGAGTGATCGATACACTCCACGCTGCGCATTCGGTCCATAAGGATGCCCCATCGCTGCCACAAAAACTCGCTGCGGATTTTTGTAATCCACTATGACGCGTCCAATCTGCTGCGCATCCTTGAGCCCCATGTTGCGCCAGGTCTTGCCGCCATCGACGGTCTTGTAGATGCCATCGCCAATGCTGAGGTCGGGTCGTTGCAATCCCTCTCCACTACCGACATAGATCACATTCGGATCTGATTCCGAAACCGCCAGATCACCAATGGATCCCGTCGGCTGGTCATCGAAGATAGGCTTCCAGGTGCGGCCGGCATCGGTTGTTTTCCACACTCCGCCATGATTGACACCAATGAAAAAAGTGTTTGGCTCGTGCGGCAGCCCAACGGCGCCGACAGTGCGACCGGCTCGAAATGGCCCGATCATACGCCACTTGAGGTCCTGCCAAAGTTTGGGGTCTAAACTCTGCGCGCCAAGCGCTCCAACATAAAGCAGAAGGATGGAAAGGAACTGTCTCGTCATGATTGACGAGAATACCAGCGATTCCGCTAATCTGGCAGAGTAGCTGCGATGAGCTTGGGGTCAAAGCGCGAAACTGTCGACTTCGCCGGATTCAGTATCCAAAGCGACCCAACAGCAAAGCGAAGCGTTCCTGCACCATCCCCAACAAACTGCTGCACCACCTTATCTGTCTGGGCGTTGATCTTTGTGAGGGGGTAGCCACTCGCTGCAACCCACACGTGCCCGTCACCAAAAACAAGATTTCCCTTGCCATTCGGCACTCCGGTTTCGATCGTCGCTACGATCTTGGAGGTCTTTGGATCGATCTTCGAAACCTTCCCCTCCTTGTTCCCCAACACCCAGAAGTGGCCCTCTCCAAACGCTGCAGCCACTGGTTCCGTGGCCGTCTCTATGCGTTTGTCGACGAGGTTGGACTTCGGGTCTATACGCAGCAATCGATTCTCATTCGGGCAAGTGACCCAAAGCGCTTCCTGTTCAAACTGAACCGTATTGCAGCTTGGCCCAAGTCGAAGTTCGCTGACAACGCTGTTGTCCTTTGGATCGACTCGCGACAGAGTCCCCTTCTCATCGCTCAAGACCCAAACGCTGTCAGCCGTTGCCGCAAGAACCAAACTGCCTTTGCCAATTCCAAGAGGAACTGTCGCAGACAGTTTTCCCGTCTTCAATTCAAGACGCGCAATGGACTGCTTCTTGCAGTCAGGCACCCATAGATCCCCAAATGCAGTGGTCAGGCCCCCGCAAGGTTCTTCGATTCCTTTCCAGGAATCCATCGCCTTGTTGTCGCGGCTTCCTATGCGCGCAATGCTGCCCTTGTTCTGAATCGGAATCAGGATTGTCATGCCCTCCGCAAGCAGCCAGTTGGGCGTACCTTCGAGGCTCAGTTCCGCTTCGGCCTTCAAATTGGCAAATGGAATTTGAATGCCAGGAGTCTTGATGCCAGCCTTCGGAGGCCAAGCCGGATTCTTGGCTGGCTTTTCTTTTTCTTTCCCCGTGGAAAGCAAAGACAGTAGCAGGAACATCGAAACAAGAGTTGTTTGGAATCGCATCAAGACCTCAGGAAAATTTTTTGGGAAGGATTCAAGACAGGGAACAATAGGCGACCATGGCCGAAAAGCGAGTATAGCGTTCCGCCGAACGATTGACAAATCTTAGGCAAAACCGCTATACCTATTAATTCGTGGTTAGTCCTGTTTTGGTTTCGAGCTCAGTTTGCTCTCCTTCTTTTTCTACGTCTTCGCATTAGCCCTGTTTTGCTATTCCCGTCCTCGATACAATTGAATCAAGTCTTGGAAAAGAAAACGGTCGCAATGAGTTTCGGCAAGCTGTCCTGTCAAATGCTTCTCACATTGATGATTTCTGTCTCTGCCGCTCTGGCGCAGAGCCCGAACACCCCAGAATTTTTCGAAAACAAAATCCGCCCGATCCTTGTGAACAACTGCTTCAGTTGCCACACCAATACTGCGATGGGCGGCCTGCGCCTGGACAGTGCTGAGGCAATGCTGAAAGGCGGCGCCAAGCGCGGTGCGGCTGTCGTCGCCGGTGATCCGGACAAGAGCGCCCTCATCCTCGCCATCCGTCACTCAGATCCGGATCCAAAATCCAGAATGCCTCTCGGAAGTAAATTGAAAGATGCCGATATTGAAGCGCTTACGGCTTGGGTAAAGGCGGGTGCAGTCTGGCCCAGGGCCATCCCTACAGTCGCCAAAGTGAATGGCAAGTTTGTCATCTTTCCCGAACAGAAAAAGTTCTGGTCCATGCTGCCGCTGAAGCAGCCGGAGCTCCCTTCTGTAAAAGATCCCAAGTGGGGCAAAACGAATATTGATCGCTTCGTGCTCTCGCGCATCGAAAAAGAAGGTTTGAAGCCCGTCCGCTTCGCCTCCCGCACCGACTTGATCCGCCGCGCTCATCTCGACCTCACTGGCCTGCCTCCCACATATGACGAAGTGCAGACATTCCTGAAAGATACTTCGCCGGACGCCTATTCTAAAGTCCTGGACAAGTTGCTTGCTTCTCCCCATTACGGCGAACGTTGGGGGCGTGTGTGGCTCGACGTGGCCCGTTACGGTGAAGACGACTATCGCAGCCTCGACCCCATGCGACGTGGCTTCAATCCCTATCCGAATGCCTACGTTTATCGCGACTGGGTGATCCAGTCTTTCAACGACGACATGCCTTACGATCAATTCGTCAAAGCGCAGATCGCCGGTGATTTGATGGACCCCAAGACTCGCCACAAAACTCTTCCTGCCACCGGATTTATTGGCCTTGGCCCCTGGTATTACGACAACGGCTCAACGGAAGTAACCCGCGCCGATGAACGGCATGATCGCGTTGACGTCGTAACTCGTGGATTTCTTGGCCTCACTGTAGCTTGCGCACGTTGCCACGATCACAAGTACGATCCGATTCCACAGAGCGACTACTACGCGATCGCCGGAGTGTTTTCGAATGTCACCTACGAAGAGTACCCGCTCGCGCCCAAGAGCGTAATCGAGGAATTCCGCAAGATTGAGGATCAGATCGATCAGAAGCAAAAGATGATGGGTGAGATCCAGGGCAATCTTTCAAAGGCCCTTTCGCAGTCTCTCGTTTTTCAAACTTCGAATTATCTCCAGGGCGCATTCGAAGTCATTGGGCCTAAGAAGACCGAACTCGCAACGGTCGTGGAGAATCGTAAGCTCGATTACGAAGTCCTCGAGCGCTGGATCAAATACATGGCCAAGCCTACGAAGAAGTATGCGTATAAGGACGCCTGGCAGGCCATGATCAAAACGCCTGCGCCTTCTGCTCAAGACGCAAAGAAGCTCGCTGAAAAGTTCCAGGAAGACGCTGTAGCAGTGATGCTAACCCACAGCGAACTTGATTCAGAAAACAAGGTGATCGCCGACAAAGCGCTAGAAGGTACCAAGCCCAAAAAACGCACGAACAAACCCTCTGATTTTGTGACGAATGATGACTTTTGCCCTGGCTGCGGGCTTCGATTGAAAAGCATGCCGGATGACCAGAGCAATTTCTACACGGAAATCTTTCAGCGCGAGTTAAGCGACACGGACGACCCGAACGCGATGGGAGAAATGGGCTTCCGGAACATGAAGCCCGGTGTCTTGATGTTCCGTGGCTGGGGCCTCGAAAGCCGTGTCGGATCTGAATCCCAAACTCAGCTCGCGACGATTCGAAAAGACATTGAGGTATCCCGCAAGAAGCTCGAACCGCATTACCCTTACCTGCACGGTGTAAAGGATAAACCCCTCGATCAGATTTCAGAATTGCCGCTGGCCATCCGTGGCGATCCGATGCAAACCGGTGACGAAGTTCCACGCCACTTCCTGAGCGTCCTTTCTCCCAGCGATCCCGCACCACTCAAACAGGGCAGTGGCCGCCTCGAGTTGGCAGAAGCTATTATCAGGCAACCGCTGAACACCCGCGTGATCGTGAATCGAGTCTGGAAGGGCCACTTCGGCTCCGGCATTGTCGACACTCCAAGTAATTTTGGAATCACCGGAGAGCGCCCGACCAATCCCGAACTTCTTGAATACCTCGCAGCTACTTTTGTGGCCAACGGGCAGTCGATCAAGAAACTCCACAAGGAGGTAATGCTGAGCTCCGCATACCAATTGGCCAGCGAGAATGAGGCTAACAATTACGCCAAGGATTCGGGGAATCGATTGTACTGGCGCTATGAGAAAAAGAGGCTGGACGCAGAGCAGCTTCGCGATTCTGTCCTGCTCGTAGCCGGTAATCTCGACCCCAGTCTGGGTGGTCCTTCCGGCGATCTAAAACCGAGCTTCCTTCGTCGCACAGTCTACGGAAAGGTAAGTCGCTACAAGATCGACGAATATCTCCAGCTATTCGACTTCCCGACACCTGCAATCAGCGCCGAAAAGCGCTTCACAACCACCGTGCCCCTGCAGCGGCTCTTCCTTCTCAACAGTGATTTCATGCAGATTGAGGCTGAAGAGCTGGCGAAAAAAGTAATGCCAGAGCCAGACAATCGAGCCCGCGTCAAGAAGCTGTTTCAGCAGATCTATGGTCGCGATGCGAGTGAAGAAGAGATCAAGCTCGGTATCGAATACATCAAGAGCGAGCCGCTCCTTTCTTACGAAGAGCGCAAGAAAAAAGAGAAAGAAAAGCCGCCAGCCGAAGGAACGCGCCGAGGGCCAGGTGGTGCAGGTCCACCTGAAGTATCAAAGGCAGACGCACCCAAACAAATCATCGCAAAGACAGAGAGGCCTCCAGCGGAGACCCCCGAGGCAGCATCTGAAGTTGACAAGCCTGCCGCGCCAGGCGAGATGCCAATGGGGATGGGAATGATGGGAGGCATGGGCCGTGGCCCAGCTGCAGAAGAAAAACCCGTTGTTTACGAAGCCACAATCTGGGGCCGCTACGCAAAAATTCTGCTCAGCTCGAGCGAGTTCCTGTTCATCAACTAGAGAGAATCCAAATGTCATCCCACAAGTCCAATAACCCCACAACTCGCCGCGAAGCTCTTCGTCGCGTCGGCAACGGCTTCGGCATGATGGCCTTTGCAGGGCTGGTAAACCAGTCTCTTGCTTCTGCCGGTGCTCTTGCCACTCCGGATGGAGGCGTCGGCTTCAAGCTCGATCATCCGCAGCGCGTCAAGCGAGTCATCTTTCTTTTCATGAATGGTGGACTCTCGACGATCGACAGCTTCGACCCCAAGCCTGCGCTGGTGAAGTATGACGGCATGCCCATGCCAGGTGGAGAAGTCAAGACAGAGCGCAAAACGGGTGAACTGATGAGGTCGCCTTTTGAGTTCCAGAAATACGGCCAGTGCGGCATGGATATCAGCGAGATCTGGCCCAACCTCGGCGGCGTGGCCGACGACATTTGTTGGATTCGTTCGGTTCATACTGAAATTCCCAATCACGAGCCTGCCTGTCTCATGATGAATACCGGCGCAAATCAGGCTGGCCGTCCGTCTCTCGGAGCATGGATGACCTATGGACTCGGCACGGACAATCAAAACCTCCCAGGCTACGTCGTTCTTTGCCCCGATGTTCCGACAACCGTTGGCCCGCCACTCTGGTCCAACGGATTCCTTCCTGCAATCAATCAAGGAACTTACATCTCGGACAAGATCCAGACCAATCCCAACGCTCCCCCTGAAGCCAAGGAAATGCCGACTCCTGAAAAGGATAAGGATGGCAAAGAGATGAAGTTGGACGACAAGGACAAAAAGGTAGTCATCGAAAAGAGTTTCGATCCGAAGAAGCTCATTTCCTACGTAAACAATCCAAAATTTGAACTCACCGAGCAGCGGCGCGAAATCGACCTTCTCAACAAAATGGAGGCGCTGAAACGCCAGCGCGACGGCTCCGACGCTCAAGTGGAAGCAGTGCTGAAGTCGATGGAAGTCGCTTATAGGATGCAGACGGACGCGCCAGAAGTTTTCGATATCCGCAAGGAGTCTGAGGCTACGCAGAAACTCTACGGTCCCGGGTCTACGGCGCGTGGCTGTCTCACCGCAGTCCGCCTGGCAGAGAAGGGTGTCCGCATGACGCAGGTCTATTACGCCAAGGGCGACCCTTGGGATGCTCACGCCGACATCATGGGCCACAAGGTAAATGCGAAAAATTCAGATCAGGCCTTCGCTGCGGTGATCAAAGACCTCAAGGGCCGAGGACTCTGGAAAGACAGTCTGGTTGTCTGCGGATCTGAGTTTGGTCGTACGCCAGTGCGCGAAGTTGGTGGTGGAGGTGGTGGCGGCGTCAAACGCGGTCGCGATCACAATCCATTCGGCTTCACGATGTGGCTTTCGGGCGGTGCAGTCAAGGGCGGAACCATCTACGGCGCGACTGACGAATTCGGTTTCAAGGCCGTGGAGAAGCCCGTACACGTCCACGACATTCATGCGACCATTTTGTATCTCATGGGCATCGATCACACCAAGCTCACCTATCGCTACAGTGGTCGTGATTTCCGTCTCACCGATGTCAGTGGCAACGTTCTGCATGACTTGATCGCCTAGCTCGCCTGTCAGTCGGCGTCTTATCGGACTACAGAAATTTTCGCTGGTTGTCGATATCTATCAAGAATGTCTTCAGCTGCCGCAGGTAAATTTCAAGACCACTACAAGATTCTGGGAGTCGAGCCAAAGGCGACGCCAGACATCATTCAACTTGCTTTCAATGCACTCGCCGACATCTACAACGTCGAAACCGGAACCGATCCCGACAGCCAGAAGTTCGACGAAATCAATCTCGCGCAGGAAGTTCTGCTGGAGCCCAATGCCCGCAAAATGTTCGATGCCGTCCGCGGAGGCGATGACGAGCGCGATATCTCATTCTCCGGAATGGAGTTTTTCAACAGCTTGAAGGACGAACTCAATTGCCGCATGACTATGCTCTGCATTCTCTATGATGTCCGTCGTCAGAACCCCCGTGTGCCGCTCATTACAATGCGTCAGTTTGAGCAGATCGCAGACATGACGGAAGTGCAGATTCAGCTCAGCCTCTGGTATGTCAAAACGCTCGGCTTTGTTTCAGTAGACGACAAGAGCAAGATGCAGATTACCGCTTCCGGAATGGACTACCTGCAGCTCAATATTCCTGATCCGGCCAACGTCTGGCCCTTCCTCAAGAATCCCTCAGGTCCCAAGCCAGAGGAAAAAATTCTCGCACAGCAAGACCTAGCTACCAGCAACATCAGCGCACTTTCCACTGCGCTAAGCTCCCTCGCATTGCCAGAACCAGCGCCAGAGCCAGTAGACGTTCTACAACAGCCAAGGCCGGAGCCGCCAAAACTACCGCAACCCTTCGCACCTCTACTGCCGCAACCGCTCTCCTCGCCTCACTCGCAGCCAGTTGAACCCCCACGAGTCAAAGTCATGTCTATGCTGAGGCGGGCATCGGTTTCAGTTACCGAAGCCTGAGGCTGTTCAAGACCACACTTACGCTGCTCATTGCCATTGCCCCTGCCGCGACAACCGGATTCAACAGCCCCAATGCTGCCACCGGAATCCCCACTACGTTATATAGGAACGCCCAGAAGAGATTCTGCCGCATCACCCGCATCGTCTTCCGTGATACTTCAATCGCTTCTGACACCCCATTCAAATCCCCACGCAGTAACGCAACATCGCCAGCCTCAATTGCCAGATCCGAGCCTGTCGCCATTGCAATTCCAACGTCTGCTTTCTCCAGAGCCGGAGCGTCGTTCAGTCCGTCGCCTACCATTGCCACCTTGACCCCGCCAGCCTTTAGCCGACCAATTACTTCCGATTTCCCGGCCGGCAGCACTCCTGCAATCACTTCCTCAATTCCAACTTGTGAGGCGATCGCGCGAGCCGCATCTTCACGATCTCCACTCAACATCACAACTCGCAGTCCCAGTCTCTTTAGCCGTCCAATTGCTCCAGCCGAGCTTTCCTTCACCTCATCTGCAAGGGTCAAGCTCCCAATGGCCGTCCCGCCCACCATTACTTTTACCCCTCCTGGTGTTTCTCCACTCAGAATCTCTACAAATCGCCCAGCAACAACTCCACTGACTCCCAATCCGGGTTTCGCCAAAAACTGCTCCACGGCTTCGAGTTCCAATCCACGCGCTTTCGCTTCTGCGACGATTGCCCTTGCCAGGGGATGCTCACTCAGGGCCTCGACACAAGCTGCAAGTCGCAGCACCTCAATCCCCCCCACCATGTTCGTGACCTTCGGTTTCCCCTTAGTGATGGTCCCGGTTTTGTCGAGCACGACCACGCTCACTTCGCCCAGCCTCTCGAGCGCCTCGCCGCTCCGAATCAAAATTCCCAGTCGAGCTGCTCGCCCTGTCGAAGCGAGAATTGCGGTTGGCACTGCCAGACCCATTGCGCAAGGGCAAGAGATCACGAGCACTGCGACGCCAATCACTGTCGCACGAACCAGATCCGCACCCCCAATCCAGACCCAAAGCAAGACACTCAACAACGCGATCCCCACTACAGCCGGCACAAAAACAGCGCTCACACGATCAGCCAAAGCCTGGACTGGTGCCTTGTCGCCCTGAGCCTCGCGCAACACCCTTACAATCTGCGCCAGAATACTTTCACCGCCCTCCGCCTGCACGCGAATCAGAAGTGCTCCCTGTCCGTTTGTTGTGCCCCCATAGACCTTGACCCCGGCAAACTTCTCAAGCGGCAGGCTCTCTCCCGTCAGCATGCTCTCGTCAACGGCGCTCGATCCTTCAATCACTTCACCATCCGCTGCGATCCGGTCTCCGGGTCGCACAACCAGCAGGTCACCGCGACGTAATTCTCCAATCGCCACTTCCATCTCCACGCCAGCGCGCTTTACGGTAGCTTGCTTCGGCTGCAGCGATGTCAACTGTTGCAGCGCACGCGAGGTCTGGCGCTTTGCCTGCGCTTCCAGCATCTTGCCCACCAGCACCAGGGCGATGATGAATACCACTGCCTCAAAGTAAATTTGCGGAATGATGCCACGATTATGAAACCAGTGCGGCCAAATCGTCGAGACGGTTGAAATAACAAACGATGCGCCGGTCCCCATCGCCACCAGCACATTCATGTCGGCACTCCCCCGTCGCAATGCCGCCCATGCCTTGACATAAAACGAACGCCCTGCCCACAGCATTACCGTTAGCGTTAGCGCCAACTGAGTCCATGCCCACCACTCCACATCATGCCCTGCAAAAGGCATCGCCCCCATCATCACCAAGCCAACGGCAAGACTTGAGAGCGCTTTCTGGCGCAACATTTCGTATTCCTTAAGGAGCGAAGCCTCACGCGCATCTTCTTCTTCAATCGAAGTTCTGCCCAATACCGGCAGTTTTGCCCCGTAACCCGTATCCTCAACTGCCGCAGCAAGTTTTTCCGCACTCACAATTTCAGGGTCAAATTCAACCAGGGCCTGATTCATCATCAGGTTTACACTGGCCCGCGTCACCCCATTCTGTTCGTTTAATGTCTTTTCAACAAAACTCTGGCACGCAGCACATGTCATCCCTTCGATTTCCAGCTGCACCTTCGCCGCTGCCATCAGGCTCTCACGCTAAAGCCGCCACTCTCCACTGCTTGCACCAGATCCGCAAGCTTCGCCGTCCCTGAGGTCAAGTCTACTTTTGCCCCGCCCACAACCACTTCCTCCACCAACACGCCGTCCACCTTTTTCAGCAACGCAGTCACCCTGCGCACACACCCGTCACAGTGCATGCCTCCAATCTTGAGTTCAATATGCTCACTCATACACATACCAATCCGTGTGAGCCGACCATCCTTGGCAGCTATGGCACTGCGTCGAAGGCCATTGCTGGATGCAACTCGGGCAAACTCCACCCGTGTCGAAGGTATGCCATTCATGCCCGCATGTACAACTCCATAAGTCACTTGGTGTGGGTTTCCACTCGCACAGCGGGCAGCGAATCTCCGGGCCACGCAGACCCGTATACGTCTCGTTCTCTACCGGAATTGTCTTCAAGCCCATACTTGATTCGACTCTAACACTCCGCAAAGAGTTACAAAACTAGCTGGAAGCGGAGGGGTCCACAGCCATTCGAACCGCTGGATCTCCGATCAGTGAGAAATTCCGCGCATCGTAGGTTTCTGTCCAAAGATTCACGAACTCGTCCGTCGGCTTCATTCCACCCTTCAATTGCGGCATCATCTCCAGCAATCCGCTACTCAATTCTGCATAGCGGCTGTTGAATTCTTCGGTTGCATAACCCACTGGATAGCCATCGAGCAGTTTCTTTACAGAGCTCTCATAACTTTGGATCTGGCTCGAATCCTCGCCAGCCTGGAAGGAGCAGCTCCAGGCCCGCTCCACATGGCCGATTACTGCCAGCGCTCCTCCGTTGGGGTGCGATAGCATTCGCTTCGGTAATGCGCTCACAAAAGCTTTCTCTGCAATCTGATTTGGCTCCGCGAGGTTGTCCTTCTGACGAAACTCATTGAACTTCGGCGTTCCCGCGCCATAGCAGGCAAAGAACATGGCAATCGTTCCTCCAAGCTTCGCCTCAGACCCCAAATCCTCAGCTGCATAATAATAGGGCCGCAAAGGCCCTTCCCATTTAGGCCCGGGCCAGTCCTGGCAGATGAGCGCCCCCTGTGTGGAATACTGCCGCTCCGAGCCACTGGTCCCGCCCATCCCGTGGGTTGCTCCGAACAGAAAAGCAGGAGTGTCTACGCCGCCCAGCAAGCTCCCCAGATTCTTCTTGGTCGCATGCTCTCCCAAAAAGCTCTCAATGCCCCATTTGTCTTTCTGATCTTCAGACACTGCCTTCTGCAAGGGATCTACCAGATACTTGGAACTCAACATCGTGCTAGTGTCTTCGTTCTTGGCTACTCCCCAAAAGGCCGCCTTCTTCGGCAATCGTATCTTGCCGGTCTCGGCTGCCACTACACTCGCTGCGTAATTCGCATAGTCTTCCACCTTATCAAAATGGATTCGCCCCACTCCATATTGAACATCCATCTGGTACTGAAACAGATAGGGAATGGTCTCCGGATCCCCCACTATGAGTAGATAGTAAGGAATTTTGCGTGGGTCGACTACCCCAGAACCGCCGGCGCCATGCCTCTTGATAAACATTTGCTTCGTGTCTTCGGGTAAGTATCCGTCAGTACCTTTGTATTCTTTGTAAAGTGTTTCATCCTTGGCTGCCGCCTGCGCCTTGCGTAAATTGAGCAGCGGCTGCAACGCCTCATACACTCCTGGCTCCGGCTCAAGAGCAAAGATTACGCCCCAACCGGTCTCTTCCAGCTTTTTGTAATCCCGCCCCTGCACCATTCCGAAATGAGGCGCTCGGCTCTCCACCCAGTCCTTCATCGCTTCCAGTTCTTTACGGTCCACCGCCTCCCCAGTCGCCAGGGCCCGGATCTCCAAAGGACTCAACGGGCTGTGCAGATAGCTCCCCGTCTCGAAATTCAATCCGTTCAAATTCAGCAGATTCTCACTCATCTTCCAGTCCCTTCAGTCCTAAAATAAACATGAGGCTGAATCCCGGCATGTGGTTCAGCCCCAGTCGTTGTTGCGTTCAAAGTCGAATTCCAGTTAGCCTTTCGAGTTGTCCGGCTCCGGATCCACAATTGGAAACGAGACCGGCTCATCTGCGGCTCTCGTGTCGGGCTCTGGATCCACAATTGGAAACGAGACTGGCTCATCTGCGGCTCTCGTGTCCGGCTCCGGATCCACAATAGGAAACGAGACCGGCTCAGATGTGGCTCTCGTGTCGGGCTGCGGATCTACAATCGGAAACGAGACCGGCTCAGTTCCCTTATCTTCATCTGTCGTAAGTTGATTTCTTTCTTCATCACTTCCCATTTGTTTTCTCCTTGTATTTTCTGGCTATGTCTTTGAAGCGTGTATCGGCGCAAAGCCCCGCCAATTCAGGGTTGGTATTTAACGATTCCAGCGAATAGCCAAGCTGGAGCGCCTTTTCTGCCCATTTGAGGGCCTCGTTCCGATCTTTCAATAATTCGTAAACTTCAACGGCCCGATTTGCCACGTTCGCGTTTTCCGGGCTGATTAACGCAGCGCGCCGTATGCGCAAAAGTGCTTGCTCCCGGTTCCCCACGAAAGCCTGATAACTTGCCAGATCCGACAATAACTTTTCATTGTTCGGCGTCTTTGCTGCCAATGCATTAGCAAGTTCGATTGCTTTCAGATAAGCCCCGCGCACTCTGGTGCGATCCGCCGCACTATGATCAAGAGCTGCAGCAAAATTGGCCCAAAGCAGATAGTTTTGCGAGTCCAGCTGGATTGCCTTCTCCAGCGTCTCGGCGGCCTTCCCATACTGCTCTTCCATATAGTAAACGGACGCCAGATTGCCAATGGTTCTGGCTCTCGGTTCCAACTTTATGGACTGCTCATAGGCGCTTCTGGCCTCCACGAATTGACGCATTCTCGCATAGAGAACGCCAAGGTTGTTGTAAGTCAGAGGATTGTCTGGCATCAGCCTTGCCGCCGTCTGCAACTCAGCAAGCGCCTCAGTATACTTGACCTGATCGCGTAACTCTCCGCTCCGCCAGTTGTGATAACTCCAGTTGTCTGGGGCCAGATCAATTGCCTTCTGTATCTCCACGGCCTTCTCGGAACTTCGGCCTTCTGCCCGGTACAATTGCGCCAACGCAAAATGCACTTCCGGCTGACGGGAATCGAGCTGCAGAGCGATCTTCAATTCCGATCCTGCAAGATCATGGCGACCCGCTTCGATATAAAGAAGGCCGAGTGTTATGTGCGGAGCTGCCATTTCAGGATCCAGCTGGATCGCTCGTGCGCAGGCCGCTTTTGCCCGGTCCAGCAGGTTGACGTCCTTCGTGTCAGTAAACTGCCGGTAAATCGCTGCTCCAAGCGCTGCATGGCCAAGCGCGAGATTCGGGTTTTCTCTCGCTACTTGCTCCAGAATCCCCATGGCCTCGCTCACATTCTTGGGCTTGTAGTAGCGAACTAATAGCTCACGCGCCTGCAAGATCTTGTCGTTCACACTCGCGCTGGGAGCCCGTAAACGCTTCGCGGTACTCTCTCGAATTACGAACGGGACAACTGCAGCAATCGCCAAAACCAATCCCAACAAGACAAGCTGCCAGCCCTTCCAGCCACTCTTCACTGGGACAGGCGCAATGGGTCCGCTCTGAGTTTCAAGCGCATCCAGCGCGCTCTGCGGTCGCGATTTCCTGTCGCGCGCCATGCAGCGCAATACTATCACTTCCCACTGCGGCGGCAATCCCGTTTCACCGACAGAAAGCGTATCAGCCAGAGACGCCTTCAGCCCCGTCAACATTTCGAAGATCAGCAATCCCATCGTGTAAATATCGCTGGCCGCCGTTGCCGTCTCACCCATCAATTGCTCGGGGGACATGTATCCTGGTGTCCCCAGAACCGTGCCGGTCTGCGTGTGGTGTTCATCAGACCCCTCGCCTTCAAACGCTCTTGCCAATCCAAAATCCATGATGCTCAGATGAGTGCCCGACAGCATCACATTGGCCGGCTTCAAGTCCCGATGCATGATCCCCTTTGCATGCAGAGCATCGAGGCCAGCCGCCAATTGCCGGATCAGTGGCGCCGCCAATTCCGGGCTGATCTTCCCATGTGCATTCAGATGCTGCGCCAGCGTTTGCCCCTCAAGATACTCCATCGTCAGAAAGACAAACTCCTGCCCCTCAATCGTCTCTTTACCCAAATCGAAAACACGACAGATATTCGGGTGTGTCACCTGCCTCGATAGTTGAACCTCGCGTCGAAATCGAGCCATACCATTCGCGTCGAGCAGCCCGCCACGGACGGTCTTGAGCGCCACTTTCCCTAAAAGTTCCTGATCTTCGGCAAGATAAACTTCGCCCATCCCACCCTTGCCAATAAAGCGGATCAGACGAAAGCGATTTGCCAGAATAGTTCCCAGCGCTAACGCATGTAGCGGCCTGCCTGTAGCCACGTCGCCAAGCAACATTGTGTCCGGGGACGATGCCTGCCGCAGCATCTCTTCAACTTGGTTCCGCAAACCCTGATTCCCCTTGCATGCCTCATCGAGAAACTCCGAAACGCCATCCGAACGCAGTTCAACAGCACGCGAAAAGATCGACTTCAGTCGAGCAAATCCTTCAGTGCTCACGGCGTCTTCAGTCCTTCTTGTTGCTCCATTGATAACAGCTTAGGCTTTGGAGTATAACTGACTTTGTCCGCATCTGAATCTGCTCGGCTGCCTCCTCTTGAGGCAATCAATCCATCAGCAAAGTCGGCGAGGGCCCCAACTCCGTCCTCAGCCAGGCACGCCCGAAAGTCCATTCCCGCTCCACTGTTCGTTTCGGAACCTTCAATACTTCGGCCGTCTCATCGACAGACAGCCCCCCAAAGAATCGAAGTTCTACTACCCGTCCCACTTGTTCATCTTCTTTCAACAGGCGCGTCAAAGCTTCATCCAACTGCAAAACCATTGCCGGCTCCTCTGGGCTAAATGCTAGAGCCTCGTTCAAGGGCAGCAGGATAACCCCTCCACCGCGTTTGCCGGCCCGATGCTGCCGTGCATGATCCACCAGAATCTGTCGCATGATCCTTGCTGCAACCGCGAAAAAATGAGCCCTGTTCTGCCACTGGGCGGACTTGATGTTAACCAGTTTCAGATAAGCCTCGTTGACAAGCGCCGTCGCCTGCAATGTATGGCCGTCGCGCTCACGGCTCATGTGCCGGGCAGCGATCAAGCGCAGTTCAGCGTAGACCGTTTCCACCAATAGCGTCCGCGCTGCCTCATCGCCTTCCTGAAAGCGGTGCAACAACCCCGTAATGTCTTCTTCGTGTTCCGCCATTGTGAAGTGGATTCGTTTCAGGATAGCGGTCTGGTCCAGCACCCCGCAAGAGCAAACAACCTGCTTGGAAACTCATTTCATTCAACGCTTCGTCCTCCGGCTGCGTCTCTATTGTGTGCAGCCATGAGAATCGCCTTGTTGTTGAGCTTCCTCCCCATTCTTGCCACCGCGCAGACTTTGGTCCATCCCCCACCTTTGATTCGTCTCATCCAGACACCTTCAGCAGGCTTTGACCTCCCCGCCCACCGTGGAGATGCAGCAGTCGGCATTCTTCTCATCGGCATGACTGCCATCACCGGCAGCGTCGATACCTGGGAACTTGAAACGCACTCATCCTTCGCCGGACTCGAACAGTTTGACAACGACTTGCTTGCACTCCGTCCTGGAGAAAAGACACGCGGAGACCAGTCCAGAACCCTCATCGCCTTCCACCGTCAATGGTGGAGCTACAGACCCGGAGAAGCCCTCGAAGCGCTCCGCAAGTCGCGTTATATGCAGGTTTCGATCTATCGCATTGCAAGTGGTTCCGAGATGGAATTCGCCGAGTTGCTTCGCGCGCGAAAAGCGGCGTTGGACAGTATCAACATCGACCGCCCCGACATGGTCTACCAGGTTATTTCCGGTGCCCCTTCCGGCACCTTTCTCGTCTTCTCGCCGCTCGTATCACTCAAGCTTCTCGACGATGGCGTCAACCGATCTGCGGCTGCCTACCTCCGTTCCACAGGCTCACCTTCAGCAAGGGCCAGCAATAACGCCGCGCTCCAATCCGAGATCAGCCACGAAAATCTGCTCTTCCGAATCGATCCGCGCATCAGCTCGGTTTCGAGCGAATTCGCAGGCTCTGATCCGGACTTCTGGAAGCCAAAGAAATAACATCGATAGATGAGCGCGTCCAGCCTGATAGAGCAATTCGGTCAGATCGATATTTATCTCTTTGACCAGATCCTCCGTGGTCGCATCACGCCCGGCATGCGCATTCTCGACGTCGGCTGCGGTGGCGGGCGCAATCTTGTTTACTTCCTGCAACAGGGCTTCGAGGTCTTTGCTGTCGATGTTGACCCTTACGCTGCATCCAACACTCGGCAGCTCGCTGCAATCCTCGCTCCGCATCTGCCCGCAACCAATTTCCACTGTGAGTTGATCGAGGCAATGTCGTTCCCGGATTCATTCGCCGTACTGGTTCTGAGTAGCGCAGTCCTCCATTTCGCCCGCAACGACGCTCACTTCGCCACCCTGCTGCGTGCCTCCTGGAGAGTTCTCTCTCCTGGTGGTCTCTTCTTCTGCCGTCTCGCATCTTCGATAGGCATCGAACACCAGATCCACCAGATCGAAGGGCGTCGATTCCTCCTGCCAGATGGTTCAGAGCGCTATCTTGTCGATGAATTACTGCTCCAGCAATTCGCCACCGAGTTCAACGCCGAATGGGCCGATCCCTTAAAAACCACAGTCGTCCAGAACCAAAGATCGATGACCACTTGGGTGCTTCGCAAGCCTTTCTGATAGAGGGTGCGCGACATGAAAGTGAAAGTCACGCCGCGCGATTCTCCCAGTAATCTTCAAATTGGCCGTTGATGTGGCAACAGCGCAGGGCGAGGATGGCGTTGGCTCCGCGCAGCGTCCAAAACATCCCGGATTGCTTGCAGCGGGAACCGATTACGGTTTTGCAGCCTGCCTCGATAACTCCCGATCCAACGAACAGGTGTTGGCGGTGGAACTCGGGGTAGCGCATACGCTCGGTGTGGTTTTCAAAGTAAGCGGCCTCTTTGCCGATCTTTTCGGTCAACTCCGGATGCGAGGAGTCGATCGAACGGAGCGCGGCCACCAGTTCTTCGATCCGGCCGTCATCCAAGATCTCCTGGTGAATCGTCATCCAGCGTTTCTGCTCGGCTTCCTGGTTGGGGTAGAGTTTGCGCGCGAGTTCCCACAAGTGTTGGCGGGCGTGAAACAGATCGACAATTTGAATCGCGCCGGGGAAGTGTTGCGCGGCAATATTCCAGATCCATTCGGCGCCATCGCCGATGACGACCTTTTTTTCGGCGCGGCTCCAACCGCGATTCCAGGCTTCCACATAAATGCGGTTTCCAAACTCCTCGGCGGTCTCAATGGCGCCGGTGTAAGTGGTCGAATCGGGGTCGCGGATGGCGTAGCCTTCGTCATCCCATGTCGTTTGCGTGAATACCGCTCCCAACTTGGCCTCCCGCGTATGCGCCGGTTGCCCTTCCGTCTTGCCCTTCCGGCCCTCGGTTTCCTTTTTCACTACTGACAATCCGGTCCCGTCCAACTGCGCATACAGAATCGGTATCGGCGGTCCGCTCGGAACCGGCGGCAGTTCTCCCTGCGTTGCGCGTTGTATCTCCTCCCGCTGACGGGCGGCGATATCGACTCCGATCCCCTCCGCTGTCCGCTCCACGGCTTTGGCCGTCACCTCCAGATCGGCGAGTAATTTCATCTGCCGGCGCCCGTGATCGAAGGGCGCGTCCTGGCCCACCGCCGCCAACATCCGCCGCACGCCGGGAGACACGGCAGTGTTCTCCACATCGAGTTCGCTATCGACCGGGAACTGACCGTTATGGCAGTGCGGGCACAGATAGTAGGGACGCGATACGTCCACCTCCCCCACGGCGGTGAGCAGCGTCTTGGCACGCAATTCTCGGTATTGCGCCTGCTGGCCGCAGGAACAGGCTACGGTTCTCTGATCGGCGGCGGGCGCGGGGAATTGGAGCAGTTCGGTCAGCGCTGCCGCACCGGCCCGGTGCATGGCCGAGCGCACCGCCATCTCGATGGCTTCCAGATCGACAAGGCCCGTTTTGCGGCGGCTATGGAAGACGACGCGCAACAATTGGTCTACTTCCCGCCTGATCTCCTTTTGGATCGCGTCCGCCGTTTTTTTTCCTGTGTTGCCGCCGCGGCGTCCGCGATTGGCCGCAACCGGCATATCTGCTCATTCACTTCGACGAACTCGTGACCAAACTCCTGAAACTTACGAAACTCGGCCACCTCCCGCTCTGCTTTGCGCACCGCCGCCGGTGTCGAGAGGGCCTCGGTGATTGTCTTCCCGTTGCGCTTATGAGTCAGGCGCAGGCTGGGTCCATGTCCGGGATCATCCGGTTGCGCGCAATGACAAGTGGGTTTGCCGCAACGGCGAATCGCACCCACGATGGAACCAGGGCGCAAATCGCCAAGCGAGGAAAGGGAGCCGAGCAGATCCGCACGGCGGGATTCCAGGTCCGGGAGAGAGTCTGGCATG
>JANXLY010000254.1 GCA_025354885.1 Acidobacteriota bacterium | reverse complement strand
CCGGCGATGGCGAAGCGATCTTCGACGGCGCTGGCAATCACAAACTCTTCGACGTCATCGCCACCCACCACCACATCTTCGAAGGCCTCACCTTCCGCAACACCGAGGTAGCCCTCTTCGCCGGTGAAAAGGAAGTCATGGGCGCAGTCGCCCTCACCGTCCGCAATTGCCGCTTCGAAGACATCGGCGTCGGCGTCTGGACTGAAAACGCAGACTCCCGCGACTTCTTCATCTCCGACAATCTCTTCCTCGGGCGCGAAGACCAGATGCGCCTCATCGGTTGGAATCAGGTCGGCTCACGCGCCGCCGGCATCTATCCTTCTCACCAGCTCCGCAGCTTCTTCGCCATCAAAGTCTACGGCCCGGGCCACATCCTTGCTCACAACGCCATCGCCTATTTCCACGACGCCATCTGCATCTCCACCTACGGTCCCCCAGACTCCGATCCCGAACGCCGCGCCTCCTCGATCGACATCTACAACAACGACATCCACCTCACCAACGACGACTTCATCGAATCCGACGGCGGCGCGCACAACATCCGCGTTTTTCAAAACCGGGGCGTCAACGCCGCCCACAACGGCTACAGTGCTCAACCCATGTTCGGCGGTCCAGTCTACTTCATCCGCAACACTCTCTATCACGTCCCCGGCGGCGACGCCTTCAAACTGAGCGCCGTGCCCGCCGGCATCGTCGCCTATCACAACACAATGATTAGCGAACAAACCGCCCGTGGTCCTTACTCAAACGCCCACTTCCGCAACAACCTCTTCCTCAGTCGCGACACCCCAGGCCGCGGCGTCATGACCTGGGCCAACGCAACCACAAACTTCAGCAGCGACTACAACGGCTTCCGTCCTAATCGCAAGGTCACCAAGCAATACAACTGGCTCGCCCCCGGCGCAGACTGGCAGAGCTTCGCCACCCTTGCTGAATTCCAGAAAGCAACCGGCCAGGAAGCTCACGGCATCGAACTCGATTTCGACATCTTCGAAAACCTTGCCCCTTCAGACCCCGCCCAGCGCTACCGCGTCTACCATGCGATGGATCTCAACTTTCGTCTCAAGGCAAACTCCAAAGCGATCGACGCCGGTCAGCTCCTGCCCACGATCAACGACAACTTCACCGGCAAAGCCCCCGACCTCGGCGCTCTCGAACTCAACCAGCCCGCCCCCCACTACGGCCCACGCTGGATCACCTGGGCACCTTTTTACCGCTAAAGACGCCCAGGCTCAATCACTCTGACATCTACGGCCGACGTACCACCATCACCACTACTCGGGTCTCCCCGCGAACGGTTTTGCTGATATCGTTGGTGCGCATCACTAAGCCAGTCTGATTGAAAGGCGGGCTAAGTTGGCCCGCGATTTCCTGGCTTCCTTGATTCCAGCCCAGGGATTGCTCAAGGTCCTTGGCCGTATGGCTCGTGTAGGCATCATATTCGCGCTCTGTGCCCGCTGGCAGCACCAGGCTCGACATACTCCAGGCCTTCATCTTGCCTGCCTTGACCTGAGCTTCGCGAAGCCGTGCATAATCCCGTTCAAGCTGAAGATAGTCTCCCATGCGCCCCGGCGTCACCTTCTTGTAGTCGATCCGCAGGATATCTCCCTCCACCGCAGTCGGCGGAGTTCCTACCCATCGGCGGTTGAGCGTCTGCCCGAGCCGCTGACGCAGGGGATCTGCTTCTTTCAACAATTCCGCATATGACTTGCCAAACAGTTGCTTCGCCACCTTGTTTTGAACTTCGCTACGGTTCTTGGGGATTCCTTGTGTTGCATAACTGACGTAATAATTTGCCTCTGGCTCTTTCACGCCTCCATAGATCACACGGCTAACGGTGAAACCCAGGACACTCGGATCTTCCTTCATCACCGCCTCCACGAAGCGGCGCATCTTGTCCTTCAGCCACGCTTCATAGGGGGCCCGCGTCGCGTCAGGAACGTGGTAAGTGCTCACCGCCAGATAGGTCGGTGGCGTCTGGTCGGCCGCTTGGGCTGTCAGTAACTGTGCAAGTGCCGCAATAGCGGCGAGCATGCTGATGCTTCGTTTCATGTTTTGTGAATCTCCTTGGTCTGCAGTGGCAACAGAAAGCCGCATCGGCGCAACTTCCTAAAATTGCCGTCACCTGTAGAAGCGTTCGTTGCAATCACAACCCGCCAAAAGTCCACCTTGCATAGTTTCTGTTCGCAACACTTGCAATAGGAGGGCACCATTCACCATCCCGCCTTCTTATAAGCCTCCGACGGTCGCCGGATCCGCGACCGGATGGAGCACACGTTTCGAGCAATAAGGATTTTCCACGCTCAGGGCGATCCAACACGGCTGGCGATTGTCGAACGCCTGAATCATCGTCATCACGCCATCTCCTCGATGAAACACTCGATGAAAAAACAGAGCCAAAGCCAGGTCCAGGCCTCCCTCCATCTCTAAGGCTTCATCACAGAAAGATACGCGGCCCACGGACCCACTTCCTCCTGATACCGCCGCGCCATCACCCGACTCACCTGCACGATGTGCCCAAGGTCATGCGCCGTCCAGGTCGCCAGCAACTGCCGCAAACTAACTCTGCCAAACGCCGGATGCGTCCCCTGCAATTCCAGTTGTTCCGGCTGCAAATTCAACTCACGCAATTGCGCCAGATTCTCGCTACGCAGCGCGGCAAATTCATCCAGCAGCGCAGGGAGTGATTTCCCCTTACTCTCCACAAACTGAGCCTCGCGATCAAAACTGTCAAAAGCTCTACTCGTGCCCTGCTCTAGGATCATCTTCACGCGAGGCATCCAGTCTGCCTTCTCTCCGTGAATCAGATGCCCAATGACGACATAAGGGCTCCAAGTGCCAGGGCCCTCCGTGGCCGCAGTCCACTCCTCCGGCAAGCCGCGCAACAGCGCATCCAGAGTCGCCGGAGTGCGCGTCAATACAGCCAACAATTCTTCGAGAAAGCGAACAGCCATGAATTCATGATACGTTTCGAAATTGGCGAAAGGGACTCAACTGTGACCAATAGCGAACCACTAATAGTTGTGGCACTTCTAACCATCCGGCCTGGTGCCACGGATCATTTTCACGAATTCGAATTGCAGGCCGCCCGCATCCTGACTCGTTTTGGTGCCGTGATCGAGCGAACCATAACCCTCGAAGCTTCCTCCTCAAACGAACAGCGCGAAATACACGTCTTGTGCTTCCCTTCAAAGGAAGCCTTCGATGCCTATCGAATCGACCCCGAGCTGGCTTCTCTCGCCGAACTCAGAGCCGCGAGCATCGCCCACACAGAGCTATGGATAGGCCGCGAAGGGCCACGCTATTCCGCCTCCAGCCATTTGCTACCATTTGCGCTGCAACAAAAATGATTGGCGAATCAATTGGGCACTACAAAATCACCGGCAAGCTAGGCGAAGACGGCATGGGCGCCGTCTATCGCGCCACCGACACCAAGCTCAACCGCGAAGTCGCGATCAAAGTACTCCCAGACACCTTCGCCGCAGATCCAGACCGTCTCGCCCGCTTCACCCGTGAAGCCCAGGTCCTCGCTTCCCTCAACCACCCCAACATCGCCACCATCTTCGGCGTCGAAGACAAAGCCCTCGTCATGGAACTCGTCGAAGGCAGCGACCTTGCGGGCCCCCTCCCCCTAACTGAAGCCTGAAACATCGCAAAACAAATCGCCGAAGGCCTTGAGGCCGCCCACGACAAAGGCATCATCCACCGCGACCTCAAGCCCGCCAACATCAAAGTCACCCCCGACGGCGTAGTAAAGCTCCTCGACTTCGGCTTAGCCAAAGCCACCGACTCAGCAGCCACCGCAACCTCCGCCGACTCCCCCACCATGACGATCAGAGCCACCCAGGCCGGCCTCATCATGGGCACCGCCGGCTACATGTCTCCCGAACAAGCCGCCGGCAAAACCGTCGACAAGCGCGCCGACATCTGGGCCTTCGGCGTCGTCCTCCACGAACTCCTCACCGGCAAGAAACTCTTCCACGGCGAAACCGTCTCCCACACCCTCGCCTCTGTCCTCAAGGATCCGATCGACTTAGCAATCCCCCAAGCCCCGAAGCCAATCCAAGCCCTCCTGGCCCGCTGCCTCGACCGCAACCTCAAGCACCGCCTCAAGGACATCGGCGAAGCCCGCATCGCAATCGAAAACTTCCTCGCTAACCCCAAGCCGCAGGAAGCGGCAAATCAAGCCCCAAAACCCACTCTCTGGATCGCCGTCGCCGCAACCCTGCTTCTCGCTCTAGTCGCCGCAGTTCTGTGGCCACGATCCACCCCACCAGTAACCCGCACCGGTCATTTCAACTTCTCGGGATCCGGCGGCTGGATTCTCGTCAGTCCAGATGGCAGATGGTTGCTGAAACTGGCCCATGGTGAATTCCAGGTGCGCCGCATGGATCAACCCAATTGGCTGAAGCTCCGGGGCACCGAGGGTGCGCTAAGAAGTTCGGCCTTCTGGTCACAAGATTCCTCTTCGATCGGTTTCGTCTCGGCAGACCGCTTGCGCATCGTCCCCCTCGACGACACACCTGCCAGAGATCTTATGGCGGTGCAGGATTTCCGAGGTGCATCGTGGCGGGGTGGACGAGACAACGGCACCATTTTGCTGGCCACGAACGGCAAACTCAAAACCTTTGACTTGCGGTCTGGAACCAGCCGCGACCTTACCCATGACTTCAAGGCAGACTCGCCACCCCTTGAGCCAGTGTTCCTCCCCGAGGGAGACGGCTTCGTCTTCCTTAAGAATCGCGAAAATGCCATACAACTGTTTCGCTCAGCCCTCAATTCCTCAGCGATAGACCCCTTGCTCCTCACTTCATGGCGGGTCAATTTTGCGAAGCACCCTTCTACAGGCAAGTGGCATATCTTCTACCTGGATGGCAAAAGTGAACTTCTCAGTAGTAGGATCTTGCAGACCGCGCAAGTCGATCCCAAATCAGGCAGGCTGATCTCAACTCCCGTGAAGTTGCTTCAAGGGATTTCAACGAATGCACCTCCTGTCCGAATCGGACAATTTTCAGTCGGTGACGGCGGAGTTCTGTCCTGGGTCTATTTTGGCAATCTGCCCATTTGGCACTTTGTCTGGATAGACAGTACCGGCACTTTGCTCGCGAAAGTCTCGGAAAACCGCAACTACATTTCTATGGCGCTATCCCCGGACGAATCCAGGATCGCTGCTCAAGTGGATGATCCGGATTCGCACATCTGGATCTTGGGCAGCAAAACAGGGTTGGGAGGAAGGATCTCAACGACCTCTGCTTTTGAAACCAACCCAAGATGGGCGCTGGATGGCAAATCCCTCTTTTACACTTCCTCTTGGGATAACAGACCAGCGATCATGCGCTATTTCCTCGACAGCGCGACAAAGCCGGAATTGATCTGGCAACCCTCACAAGAAAATAGGGACATCACCTTTTTGCTGGTTTCGGGAGTTTCACCGGAGGGTCGCTACCTGTTGCTCCAAACCCGGATCGGCTCGCTAAGCCGCCTGGATCTTCAGGCAGCAGAGCCAAGAAAATTAGAACATTTAACGGAACAAATGGGGGTTGCCTCTCTCTCCCTCGATGGCCGTTCCATCGCCTGGGGAAATTCTAGCGAGGGAGGACTTGCCGTTCAGGCCTACCCCACGACAAGCGAGCCTATGAAGCGCTTCCTTCGCGGGGCTGAGAAGATTACCTATCCTTTTTTCAGCCCGGACGGCCGGACGGTATATGCGCAACTCAATAGGAACTTGCTAGCCTTCCCATTCTCGCTGGACCGAAGCCTCGGAGAGCCAAAGGTCCTTCGTCCCTGGCTGACTTCTGGTAGACGTGGCGCCACAGCGGGAGCCGCTTCTCGCGATGGCAAGCGTCTCCTTCTGCTGGAAACCGACGAAGAGGAAATCCTCAACCCCCAAGTCCTCACCGACTGGACCACCCTCTTCCCCAAATAGCCACAACCGCCCGTGTAAACTGAGTCCATGAGCTTAGCCCGCAAAATGACTGCAATCATTGAACGCGAAGACGATGGATTTGTCGCCCTGTGCCCGGAACTCGACATTGCCAGCCAGGGAATGACGATCGAAGAAGCTCGCGCCAACCTGATCGAAGCTCTCACGCTCTTTTTCGAAACAGCCTCCCCCTCGGAAGTCTCCCGCCGGTTTCACAGCGAAGTATTTGTGACTCAGGTCGAGATACCGGTTGGGTAAACTTCGTGTGCTTTCAGGCTCCGAGATCTGTCGAATTCTCGAAGAACATGGATTCGTTGCCGCACGCCAGCGCGGCAGCCATCGCATCATGCAGAAGCGTACTCAAGCAACCACCATCACGGTCCCAATCCCGCTCCACGATCCGGTCCGGCGAGGCACACTCTTAAGCATCATCCGCCAATCCGAGCTCCCAAAATTCTTGTTCGAGCACGACTCGTAACTGGACCCCACTTGGCGGAATCCTGTTACCATCGACGCTACAAGAGAAGATGCTCGGCGAATCCATCGGTCATTACAAAATCACCGGCAAACTAGGCGAAGGCGGCATGGGCGCCGTCTACCGCGCCACCGATACCAAGCTCAACCGCGAAGTCGCATCAAAGTCCTACCCGACACCTTCGCCGCCGACCCCGACCGCCTCGCCCGCTTCACCCGCGAAGCGCAAGTCCTCGCCTCCCTCAACCACCCCAACATCGCCACCATCTTCGGCGTTGAAGACAAAGCCCTCGTCATGGAACTGGTCGAAGGCAATGACCTCTCCGGCCCCCTCCCTCTCAACGAAGCCTTGCAAATCGCCAGACAAATCGCCGAAGGCTTAGAAGCAGCCCACGACAAAGGCATCATCCACCGCGACCTCAAACCCGCCAACATCAAAGTCACCCCCGACGGCGTAGTCAAGGTCCTCGACTTCGGCCTGGCCAAAGCCACCGACTCAGCAGCCACCGCAACCTCCGCCGACTCCCCCACAATGACGATCAGAGCCACCCAGGCCGGCCTCATCATGGGCACCGCCGGCTACATGTCTCCCGAGCAAGCCGCCGGCAAAACCGTCGACAAACGCGCCGACATCTGGGCCTTCGGCGTCGTCCTCCACGAACTCCTCACCGGCAAAAAACTCTTCCACGGCGAAACCGTCTCACACACCCTCGCCTCGGTCCTCAAGGACCCCATCGACTTCGCAATCCCCCAAGCCCCAGCCGCCATCCAGGCTCTCTTGCAACGCTGCCTCGACCGCAACCTCAAGCAGCGTCTGAAAGACATCGGCGAAGCCCGCATCGCCATAGAAAACTTCCTCGCCAACCCCCATCAAAAGCAACCCGCCCAACCAACCACACGACCCACTCTTTGGCTTGCCCTTGCAGCGTCGATCCTGCTGGCGATCACCACAACCACCCTATGGCTGCGCACCCCGCCAACCACTCCGCCTCTATTCCAGTTTTACGAGGACTCCACCGACTTCTCAGTGCGCTTGAGCCCGAATGGAAAATGGCTCTTAAGTAGAGCAGCGGGCGGAATTAAGCTGCGCCAACTCGGTGAAGCCAAGTCGCGTTTGATTCCAGGCACAACGGCGGCATTGATGCCTCCATTCTGGGCCGAAGACTCCACTGCTTTTGGCTTCGTCTCAAATGGACGCTTGCAGCTCTTCTCTCTCGACAACTCCAATCCGCGAGACTTGATGCCTGTAACAAACTTCGCCGGTGCATCATGGCGCGGTGGACCTGCCGACGGAATCATTCTCGTCGCAACCGATGGCAAGCTCAAGACTTTTCAACTCAAAACCAACGAGCTTCGCGTTCTCCCTCAGCAGTTCAAACCAGAGGCTCCACCGCGACAGCCAGTCTTCCTCCCGGAAGGCGATAGTTTCGTCTTTCTGCTCGACCAAGGCCAGGGATTGCGCCTTGTGCGATCGGCCCCCGCTTCCTCCGCTATAGAGCTGCTTCTCAACACCGCGAACAGGGTCGAATTTGCCAGGCATCCCAGATCCGGCATCTGGCATATCTTCTACGTCGCTGGTGAAGATGAAAAGGAGTTCGCAAGACAGGTGCTGACTGCCCCGGTCAATCCACACACAGGCGCGCTTAGAGCCACTCCAATCAAGATTCTCGATCGGGTTAGCTTCAGTAACGCGATCAGTCAATTTTCTGTCGCCGATGGAGGAGTCGCCGCATGGTTTTTCAGCATGAACGGGCAACCCATCTGGCGGCTCTCATGGGTAGATCGAAGAGGTAACCTGATCTCAAGGCTCGCCGAAAATCGAAGGATCCTTGCGCTGGCCCTTTCACCCGATGAATCGAAAATTGTGGCGCAACTGGAAGAACCAGAACCCCACATCTGGATCTTCGATGCCAAAACAGGCACCGGCAACAGAATTACCAGCACCTCTGCCCCGGAATGGTCTCCCTGTTGGGCTGCCGATGGCAAGTCGCTTTACTACTCCACACGCACTTCGGATTCGCTCCAGGTCGTCAATTTTTCTCGACGCTTCGTTTCGCCAGGACATCGTCTGGCAAGCGCCAAGGTCCAACTCGTCTTTCCCGCCAAATTGCTTCCATGCCACCCCGGATGGCACTCTTTTGTTGCGGGAAACCTTTAACCCCGAAATCTTTCAGATTTCCCCTCAGCAATCCTCGCCTCGCAAATTGGAACCTTTGCCGCAAGGCATCGTCCATCGAGGAGGTCTTACCGTGGTCAGCGTATCTCCAGATCACAAAATGCTGGCGACCACAAATTCAAATGCGATTTCAATTTTGCCTTTTCCCCTCACCGCTGGCACCGGGAAAACCGTGTCTTGGATGGGCGAACCCGCTTCAGCGCATTTTTTCAGCCACGACGGGAAAACACTCTTCGCCGCCATCGGCAAGAATCTTTTTGCTGTCCCGATTCTGCCGGGTTTCCAACTCGGGCAACGCGAGCTACTCTTTCCCTGGCAATACTCCGACCGTCTGAATGCACGCATTGGGGCCGCCTCACGAGACGGCAACCGCTTCCTCCTCATCGATACGGACAAAGCAGATGAGATCCACCCCCAAATCCTCACCGACTGGACCACCCTCCTCCCCAAATAGCGCTCAGTCGGTTCCCCCTTCACCCGAAGCTTTCCAGGTCGCGCTTGATCCCGTAGCAAGCAGCATCCGCAACTGGGACGGATCAAACCACTCTCGACGCCGTGACAACATCGCCCTGATTCGGTACTGTTAAGGTGAAGCAGGGAGCAGACATTCATGAATCTGACGGTAGAAATTCCGGACGACATGGCCCAGCGCCTCACCACCGACGGGGGCGATCTTTCCCGCCGTGCTCTTGAAGCATTGGCTGCCGAAGAATACCGTCAGGGACGTCTTTACAAGCCTGACCTCAGGCGCTTGCTCGGCTTCACCACGAGCGATCAGATCGATACCTTTCTCAAGGCTCACGAAGTGTGGATCGATTACGCGCCCGAGGATCTGGAGCGTGAACGTGCCGGGCTTCAGCGTCTGGGTGTCTAACGATGTTGCTTGTCATAGCCGACACCAGCCCTATCCGGTACCTGGTCCTGGTTGGGCACATCGAACTTCTCCACCACTTATTCTCCACCGTCACAATTCCGATTGAAGTGGCCCGCGAACTTTCTGACCCTTCGGCACCTCCAGCCGTCCAGGCTTGGATCCAGTCGCCCCCGGCTTGGTTGAGCGTAGTTGACGCTGTCGACACTGACGATCCAGCCCTGCGCAATCTTGATCCCGGCGAACGCGCCGCCATTGCGCTTGGCATCAAGCTCAAGGCAGATCTCATTCTCATCGACGAGCGCAGAGGTTCTGCCGCCGCCGTCAGCAAGGGGATCGAGGTCACCGGCACCATTGGAATCCTGGACCTCGCCGCCCAACGGCATCTAATCGATCTTCCGCAGGTCGTCGAACGGCTGAAGCAAACGAACTTCCGCTATCGCAAAGAAATGATCGAAGGACTGCTGGCACAGCACCGGGATCAATAGACAGGTACACCTTCTGTTGCCATCGTCCTTACCTGCAACCATGCTCGGCGAACCCATAGCCCACTAAAAAATCACAGCCAAACTAGGCGAAGGCGGCATGGGTGCCGTCTACCGAGCCACCGATACCAAGCTCAAGCGCGAAGTCGCGATCAAAGTCCTCCCGGACACCTTCGCCGCCGACCCAGACCGCCTGGCCCGCGAAGCCCAAGTCCTCACCGACTGGACCACCCTTCTCCCCAAATGATCCGTTAGAGTCCCGCCACATTTGCCTCCCCAGCGAAGTGCCTGCTCTTGACAATCTCTCTATTACGTGACACGATATATCGCAGTACGTAACAATGACCGACCCCAGCATCCTGATCCTCGCCAGCCTCGCCGAAGGCGACAAACACGGCTACGCAATGATGGAAGACATCAAACTCTTCGCCGGCGTCTCGCTCGGGCCAGGCACCCTCTACGGCGCAATCACCCGTCTGGAAGAACGCGGTTGGATCCGGCCCACAAAAGCTTCCGACCGCCGCCAACCCTACACGCTCACCGCAGCCGGACGGCGACACCTCGCTGAACAACTCGATTCGATCGGCAGCGTTGTCTCAACTGGCCGCGAAAGGTTGGGGCTCGCATGACGCGCCACCTCATCAAGTGGGCCGCGAACTGCTATCCGGCTACCTGGCGCAAACGCTATGGCGAAGAATTCGAAGCGACGGTCGAAGACATGCCTGCGCTCGGCTGGGCTGCAGTTTGGGATGTGTGGAAAGGAGCAATGGCAATGCAAGTTCAGTACGGTCCGAACCTGAAAAAATTGGTGGCGATATTCGGCTTGGTGGGATTGGTGCTGGCTTGGGGTGTGTCCTTGCGTATCCCGGACCTCTATATCTCCCAGTCAACGGTGCAGGCAACGAATTTGGAAGCGAAGTCGCTCGACCAGTCTGTTCGGAAAGTGCTCTCACGCTCGAGTCTGAGTTATCTCCTCCTCAAGCACAAGCTCTTCGAATCCGAGCGCACTCACATGCCTCTCGAAGATGTCATTGAAATGATGAGCAAGCGCGTATCAGTGAAAATCGCGACTACCGCAAAGGATGCTTCGAAGCCCGCCTTCACCGTCGGCTTCGCCTACGAAGACGCTGCCGCAGCCCAACGCGTCACCGACGACTTGAGCTCCAAAATCATCGAAGACTACAGATCGACGAACGCAGCCGCGAACGGCGCGTCACTCCTCACCGTGCTCGACTCGGCCTCTCGCCCGGACCCCATCTATCCGAACCGCCCGGTCTTCGCCCTCACCGGCATGCTCGGCGGTGCGCTGCTTGGCACATTTTGGGCTCTCTTCAAGCGACGAAAAGCCTGACACCTGGCAACAAGCTAGGATGTTGACAGATTGAGTCAACTCGCAGCAAACTACAAACGCCAGTTTCAATGGCGGGACTGGCAAACCGCACTGGAATCACTCCCTCCGGTCGAGGGTCAAACTGTGTTGGATCTGGGCTGTGGCGTAGGCGATTTGACTTCGGAACTGTCCGCCGCAGGAGCTCACGTAGTCGGCGTCGATGGGAATGAGGAACTCCTCCAATATGCCCGCTCAAGGAAAATCCCAAATGCCGAATTTCGCGCCGTCGACTTGAGAACGCAAGTCGATTTTGGTTTGGCGCTAGACGGTATCTGGTGCAGTTTCACTGCTGCATATTTCGTTGACTTTACCAGCGCGCTCGCCCGATGGACACAATCCTTAAAGCCTGGCGGATGGATCGCCGTGACTGAAATTGACGACTTGTTTGGACACGAACCCTTGTCAGCCCGCACCAGGTCGATGCTCAAAGCATATTGTGAGGAAGCGCTCGCCGCCGGCCGCTACGACTTCCTGGCTGGGCGCAAAATCGAAGCCCACTTGGAACGAGCGGGCTTCTCCGTGTCTAAGTCGCTAACACTTCAGGATCACGAGTTCTCGTTCATCGGCCCCGCCGACACCAGCGTGGTTGAGGCATGGCAGACACGCCTCGCGAGCATGAAGCTACTTCAGGACTTCGTGGGCGCTGAATACGCTCAACTGCGCGAAGAATTTCTACAATGCTTGACGCATCCCGACCATAAATCCTTCGCCCAGGTGTACTTCTGCTTAGCCGTCAAACCACTCCGCTGACTGCATCCGATCCAAGTAAGACAACGATGCGCTTACACCGCTTCCAACAGCTCGAAGTGCGAGGGCTCGGGAATCGTATCTCCGTCTTCGCGCATCGAATGGAGGTGCATTTCCATCGCCTTCGCCATTCGCGCCCTGGTCTCTTCCAGCGTGCGGCCAGTGGCTACGCAACCAGGCAGATCAGGTGCATACGCGCCGTAGCCGGTGGAAGACTTTTCGAAAAGGACCGGAAATTTGTTCATGGAATGCCTGCTTGCTTCATTATAGACTTCATCGTTTTTGGCGGCATCTCGTCGGATTCGTGCCCAGCGATCGTAACCTTTCCCGGCTTGACGGGATGGATGAATTGACGATGACTGCCTTCCTGATTCCTCAGAAACCAGCCATCGTTCCGGAGCATCTTCAACAGGTCACGGACCTTCACGATTTTGCCCCAGTCCGTCTATTCTTCTCGTCGTCACGCTCATCAGTCTACACCCGCGCCATACGCTTCCTGGTTCCTCAGAAGTAGTGGACAGTCATAACGGCAGAGTGGTTAGCTTTTCGCTCGGTCGCAACGGTTCCCACCTCTCTAATTGGCGCTCCCGCAAATTGCGTCACAGACATCTCAATCTTATTTTCGCTCCCTAACTCAGTGAAAAAACCGAACGCTACTAGCCCACCGCAGGAGCTCACCTAATCGTTATCGGTGTAGAAGATCATTAGGAACTCCTCCAATCTGCCCGCTCAAGGCAAATCCGGAAGTTGACGGCCTGCAGTACAAAGCCGGATCAACGGCATGCCCGGCAGCGATCAGCGCACCCGCGCGATCATACAGTCTTGTGTTTTATATCCAGTTGGATATAATCGAAATTGTGCGACCCGTGTGCTTCCTCGGCGATTCGTTGAAATCCATACGAGATTTTCCCGAGGACGCTCGACATGATGTGGGCTACCAACTCGACAAAGTTCAACGAGGCGATCAGCCTGACGATTTCAAGCCGATGCCTGGTATTGGCAAAGGTGTAGAAGAGATTCGCGTTTCAGAACCAAGCGGCACCTACCGCGTGATCTATGTGGCGCGGCGGGTTGAGGCGGTCTACGTCCTGCACGCATTTCAGAAAAAAACACAGGCAACGTCGAAGAACGATCTGGAAATTGCAAGGCAACGATTCGGGAAGCTGAAGGGAAGAAAAATATGAGCAAGGTGGAGTTGTACGCAAGTGTTTGGGACGCGATCGGGGATACCCAGGAGCAGGCGGCAAACCTGAGATCACGCGCGGAACTGATGCAAAAGATCGCAGCACGAGTGAAACTGCATGGCTGGACGCAGGCCGAGGCCGCCAGCCGCTGCGGCGTCACTCAGCCCCGGATTAACGATTTGCTCCGCGGCCGAGTATCCCGATTCTCACTCGACGCTCTTGTGAACATTGCAACCGCGCTGGGATGTCGCGTGCGTTTCGACCTCGAAGCCGCGTGAGTCATTCGGTCAGTTTTGGTTCCGGGCCATTTAACAACATCGATCACAGCAAACTGCCCAGTTTTTGCCAATGAATTGGGCCGCTGACTCGGTTAGGTGCCGAATCGACGTTCCCCCAAATCGCGATCACAGGAGCCACTTGCAAAAGTAAGCTTCGCCCAAGCGCAACAAAAAAAGGGAGAACCACTTTCAGGGATTGAAGTTAGGGCTATGGGTGACTTAAGATCTAGTCGCCAAACAAAATCCAAGCACTAGGGAGATGGCCCTAAGGAAGGATACTGCTCACGCGGTTCTGATGCAATTCTCGCAGTTGTTTCAGATGGAGTTGTTTCCGCGCCTCGAGCGCGAGGTGGGCGAGTGGAGCAAGCCCGCGCAATTGCTCAGCAAGGCAATAGCGATGACGCAACTGCATCGCTTCATCCACAAACAGTTTCTCGGTCGGCCGCAGGATGATCGGCGAGCGCTGGTGACGGCCTTTCTCGCCAAAGCGATTTATAACTTCGCGACCACCCGCCAACTCTTGGAGCGGCTTCAC
>JANXLY010000247.1 GCA_025354885.1 Acidobacteriota bacterium | reverse complement strand
ACACCGAACAACACACACAACAAGGACGAACATCAACCATGGCTACCGAAAAGCAAATCGCCGCTAACCGCCGCAACGCACAAAAGTGCACCGGCCCAAAGACCAACGAAGGCAAATTCAAATCCAGTCTCAACGCTCTCCGTCACGGCCTCTACAGCCACAACTTCATCATCAAAACCGAAAATGCCGACATCTTCGAAAATTTCTCCAAAGCCTACATCGACGAATTCGAGCCCACCACTGCCTCCGAGCTCGAACTCCTCAAACAACTCATCTCCGCCGCCTGGCGTCGCAACCGCATCAGCGAGCTCATCCAGCTCCGCATCGATAAGGCCATCGACGCCGTCTCCACCACACCCGATCCCAATCCAGTCGAATCAGCAGAACAGCGCAACTCTGCCCAACTCACCCTTCGCGCCTTCGAAAAACTCGAAGACGAAAAGCCTTCCTTCTCCCGCCAGGAAGCCCATGAGATCCGTCTCTGCAACCTCTTCCAGCGCACCCTCCGCCGACTCGAATCCTGCCAGGATCGAAAAATGAGGATCGAAACCAATTCCGCATTAAATCCTTTGCAGCGAGCCGCTTAGGAGCCACTCAGACATGCTGGTAACAAAACAAAATAGCCGGCCCCCCATGGAAACGCCCCCCAAAGCCCACCCACACTCAGTGAGGCCCTTCCGGAAGCTGAACCGACAACCAACCCACTTCCTTGCTGCTGCTGCTGAAGGCAAAGGGCAAAAATTTAGTGACTTTTCCACATTTCGGCGTCTACTGTTTGACAACGGCGTTAAGTTAAGGTTATTCTGGTTAAGTTTGGCGAGTAGTGCTTCTGCTCTCGAGCTACCCGTCTCCTGCCGACTCTACCGTAGAGAAAGCTTATGGAGCGACCGGCCGGAGCCGGCCCCGCTACTGGAACGTACAGGCTGTAAAGCTTCGCGACGTAATCCGGCATGGGCTAGTCCAGAACCTTCAAACCGCAAGTCGTCAGTTTGCACTTGCATACGCCCATTTGTTGTAAATAGTTTAATAATTTGTCGCGTTCAAGCGCTTTTGCGTTTGGACGCCAAAATGTTGAGAGGGTAACTTTTCGTGCCAACGTTCAATCAACTCGTGCGCAAGGGTCGCACGCCTATTAATTACAAGACCGCTAGCCCGGCCTTGCAGGCGTGTCCGCAGCGTCGTGGCGTCTGTACTCGTGTTTACACGACCACGCCCAAGAAGCCGAATTCGGCCCTCCGGAAGGTTGCTCGCGTCCGTTTGACCAACGGCATCGAAGTAACAACCTATATCCCCGGTGAAGGTCATAACCTGCAGGAGCACTCGATTGTGCTCATTCGCGGCGGCCGTGTAAAGGACCTTCCTGGTGTCCGTTACCACGTCGTTCGCGGCACGCTCGATACCGGTGGCGTGCAAAATCGTAAGCAGAGCCGCTCCAAATACGGGGCCAAGCGGCCTAAGTCTTAAGGGGCTATTGAGGATTCATTATGGCAAGACGTCGTAGAGCTGAAATACGCGAAGTAGGGGCCGATCCGATTTACAATTCGACCCTTGCGACCAAGTTCATCAACAGCATGATGTGGGATGGCAAGAAGAACACCGCTCAGAGGATCTTCTATTCTTCCTTGACAATTTTGGGAGAGCGGTCGCAAGACGATGCCCTCAAGATGTTCAAGAAGGCCGTCGAAAACTGCAGGCCTTTGCTTGAAGTCAAGACCCGTCGTGTCGGTGGCGCCAATTACCAGGTGCCAATCGAAGTGCCGCAAACCCGCCGCACCAGTCTCGCGATCCGCTGGATTCTAGCCAACGCTCGTGGACGTGCTGAAAAGGGAATGGTCGACAAACTGGCCAACGAATTAAACGACGCAGCCAACCTTCGTGGTGGCGCGATCAAAAAGAAAGACGACGTCCATCGAATGGCCGAAGCCAACAAGGCTTTCGCTCATTATCGCTGGTAGTTAATTTAAGGGAATTTCAAGACTTCTATGCCTCGTACCGTACCGTTAGAGAAAATGCGAAATATCGGCATCATGGCCCACATTGATGCTGGTAAAACCACGACTACGGAACGCATCCTCTATTACACTGGCCGATCCTACAAGATCGGCGAAGTGCACGACGGCACCGCCACCATGGACTGGATGGCGCAAGAGCAGGAGCGCGGTATTACGATTACCTCCGCTGCTACCACCTGCACTTGGGAAGGTATCCAGATCAATATCATCGACACCCCCGGGCACGTCGACTTCACCGCTGAAGTCGAGCGCAGTCTCCGGGTGCTCGATGGTGCAGTAGCAGTATTCGACGCTGTGGCTGGTGTTCAACCGCAGACCGAAACCGTGTGGCGTCAGGCTGACAAGTACAAGGTGCCCCGCATCTGCTTCGTCAACAAAATGGACCGCATCGGGGCCGACTTTCATTATTCTGTCAAAACGATGGTGGATCGCCTCGGATGCCGCCCAGTTGTAATTCAAATCCCGGTTGGCGCAGAAGATCACTTCAAGGGCATTGTCGACCTCGTAACGATGAAGGCCCGTATTTGGCAGGAAGAAACCCTCGGAGCCAAATTCGACGACATCGATATTCCTGAAGAGTTGATGGAATCTGCCCTTCAGTACCGCGCTCTCCTGATTGAGGCCGTCTCGGAAACTGACGACGCGTTGATGGAAAAGTACCTCAACGGAGTAGAGCCCACGCTGCCCGAACTGAAGGCCGGTATTCGCAAGGCCACTCTCGCTCAGGCCTTCTTCCCGGTTGTGCTCGGTTCTGCCTTCAAGAACAAGGGCGTTCAGAATATGCTCGACGCTGTAGTCGACTATCTCCCGTCGCCTCTCGATGTTCCTCCGATGATGGGTGTCGACTTTGATCATCGCGACCGCGAAGTACTTCGCAAGGCTGATGACAGCGAGCCATTCTCTGCCCTCGTATTCAAGATCATGACCGACCCGTTCGTGGGCCAGTTGAGCTTCATCCGTGTTTACTCCGGCAAGCTGAACTCCGGCGACCACGTCATGAACGTGTCGAAAAACAAGACCGAACGTATCGGCCGTCTCGTCAAAATGCACGCCAATAAGCGTGAAGAAATTCAGGACATCCTGGCTGGCGATATCTGCGCCGCCGTTGGTCTGAAGTCCGTAATCACGGGCGACACAATCTGCGATCCCGACAAGCCTGTCATCCTCGAATCCATTGACTTCCCGGCACCGGTAATTCAGCTCGCCATCGAGCCGAAAACCAAGACCGACCAGGAGCGTATGGGTATGGCGATTGCCAAGCTCGTCCAGGAAGATCCTACGCTGCGTGTGAACACTGACCCCGAAACGAACCAGACGATTCTGGCCGGAATGGGCGAGTTGCACCTCGAAATTATCGTCGACCGCATGCGCCGCGAATTCAACGTCGAAGCGAATGTAGGCAAACCGCAAGTTGCTTACCGCGAGTCGATTCGCCAGACCGCTTACGGCGAAGAAAAATACTCCAAGCAGACCGGTGGCCGTGGACAATATGGCCATTGCAAACTTCGCATTGAACCCCTCGATACCGGTGGCGGATATCTGTTCGTCAGCGAAGTTACCGGTGGTTCGATTCCCAAGGAATACATCCCGGCAATTCAAAAGGGTGTGGCTGAGCGTCTTGAAATGGGAATCATTGCCGGCTTCCCGATGTCGGACATCAAAGTAATCGTTTATGAAGGCAGCTACCACGAAGTGGACTCGAGCGAAATGGCATTCAAGATTGCCGGATCGCTGGCGCTTCAGGATGCTGTGAAAAAGGCAAAGCCGGTGTTGATGGAACCGGTGATGAAGATTGAAGTTGTGGTGCCGGATGAATACATGGGCCCGGTGAACGGCGACTTGATTAGCCGTCGTGGGCAGTTGGTTGGAACCGAGCGACTCGGGTCGACCACGATCATCAATGCGATGGTGCCCTTGTCGGAAATGTTTGGTTATGCGACCGATCTCCGGTCGAAAACCCAGGGCCGCGGGGCGTTCACGATGCACTTCGGCAAGTACGAAGATCTGCCGAAAAACTTGGCAGATGAGATTATTGCAAAAACGAAGGGCGCTGTTCAGCGCTAACAGGAGCAACGGAAAATGGCAAAAGAAAAGTTTGACCGTAGTAAGCCACACGTAAACGTGGGAACGATTGGACACATCGACCACGGCAAGACGACGTTGACGGCTGCTATCACAAAGGTGTTGTCCAAGCACAACCCGAAGAACACTTTCCGGAGCTTCGATTCGATCGAC
>JANXLY010000207.1 GCA_025354885.1 Acidobacteriota bacterium | reverse complement strand
ATCGAGGCCGAAAGCCCCGTGTGCTTCCCCAAGTCAACCAGCGCAATTTTCTTCTTAAGCCTCAATTGACGAAGCTTGTTCCCCAAATCATAAGACGACAAAACCCGCCGAATCGTAGTCTCAGAATTTTCAGCCATTATTGATTTTTCTTTAGTATCGCTGTCAATTGTGTCGTCGATTTTCTGTACACTTAATTCAGTTTCAGTATTGTCTTGCATGGGGGCGGAATCACTGCTATATTCGTTCATGAGAAGTATGGATGAGACTTACAAGAATTTTATCATGATTCAAAATAGTCGGCAAGATTTCCAAGGCAGCCCGGACGAACCTCTCGTCGACATGGCTCAGAACGGGAATGACTCGGCTTTCGCAGAACTCGTCGAACGGCATCAAAATTCCTGCCTCAAACTGGCTCTGTCAATCCTACGTGACAAGTCGGACGCTGAAGACGAAGTGCAGAATGCCTGTTGGAAGGCCTTTCAGCACCTCTCCCAGTTTAACCGTGAAGCAAAATTTTCAACTTGGCTAACCCGCATTGTTGTCAACCAGTGCCTCATGCGTCTCCGCCAGGCCAAACGCGCCAAGCTCTTTTACATGGACGACGTTCAAGTTGGAGAAGATACGGTTACCCTCGAATTGCGTGACGAAGGTCTCAACCCCGAACAAACCCTCGCCAAATCGGAAGTCGCTACAGTAGTTCATCAGGAAATCGACCGGATTCCACCACTGCTCCGCAAAGTCTTCATCCTGCGTGACGTTCAACAACTCTCGATGGAAGATGTAGCAGCTCAACTCGGCATCAGTATCGCCGCAGCCAAAAGCCGTTTGCTCCGCGCCCGTCTCGAGCTTCGCACTCGCATGTCCAGGCACCAGTCCACTCTTGGTGCTGCCTCGTTGATGACCTCTTAAGGCTGAAAAATCGACTTGTTCTTAATCGGCGCCTGCTTCTGTGGCTCAAGAGCCTTGGGAGCAGGCGCTTTCAGTTGCTCAAGTGCAAATCGCACCACACTCTCCAGCAGCGCCGCACGCGGATAGCTGTTCTTGTCGAGAAAACTCTTTAAAGCTCCACCCTGCATGTTCTCAAGCGGCAAGGCCAGCGCAAAGTGGTCGCTCCGTGCAGCGCCCAATACCATCGACCCGGGCACAATCGCATCAGACTCCGCGAGCTGCGCATCATTACGGCTGGAGAAGCCGTTCATGATCGACCAGCTCTGCATCATCGCTTTCGACACCTTGCTCTGATCTGCGACGGCAGGCAGTGAAAATGTCGGCACAACAGACTTGGGGTATTTCGCCAAAAATTGCCGCCGCGTCTCAATCGACAAACTCTTGAATCCGTCACTGAGATCTCCCTGGCAGCCACCCCTACCGTTCAGCTTACCCAGGATTCCGCTAAAGCGCTCCGGCATCGCATCCGCTACTGGTGATCCGCCACTCGCGCCAGCCAAACTGACGAAAGCCGCAACCATTTCTTTCAAATCCGGCTCTGTCGCGAGAGCGGTCTGGATATCCGGAGTTCCTTTCGAATAGCCGATCAGAATGAACTTCCGCTTATCCTTCACAAACTCCTCACGCAAGTACTTCGCAATCGCTTTGCCGTTGTCTTCGCTTGAGTTATTGGGGATGTTGAGCAATGCCGAATCTACTCCCTGCTTTTCTTTGAGATAAGCCCGCCCCCGATCAAAAGCCGGCGCATCGGAGGCGCAACTCGAAAAAATCCCCGGTACCACTACTACGCGATAGTCTCGCGACATGGGCGCCAGGGTAACGCTCTTCTCACTTGCCGTCTCCAGATATTCCCCGCACTTGCCCCACTCCCCACCATCGGGATTGGTTGCCAGCACGCTGCAAAACAGATTTGCAAAGCTAACTGCATTCTCGTTACGGGGCTGTTCGAGATACACAATCAGCGTTCGTCCGTCAGAACGAAAACTTCCTCCAGTGGCCGTGCGGGCCTCCTTCACCGGCGTCTTGTGCATCATGTAAGTTTTCTGCACCACCAGGCCGCTCTCTCCGAGCGTCTCCCCGATATAGTCCCTCTCCTTATCGGTCTCCGGATCAATCTTGTGCGTAACTCCGTTGTTGCGCTTGTCTTTTTCAAAGCCGATATCGTGTGTTCCCGCCCCTACCCACGCATCCACCCCATTCACTTGAAACGGTGCTTTCCAGATACGAAAATGATGCCGCTGGGCAACCACTACAAAAGGCACGGCATGCGCAAAGCCATAATCCTGGTTCCGCCCAAACATCATCAGTTGGCTCATCGGGATGGTCAGATATGCCTGCTTCGACATGCTCATCAGGATCGCGTTGATCGCCGAGCTCTTCGAATCCTTGTCCACCTGCACCCAGCCCGCCGTCTTCAATGCCCCGGTAACCACAGCCTCATTCCCCACAATCAGGAAGTTCACCCGATCACCTTCGTTACCCTCGGCATCCACAACCCGAGTCGCCAATGAATCGAGCTGCGCCTGTGTCAATTCCACAATCGGCGCGCTCGGCGCCTTCGTCATAACCGGTGCCCGCGTCACATTCACCTTCACGACAAAGCTGCCTTCGCCCTTCTCTCCCGAGCCGAGATTCAGATTGAGAAACAAATTGCCACCCGCTACAACCTGATCTTCCTTTTGCGACCCAACCAAAAAGGCCTGCGAAGTTTCACGGTCTCCAATCCTGCCGATCAGGGCACCCCGGCCGGAGCTGTTCAATGGAAGCGCGCGTAGCAAATCACGAAAGCCGCGCGACATTCCGGCCGGTGCTGATTTCTGCGCTTCGCCTTTTTGCCCCCGCAGGATGATCTCACCGCTGGCCGCGATGCTGTAACGATCCCCTCGTTCCAGCTTCAGGCCTGTGTCAATCCATTTTGCCTCCGCATTCAGGCGGATTGATTTTTCATCCTGAGCGTTCATTACAAGCAGCGCCATGCAAAAGGTCAGCAAAAATCTCATAATTCAACCTTACAAGAACTTGAGGGCCGCAGTTCTCCTAACCCAGGTAGAACAAACTCAAACGTGGCAGGGCCGAATCTTCAAGCAGTCGTTGATCCAGAAATTTTCGCTCGATCAGCATCAGTTCGGGCGCACTCATCTTGCCGCGATAGGGCTTGAGCTGTGTTTCGAGATGCCGCCGCACTTCGAATAGTTTCTCTTCGGTCTGCCGGCTCCGCGCCACTGCAACCATCTTTTCTTCGAGCGAACT
>JANXLY010000196.1 GCA_025354885.1 Acidobacteriota bacterium | reverse complement strand
TTCGTTAGACGCTGATGGAATCGAGTCCAGGAAAACTCCGCCAATCCTCATTTTACCGACCAGCGATAAGTTTGTCCGGGAGCTACGCCGATTATTTGGCAAGACCAAGAGCGTCGAAGGGATGCGACTCGGTTGCCAAATGATTGGTGATCGTTTCGTGGAAGACGCGTACGTCTACCGAATCTCCTAACTGGCCCGGTGCCTGAAGACGTGACCGAAGCGCTCGAGGTCGATATGAATTCCGTTGACAGTGACGCCTTCGGCTTCGAGGCGCTGGGCCTGCTCGACGCCATTAGCGCCACGGAGGAGGATCTTTCCTCGCCTGTTATTTATCTTGCCGATGACGCGATGCCAGGGCAGCGTGGGATCAAAAGTCTTGAGAGACCAGGCGGCCTGACGGGAGCCTGTAGGGAAGCCAGCTGCCAGCGCCACCTGCCCATAGGTTGCTACTTTGCCTTTGGGGATTTTCTTGACGTAGCGGCGCAGCTCCTCAAACATTATTTGTCCCGAATGAGTTCGATCTGGAAGATCTTGGGCCAGAGCTTGCCGGTAACGAAAAGCCGCTTGGTGGCGGCGTCGTAGGCAATGCCATTCAGCACATCTGATTGGCCACCAGCAGCATCGGCAGGGCTCAGCAGCCCCCTCATGTCGATGATGCCGAGGACACGACCGTCGGCCGGGGAAATACGCAGTATGTAGTCGGTCTGCCAGACGTTGGCGAAGATTTCGCCGTCCACATATTCGAGTTCATTGATCTGATCGACAGGCGAGTTTCCACTGCGCACGGTGATGCGGCGTAGCTCTTTCAGCGTAGCGGCATCCCAGACGCGGATCTCGGCGCTGCCATCGCTCATGAAGATCTGCTTGCCATCATTCGTGAGCCCCCAGCCCTCACCGGGATAATTGAAGGTGCCCGTCTGCTTGAAGGTCTTTCGATCATAGATGAAGCCAAGGTGGTCTTGCCAGGTGAGTTGGAGGATGCGGTCTTTGAGGACCGTGATGCCTTCGCCGAAATAGATCGTGGGGATATCGATCTTCTGAAGCACTTCACCGGATTCGGGTTTGACGCGGCGCAACGAGGAACGATTCTTCAGCCCAGTTCCTTCGAAGAAATTTCCTTCGCGGTATTCAAGACCCTGCGTGAAGGCATAGCGGTCGTGCGTAAAGGTTTTGACGACTTTGTAGGTGTAGCGAATCGGGGCTGGCGGCTTGATGAATTGGCCGCAGGCGAGCGTGGTGAACAGGATCAGAAAAAAACGATGCATTCCAATTCCTAGGGTAGCTGCATGCGCTGCTGCCTGCTGAGGATAGAATGCTTTGAGATGACCGAAGGCCAGACCGTACTTGAGCATCCCCTGCTCGAAGCATTAAACAAGATCAGTAGTTGTCCCCCGATCGCGACAGCGGATTCACTGCGAAACCTGCTCACTTATCTCGTGCGGCAGAGTGTTGCATTTCCTGGAGATCCGATTCGCGAAGCGCAGATTGCAGCGGCGGTGTTTCACAAAACGGAAGGCTTCGATCCAAGGCAGGACTCCACGGTGCGCGTGCAGACTTCCCGATTGCGGAACAGGCTGAATGAATATTACGAGGGGCAGGGTTCTAGCGATCCATGGATTCTTGAGTTGCCGAAGGGAAGTTATTCGGTAACACTTCGACAGCGCGAAGGAGCGGATGTAGAGCCTGAAGCCGCCTTGATTCCGGCACGGATCATTTCGCCCTGGGCCTATGCAGCAGGAGGCTTTGTGGCCGGCGTGCTGGTCACTTTGCTGTTGGTGAAAGCCGGCTCGCTGCTTTAGCGAAGACAGACTCAAGCATGGGCAGGGTGAGTCGGCCAGTCTGGGTGTTTTGCTGGCTCGGGTGGTAAGAACAGAGGATCGGAGTCTGCTCTTCGATCCACACTCCGTGGCCGAATTTGAACTTAGAAACAGGCCCAAGCGCGCGGGCCCGCAGGTAGGCGTCAAGGGCAATGCGGCCCAAACAAACTACGACCTGAATGTTTTTGAGGATTTCGATTTCGCGCAGCAGGTAGGGACGGCAGGTGCTGAGTTCTTCAGGGCTCGGCTTGTTGCCGGGCGGAGCGCAACGCCCCGCGTTACTGAGGTAGGCATCGATCAACTGCAGGCCATCGTTGCGATGCCGGCAGACGGGTTGATTGGCGAAGCCGGTTGCGTGAAGAGCGCTAAAGAGGAAGTCTCCGCTGCGGTCGCCCGTGAACATGCGACCCGTGCGATTGGCACCGTGGGCCCCTGGGGCAAGGCCAAGAATGAGAACACGCGCCAACGGATCGCCAAAGCCTGGAACCGGCTTGCCCCAATAGTCCTGATCGAGATAAGCGCGGCGCTTCACGACGGCGACTTCGCGGCAGTGAGCGATGAGCCGTGGACAGGCGGTGCAGTTCGTAATCTGTTTATGCAGGAGTTGCAGAGCTTTAGACATCGAGACTTGCCAACTGTCTTGAGAGATATTCGCATTCGGCCCGATTTGCGCAGAGACGCATCGCCTGCTCGAAGGCGATGCGGGCCTGTGCGGCGCGCCCAACCCTTTTCAGCATTTGAGCATGGACGGCGTGCCAGGGATGGTACTGAGTGAGATCAGGGATCGCTTCGAGAAGTTCGAGGCCAAGCTCCCAACCGTTTGCATAGCCAACCGCAATGGCGTGGTTGAGTCGCACGACACCACTAGAATCGAAGCGCAGGAGCTCACAGTAGAGACTCGCAATCTGAAGCCAATCGGTTGCATTCGCTGTTGCTGCCTCTGCATGAACAGCGGCGATTGCGGCCTGGAGCTGGTAGGGGCCAAGAGTCCTTCTTACGAGCGCCTGTTCAACAAGGGCAAGGCCGCTAGTAATCTCGCCAGAGTGCCACTGCGAGCGCTGTTGCTCGTCGAGAGTGATGAGTTCGCCTTGCGCATTGGTGCGAGCGTCACGCCTGGCATGGGTGAGTATCATCAGCGCAAGCAGGCCTTCGAGTTCAGCTTGTGTGGGAAGCCAGGTGTTCAGCAACGCAGCCAGACGGATGGCCTCCTGGCAGAGCCCGACGCGGATGAGAGAATCGCCACTGGAGGCGGAGTACCCTTCGTTGAAAATCAAGTAGATTGCCCCGAGCACACTGTCGATGCGCAGCGGCAGATCCTCCCGGAGCGGTAATCGATACGGGACGCCAGCCGCGAGGATTTTAGCCTTGGCGCGAACAATGCGCTGGGCGATGTTCGATTCAGGGAGGAGAAAAGCGCGGGCGATTTCCGGGGTGGACAACCCGCCAAGCGTGCGCAGCGTGAGAGCGATTTGTGCTTCAGGGGAAAGCACAGGGTGACAGCAGGTGAAGAAGAGACGGAGGATGTCGTCGGGGAGTTCTTCGGGGTCGTGATTGTCGACGATGAGTTCGATGGGATGGTGCTGCGATAGCAATTCCCGGCGCCTGATTTCAATGCGGCGACGATCCATCAGACGGTGCCGGGCAGCAGTCAGGATCCAGGCGCCAGGGTTCTGCGGTACGCCTTCGCGAGCCCAGCGATCCGTGGCCGTGGCGAAGGCATCCTGGAGTACTTCTTCGGCATCATCGAGACTGCGGGACCAGCGGATGAGTGAGGCCAGAATGCGGCCACGCTCTTCGCGGTACACAGACTCGATGATGCTGGCGGTCACTAGCCGGGAATTTCCATAATGGGGCGAACTTCGAGAACTGCGCTGTTCCACGTGTGCAGCCGACAGATGCGTTCGGCTACGGCCGTGGCCTCTTCAATATCCTTGACGTCAACCAGATAGTAGCCACCAAGTTGCTCTTTTGATTCTGCATAAGGGCCATCTGTAGAGATGCGTTTACCGTTCGCAATTCGGACCGTGGTTGCCGTGTAAGACGGCTGAAGCGCATTCCCATTCAGCATCTTGCCCTCCTGCCGCAAGTCTTTTGTGAATGTCATGTAGCGCTGAAAAAGTGCGCCCTGATCCTGCTGGCTAGCGGAGGCATAGGGAGCCTGATCTTCATAAATCATGAGTAAGTATTTCATAGGGATTGAGAATCCCTCCTTTCATGAAGACGACGAGTCAACAAAGCCCAATTCGACATCTCGTCAAAATATGTTTACAAAACCTTGATGCGGATGGAGCCGACGCCGCCCTGCACGCTCAAACGGATCTTCACCTTGGCTGTAGCAAACTCTGGATTTTCGTAACTGTCGTCCTTCTTGGTGAGACCGTCCACTTCGAGGCTTCCAATACCGCCGTGAGCTTCGGCGCGAATCCCGGCGCTCTTGGGCAACATGACCTCACATGCACCGACCCCGCCGCGAATCTTGATTTCGTAATCGCGTTTTGGATCACCTGTGAAATCGGCAACCACCTTCCCGGCCCCGATGTTGAGCGAGACGCTGCGGAGGTCGAGGCTGCCGAGCTTGAGCCGAGCTTCGCCAGCACCCATGTTGACCGACAGATCGGTCTCCAGTTTGTCGGCGAGCTGGATGCGCCAGCGGTTTTCTTCCATGTTGAAGTTGTCAGTACCCTTATGCGTTTCTTCAATGACCAGCCGGGCCCGGAAGCTCGTATTGTCGTAGTGGAAGGAAGGAATCATCGAACCCTGGCTATATCGGAATTCGGCGGAAACTTCTTCTTTGCCGCCCCCTTCCACATTCAACTCGCCAGCAGCCATCTTGATATCAGCCCGCAGCATTTCTGCTTTGGCAGTGCTGGCTTTTTTGGTTTCGGTGACGGGTGGGCCACTGCTGCGATGTCTGTCGCAGGCGGCAAAGCTTAGAGCAAATAGGAGAGGAAGAACCAGGGTTTTCATGGCTGTGGCACAAGCTTAACGCTTTCTAGAGATACGCCGCCAAGTCCCTGCGAGTTCCCGCTTTTTACCTGGAGCGTTTGAGCGCCAGCCGCCAAATTCAGAGTTCCAAGCTGGTGAGAGCGGAAGACCCAGTCGTTTCCGGTTTCAACGATGGTTCCGCTCACAGATTTGTCGCCGACGCTGACAAGGAATTCTTTGTCCTTGCCTGCCCGGGTGGCCCCGTATGAAATTTCAACTTTGTAGCGGCCCGCTTTGGGCACGGTGAAATTCCAGGCAGGAATGTCGTCGGCACGAGTCCAGTTGGTGAGGTAGACGTGGCCAAGAGCGTTTTCTTTTTTCGCGCGCTGCTCGAAACGAGTTTCGATTTCGCTCGATTCAATACCCAGAGTGAAGCGGCCCTTGTCGTCGGGTTGAATCACAAAGGGCTCAACGACAGGTGGGCCATCGAGGCGCAGCGCTACAACGGACACGCGTTCGTCAGGAGCAGTTCTTGGAACAGTGATCAGGATGTCTGATCCATCGCGACGCCAGCCGAGCGGAGTCTTCTTCGGGTCTGCCAGCAGGTAGGCGGAGTGGACAAGATTCTTAAGGCCCGGGACCCTGAGCTGCCCTTCCTGCGGCCAGGCAAAAACCTGCAGATAGAGGTTGGAATCCTTTTGCGTAGCGCGTCCAAAGAAGGGCATGCGCGTGAACGGACTGGCCTTGGTGCCGTAAATCGATTCGCCGTTGACCTTGAGCCATTGCCCCATCGCTTCGAGACGAGTGACAAATTCCTGCTGGATCGTGCCATCGGGTTTGGGGCCGATGTTGAGCAGCAGATTGCCGCCTTTGCTGACCACTTCTACGAGCATGCGGATGAGGTCGCGTTCTGTCTTGAAGTCGGTCTCGTATTTGTTGTAACCCCAGGAATCCATGTTGATGGTGACGCAACTTTCCCAAAGGGCCGCTTTACCGTCGGGAGTTTTGACGCCTGTAGCAGGGACGAATTGTTCGGGGGTGCCAAAGTCGGCCTTGTTGCCGGGCTTGCGCTCGTAGAGCCGGTCGTTGATTAAAGTGTTGGGCTGCAACATGCGGATGAAGTCGTAAACTTCGTCATCGCGTTTGAGGTTGGCGAGGGTGTGTTCCCATTCACCGTCAAACCAGATCATGGCGACATCGCCATAGCTGGTGAGAAGCTCGCGGAGTTGTTCCTTCATGAAGTCGACGTACTGGCTGTTGTTGCCCACCTTTTTGGGGTCTGCTGCTTCCCAGGCGCGATTGGGACTATAAGCGGAGTGGTGCCAATCCATGATCGAGTGATAAAAGCCGAGACGGAGACCGTGCTTGGGAGCGGCCTTGGCGAGGTCTTTCAAAGGGTCGCCTTTGTAGGGAGTGATCTCGATATCGTAGTCGCTGACTTTGGATCGATAGATGGCGAAGCCGTCGTGATGCTTGGAAGTGATCACAACGTACTTGGCACCGGCCCGTTCAAAAAGGCTGGTCCACTTTTCGGCATCGAAGTTTACCGGGTTGAATTGTCTGGCGAAGACATCGTACTCGGCCTGCGGTATCTGAAAGCGGTGGCGGGCCCATTCATGGCGGCCGAGCACGGAATAAGCGCCCCAGTGGACAAAGACTCCGAACTTGGCATCTTTGAACCATTCCAGACGCGCCTGATCGTCAAGAGGAGGCCGGGTGGGCTGGGCAAGCAGACTGGCAGCCAGAATCATTGCAGACAGAATTGGTTTAAACATAGCGTCTGTCGTTTATTCTAGTAAGTTCATGGTCAAAGTCGATCCGGTAATCACCCCAGAAGCCTTAGTTCCTTCTATCGAACGCATGTGGCAGGCATCCGCAGCCAAGATTCTGAATCTCGAAGAAGGCTGGCAGCCCGAGAGCGGTTCTCCCGTTTTTACGATTGAAGGCAAGTACACTTCGCGTGGCTGGACAGAATGGACTCAGGGCTTTCAGTTTGGGGCGTCTATCCTGCAGTTTGATGCGACGGGTGACACGCAGTTCCTCGAAATGGGCCGACGCCGGACCTTAGAACTGATGGCTCCACACGTGACGCACATCGGCGTACACGATCACGGCTTCAACAATGTCAGCACCTATGGAAATCTGCTGCGTCTGATGCGGGAAGGCCGAACAGCGGCGAATGAATGGGAACAGAATTTCTACGAGTTCGCGTTGAAGGCGTCCGGGGCAGTGCAGGCGTCGCGCTGGTCCAGCATCGCCGGTGGCGGTGGATACATTTACTCTTTCAACGGACCGCATTCGCTGTTTGTCGACACGATTCGCTCGCTGCGTGCACTTGCGGTGGGCCATCGTTTGGGGCATGTGTTGTCGGGCGAGAATGACAGGCGCATTTCACTACTGGGACGCCTGATCGAGCATGCTGAGGCAACTGCGAAGTACAACCTCTATTACGGCGAGGGCCGCGATTCTTACGACCTGCGGGGGCGCGCAGTGCATGAGGCTGTGTTCAATCGCAATGATGGAAATTTCCGCTGCCCGAGCAGCCAGCAGGGCTATTCCCCCTTCTCCACCTGGACTCGCGGACTCGCCTGGGCGATGTGCGGGTATGCAGAGCAGTTGGAATTTTTCGAGACCCTCAGTGAGGAGGGGTTGGAATCTACCAAGGAATTGATGCTCAAGGCTGCCGAAGCGACTTGCGACTTTTACCTCGAGCACACACCCACTTGCGGAGTCCCTTACTGGGACACGGGAGCGCCGAATTTGCATCGCCTCGGAGATTATCTTTCGCGAGCGGCGGAGCCGTTCAATGACTGGGAGCCCGTAGATTCTTCAGCCGCAGCCATTGGAGCCCAGGGTCTGATCCGACTGGGAATTTATCTCAAAAACGATCGCTACTTCAAGGCGGGTTTGAGTATCTTAAGAACCCTGCTTGGAGACCCTTACCTGTCGATGGACCCGCAGCATCAGGGCTTGCTGCTGCATTCGGTGTATCATCGCCCGAACGGGTGGGACCACATTCCGGCAGGACGAAAAATACCTTGCGGAGAGAGCTGCATGTGGGGTGATTACCACTTGCGCGAAGTCGCACTGCTGGTGGAACGACTGGCGAAAGACAAGCCGTATTTGACCTTCTGGGCCTAGAGCAAATGATCGTAATCGGAATGCGATCCAATCCAGAACCAGATGATGTCCTCGCCTACAAATTGGCCAAGAACGCGATAGCCAATCCCAACACGTGCGGAGTAAATGCCGTTGCGTAAATCCACTTTTTTGAAGTTGAGCCCAGGGTGGTTTGGATTTTGACGGAATAGGCGATAAGCTCGCTTGGCTTTTTGCTGAACGTGCGCAGGAAGCTTCGCATACAAATCACGAAAACTACGGGAAGTGAAGGACTTCACGGAATCAGTTCGTCGAAAGGGCGCGTTTCCCCGAGCCGATGCTCCTCTATAGCATCGCCAGCAAGCTGAAGCAATGAGGTAGGCATGTTTCGAAGCCGCTGCGACCAGGCTTCTTCATCATCCAGCGTTTCCATGATCTGTGAAGCAATCGAATCCTGTTCCGCTTGAGGTAAAGATTCCAGACGGCGCATGGCTTCTTCGAGGAGTCCAGTCATATTGAAATGATAGCTCGGGAATGCACAACGCATCGCTAATGACCAACCGTATTTGACCTTCTGGGCCTAAGGCTGGTTGATACCGCCGGCCATGGCACGGAGGTTGGTCGACATGCGCGAAGTGTCGTCTTTACTTTCGAGCATGCTGACGAAAAGCGGCACCAGCTCTGGATCGCGCCATCCGGCTTCGACTTCTTTTTCGAGCTGGCGGCAGGCCTGTTCTATTGGCAGTGCTTTTTTGTAGGAGCGTTCGCTCGATAGTGCGTCAAAAACATCAGCAATCTGCAGGATACGGGCCAAAAGAGGGATCTCTTCGCCTTTGAGACGATCCGGGTAGCCGGTGCCATCCCAACGCTCGTGGTGGTGACGGATGATCGGGAGCACATTCACCAGGCTCTTCATCGGGCGGCAGATTTCTTCTCCACGAATGACGTGGCTCCGCATGATTTTCCATTCGTCCTCGTTCAACTGCCCGGCCTTGTTCAAGATCGAATCGGGGATACCGATCTTGCCAATGTCGTGCAAATATCCACCACGGTGGAGTGCGAGCAAGTCGTTACGCTCGAGACCGAGCCGAATGCCCAGTTCCACACTGAAGAAAGAGAGACGACGGCAGTGATCACTGGTACATTTATCGCGCTCTTCAACGGCTTGCGCGAGGGTGAACAGAATGCTCTCCACCTCGTCGAGCGAGTCTAGAGCGGCCTTGTGACGCAGCATGGACAGCACACGCGCCTTGAGCACGCTAGGGTGAGCCGGCTGAAGGAGATACTCGTCGGCACCGCTCGTGAGGCCCTCTACTTCGTGTTCGCTACCTTGAACGCTGGTAAGCATCAGAACAGGCATCAGGCTGGTTGCGCGGTTGGCCTTGAGCTGGCGGCAAAATTCCATGCCGTTGAGTTCGGGCAGAAACATGTCGCAGATGACGAGGTCAACTGGCTCGCGAGCTAGAAGCTCAAATGCCTCACTGGGGCGGCGGACTTCCAAAAAACGGGCGCCCGTTCCGCTGAGTGTGGCTCGAACGACCCTACGGTTGAGCTCGACGCCGTCCACCAGCAATATGGTGGGTTGGGCATGGAGCACCGTGAATAATTCGAGGTGTTCTCCGATTGCGGCCAGAGGAGCGGCTGTGGTGAGGCTAGCCATTGCTAAGGTCTACATCGGCCAAGCTTCGACCCGACATTAGAAGTCTTTTAAGCAAAAAGTACTAGGATGGAGGGGATATGATCCGTTTCATCCCCACTATTTTGCTGTTTACTGTGATTTCGACGGCTGCCCCGCTCACCAAAGGCGAGCGCGAACGAGCCATGAGCGAACTACACGCATCGCGAAAGATGCTGATTGATGCAGCCTCCGGCCTGAGCGAGAAGCAGTTGAACTGGAGAGCCGGGCCCGACCGCTGGTCCATCGCCGACGTTGTAGAGCATCTGGCGGCGACAGAGCCCTTCTTGTTTGCGTCCTTCCAGCAGGTGGCCGCAGCTCCTGCGGATGCAGCAGCAAAAGCAGAATTGAATGACGAAGACTTCCTCAAATCCATCCGCAATCGAGATAAGAAATTCAAAGCCCCGGCCGAAATCACCCCTAAGAAGGCTTTCCCAAACACCGCTGCCGCTCTTGCGGCGTTCAAAGAGCGTCGCGACAAGACGATCAGCTATGTTGAGACCACCGAAGCGCAGGACTTGCGCCAAAAGCTCATGCCCAATTCCAAAACGGATGGCTATCAGATGCTTCTGATGCTCGCCGCCCATGCCGAGAGGCACTGTGCGCAGATCGCAGAAGTCAAGGCCAGCCCCGGCTACCCCAAACGTTAGAGAAAGAGCGGCGCCGCAACCAGAGTTATCGTGCTGAGCAATTTGATCAGCACGTGGATGGACGGGCCGGCAGTGTCCTTGAATGGGTCGCCAACCGTATCGCCCACAACGGAAGCCTTGTGGGCATCGGAACCCTTGCCGCCGTGGTGGCCGAGTTCAATGTACTTCTTGGCGTTGTCCCACGCACCGCCACCATTGTTCATGAAGGTGGCCATGAGAATGCCCGTGATCGTGCCAACCATGAGCATGGCAGCCACTGCGCAAGCGCCCATCGGAGTGCCGTCGGCGGCAGGAGGCAGATTCCGGAAAACCAGGCCAACAAGGACTGGACTGGAAACCGCCAGTAAGCCGGGAAGGATCATCGCCTTAAGCGCACCGGCGGTTACGATGTCCACGCACTGGCCATAATCGGGGTCGCTTGTGCCCTGCATGATGCCTGGGTTATCGCGGAACTGGCGTCGCACTTCGCGGATGACGGTCTGGGCCACTTTGCCAACCGCCTGAATGGCGAGCGAACTGAACAGAAAGACGAGCATTCCGCCCAGTAGCGCACCGATAAAGACGGGGACCTGGCCAATATCGACACTGAAAGGGATGCTCTCAAAGGGCTTGTCGAGGCGCTTCGATAGCACCATCTTCACTTCGTCGATATAAGCACTGAAGAGCAGGAACGCAGCGAGCGCCGCAGAACCGATGGCATAGCCCTTGGTGAGAGCCTTGGTCGTGTTGCCTGCGGCATCGAGCAGGTCTGTGCGATGGCGCACTTCAGGCGGTTGCTTGGACATTTCAACAATGCCACCGGCGTTGTCGGTAATCGGGCCAAAGGTGTCCATGGCCAAAACATACGCGGCTGTCGAGAGCACGCCCATGGTGGCGATGGCAGTGCCATAGAGGCCGCTGGAAAGAGAACTCACACCAGGCAGTGCGGCCTGAATTCCCATCCAGTAAGAACCAAAGATTGCGATGGTAATGGTCATGACGACGAGCCCTGTGCATTCCATCCCGATTGCCAGACCACTGATGATTGTTGTGGCGGGCCCGGTAGTGCAGCTCTCAGCAATAAAGCGCACCGGGCGGTACCTGTGGTCGGTATAGTACTGCGTGAGAAAGACAAACAGGAAACTCGTTGCGATGCCCACAACGCCAGCCCCAAAAAGCCAGAGATTGCCCCCCAACAGTTGCTGCACCGCGATATAGAAGCCACCAATCGCAATAAAACTGGCGACGAAGAAACCGCGGTTCAGCGCCGTCATGGGGTCTTCCTCGCCCTTGAGCTTTACGGTAAAGACACCGATAATGCTGGCGATCAGGCCGAGGGCGCAGGTGTAAAGCGGGAAAAGAATGCCCGAGAGGCCGAACACTTTGTAAAGTGTAACGCCGAGGATCATGGCACCGATATTTTCGGCAGCCGTAGATTCGAAGATGTCCGCACCGCGACCAGCGCAGTCGCCGACGTTGTCACCGACAAGGTCGGCAATGACGGCGGGGTTGCGGGGATCATCCTCAGGAATGCCAGCTTCTACTTTGCCAACGAGGTCAGCACCCACGTCTGCGGCCTTAGTGTAAATGCCGCCGCCGAGCTGCGCAAACAGAGCGACAAAGCTTGCGCCGAAGCCGAAGGCAACGATCTGGCCAGGCACGTCTTGCGGTTTGTTAACTCCATCGAAGAAAGCAAACAGGAGGCCCACTCCAAAGAGCGAGAGGGCAGTTACGGCAATGCCAGTGACAGCACCGCCTCGGAGGGCAATCTGCATCGCTTCGCCCAGACTGGAGCGGGCAGCAGCAGCAACACGAATGTTGGCCCGGATCGAAACCCACATTCCGCTAAAGCCGGCGGCGAGAGAACAGATAGCTCCAAACAGAAAGCTGATCGTCATGCGGGCGGCAAGCTGGGTTTCGCCTTTGCCGAGGTAATAAGCAACGTAAATGATGACTGCCAGGACAACGGCCAGGCCAGCGATCGTGCGATTCTGGCGCTTCATATAGGCCTCAGCGCCCCTCTTGATTGCGTCTGAGATGCGGCGCATATCGGGCGTACCGGTGTCCTTGGCAAGGACAAAACGAGCTAAGTATGCTGCGACTAGCATTCCAATTGCGCTGATCCCCAAAATGGTAAATAGGGTAGTCTGGCCGCTGGCGTCGGTTGGAACAGCCTGCAGCCACAGCGCGAACGGGGCGTTGAGGAAATGATTCACTTTGTAAAAGACCTTTCGAAAATACGAAAACTCTGTCAGCTTAACCGATTTGACACGCTCGGGGCAAACAAAAAACCATCGATAATTGAAAGGCTCTTAAGAAATCAGTTCCCAGGCTTTGACGCTTGCGGCGCATTCCAAATCGAGTCATCGTCAAATTCCACCTCAAGAACAGAAAGCGACGCATTGGCGTGCTGCACTTTCACAGTTTTTAGTTGCTCGATGAGAGTGGCAACAGGGAATCCCATGGCTTCTACGCTGCTACTTTTTTCCGGGGCGACGCGAACGGCACCGGTCTTCAGCCGGATGGGACTTAAAAGCTTTGCGCCCGAGACATCCGTTAACGTTACGGAGAACGTGAGGAAGGAAATCGACTTCTCCGAAGTATTTCGAAACGTTG
>JANXLY010000193.1 GCA_025354885.1 Acidobacteriota bacterium | reverse complement strand
GTGAAGCGTGCGATGGACACGATCAAGCCCATTGCAGAAATCAGCGTACCGGGAGTACCAGACTGGCAAGTTGTCACGAGCGATGCTCTCTGGGTGTCCAATGGCCCTAAGAATACGGTGCATCGCATCGATGCCAAGACCAATAAAGTGATTGCCGTCGTCGAAGTGGGTCCGCGGCCCTGCTCCGGTCTGGCAGTGGGCTTTGGGAGCTTGTGGGTGCCGCTTTGTGGGGCTCGTGGAACGGGTGCTGGGAAGGGTCTGGCACGTGTGGATTTGAAGACCAACAAGGTAGTAGCGACGATCCCGATTGGGCCCGCCGACAGCGAGGGCGGCGTGACTGCCAGCAAAGAATCGGTTTGGATTGTGTCTGACAGCAAAGGTGTATTGACGCGAATTGACCCTAAAACCAATAAGATGCAGGCGGAGGTCACGGTTCCAGCAGGCAGTGTCGCTGCGTATTACAGTGAAGGGGCCGTCTGGGTAACCGCCAACAAAAGCGCCAAACTGGTGAAGGTGGACGCCAAGAAAAACAAAGTTCTGAAAGAGATTGAAGTTGGCCCCGAGCCGCGCTTTCTCACTGCCGGCGGCGGCAGCGTTTGGACCGTCAATCAGGGCGACGGAAGTGTCACTCGTGTCGATGCCAAAACGGATGCCGTGCTGGCTAAGATCGAAGCTGGGATTCCTGGCGGTGGTGGGGAGGTCTCTTTCGGGGGCGGCGGCCTCTGGGTAACGGTTTTCGATATCCCGATTACCTTCATTGATGCCAGGACAAATCTCGTCACCAAGCAGTGGGTCGGTCCAGGTGGAGATGCCATCCGTTTTGGACACAAAAGCGTGTGGCTTTCCAATTTGCGGCAACAGACCGTTTGGAGGATCGATTTGGGCTCATTTTGAAGCCAAGGCAACGACCTTTTTGCCTGACTGAAACGAACTGGGCCTTAGAAAAAAAATAAGAGAATTGACCTGATCTGATTGCGAAAGACGCTAGTAGCATTAGATATGTCCAACCATCGAACCGTGAGCGCCGACGTTACGGCGCTGTCGGGATTGCTTAGGCAATTCGACAATGACCTAAAGGAACAAGGTCGAGACGAAGAAAGAAGGATTGTTTTGGATGCATTGAAGAAGTTAGAGGCCCAGCCAGCTTCGCTTCCCATCGCTTCCAGAGAGAATTCTTCGAATTTTCGTCCGACCCAAGTGAGCATGCAGCAGAGTAAAGCTTCAGCCGCTTAGTTTCTTAGTTGTACCTTTAACCGGAGGGCAGAGCGAGTACTATTGGTACTTGATCTGCCCTTAACTATTTGGTGAGAAACTTAGTACTCATACTACTCGTATTATATGTCCAGAATTCGAGTTCTTGGATACAAAAAAATGAAGTCCCGGATCGATTTTTGAGCTGGAAATCGCCAAAGCGGTGGCGGACACATCGAGATGGATTTTCTGCTGAAAATTACCTATTACGGCACCTCTGAGAGCAGCGCTCTGCTTTTCGTGTTTTTCTTTGGAGTAGGCCTTCTGAACAGCGCCTAAGAACGCGATCTTCCTCGGTTCGGGCTCTGCGGGAATCGTTCTGCTTGTGCGGTCTTTTGGGGCCGGTCACTTGCAAGAGCAGTGGCTGAAAGGGGCCCTGCCCTTGGGTGGCGGACCCGCCTTATCCGGCTTGCTGACCTTTTACTGCCTTTGGATTTTTACTAGTGGCAGTGGGAAATAGACAGGGCATAAAGATCCTCAATGATCTTCTCTGCGGCGCCTTTCAATTGCCTGGCTCGTATTCGCGCTTACGAGCTTGTTTGGGTGCTATTTGCTGGGTGCTGCACCACTATGGCTGCGATTGCGGACGCTGCATTGTTGCCTGGGCCTACGTGCCGGGCGAGCCTCAGGGCCTTTGGGGCGCGGGTATCGGAGCTGCACTGCTTGCGGTACTCGCGTTGCAGTCTGTGCGGGTCTGCGGGGTGCCGGGATTTGCACTGATAAATTCACTGCTGAAGAGCAAATCGTAGAGCATCGGGATTTCCATGCAGGTTCTAACCGGTGCAAGCAAAGCCTCGGTCACATGCGCCTGCTCTTTGTACTTCTATAATAGGAGCGGATGCCAACAGTTCTCTTCATGGACGGGTGGAGATTCTTTTTTTACTCCAATGAAGGAAGGGAGCCAATGCACGTCCACGTAGAGAAAGGCTCGGGTGAGTGCAAGTTCTGGCTTTATCCTGATACCTACGAAATTGAAGAAGAATATGCCTATGGCATGAGTCCAGGTAATCGCAGAGAAGTGCGTCGAATTCTTATGATAAATCTTGACCAGTTGGCTGCTGCCTGGCGAAAGCATTTTGGAGCTCAAACATGAACACTGCGATAACTCCCCAATTGGCGACTGCGGCCCGGGCACTTCCGGATCATCTTGAAATCCAACTCTCGAGTGGGCGTCAATTGGAAGTCTCTTGGCAAAGCTGTTCTGAGAAACTCGCACAAGCTTCCGCTGAGGACCGGGCAATTTTTCGCCTCTCGCCTTCTGGCTATGGAATCCACTGGCCGCTGCTCGATGAAGATCTTGCGATTGGGCCGTTGTGCCAAGTGGCCTCGCCGCTCTAAGCAATCAAGCCTGCGACTGCTTCCCCTCAAGCTCAGCCCAACGCGCGTATAGCGTATCCACTTCCGTTTCAAGCACGCTCAGCTCCTGGAAAACTTGCTGCACGCGGATGTGATTCGAGACGACTTCAGGTGCTTCACTCTCGGCCTGCTTTGATGCCAGAAGTGCCTCAGTCTCTGCAAGCTTTGCTTCCATCTGGTCGTACTCGCGCTGATCGGTGTAACTGAGTTTCTTCCTCGCCGTGTTCGACTGCGTCTGCGTCGTGTTCTTCTGTTTCGCAACCGGCGCACGCTTGTTCAGAAGGTCCTGTTCGTACTGATCGTAGTCGGCAAAGAGAGTCGCGCCACCTTTTCCGTCTAGACCCAGCACATGAGTTGAGATGCGGTCCATCAGGTAACGGTCGTGGCTCACGAGCACGAGCGCGCCGGGGAATTCTTCCAGCGACTCTTCGAGAACACCCAGCGTCGGGATGTCGAGATCGTTGGTAGGTTCGTCGAGAAAGAGCACGTCGGCGGGTTGCAGCATCAGGTTGGCCAACAGAACCCGCGCCTTCTCTCCACCTGAAAGTCGATGGATTGGTTGTTGCAACTGCGCTACCTCGAAAAGAAACTTCTTGGCCCAGGCATTGACGTGGATCACGCTGCCTTGAAAGATAACCGAGTCGCCGTTGGGAGCGAGAGCGGTCTTGAGCGTGGCGGTCGGATCCAGTTGCTCACGCTGCTGATCGAAGTACACCATCTTCAGATTCTCCGCACGGCGGATCGTACCTGTGTCTGGCTGTAATTGATCCATCAGAATCTTGAGCAGCGTGGATTTGCCGCTGCCATTCGCACCTGCGATACCGAGTTTGATGCCGGGTACCAGGACAACATCGAGATTCTCAAACAGCAGCTTGCCGCCCATCGACATGCCGATTTTGGTTGCGTCGATCAGGCGCTTGGTCTGCCGGAAGGACGAGGTGAAGTCCATCGTGGCGGTGGGCACACGCTCGCGTTCATCCATATCCTTCAATTCACCGATGAGCGCGTTTGCGGAATTGATGCGTGCCTGTGCCTTGCGGGTGCGCGCCTTGGCCTTTCGGCCGAGCCACACGAGTTCCTTTCGCACCACCGCTTCCAGTCCTTCTTTGCGGCGGCGCTCGGCTTCAAAATACTGTTCGCGGCGCTCCAGAAACTTTGAATAGTTGCCCTCGACACGGAACATGCCGTCGGGGTAAACGGAGTTGAGTTCCGCAACGTGAGTGGCTGTGTTCTCTAGAAACTGCCGGTCATGCGAGATCAGCACACACGAGAAGGGGGCCTGTTGCAAGGAGCGCTCGAGCCAGAGAATTCCTTCGAGATCGAGGTGGTTGGTGGGTTCATCGAGGAAGAGCAGGTCGGGCATCTGGCTGGCGGCATGAGCAATGGAGAGGCGCTTCTTCCAGCCGCCGGAAAGAGTGTTGGTTTCAAGATTGGAATCGCTAAAGCCAGCCAGGCCAAACCAGGGGTTGTCGGTGGACAGGTAATCTTTGATGCGGCTGCCTTCAGGGAATACGGGGTCCTGCGGGACATTGGCAATCTTGAGGCCCTTCTTGGGGGCAACGATGCCGGCATCGGAATCTTCGAGTCCAGACAGAATTTTGAGCAGCGTGGACTTGCCTGCGCCGTTGGGTCCGATCAGGCCGAGGCGCTGATTATCCTCGATTGTGATAGAAACATTTTGAAAAAGTACGGTGGCACCAAACTGCTTGGACAGCGTTTGCACCGAAAGTAGAAGACCCATTCTATATAGTTTAAGCGGAGTGAGGGGGCTTGCTGGAAATCCGGCTTGCATCTTGCGGAGATTGGCTCACATAATCTCCGCAGGGAGTGCGGCGAATGGCAAAGCACATGGATGAACTCGCGATTTGGCCTAAGTTCGTCATTAACAGGGTCTTCTGATTGGCCGCGCGGCGGCTCAGTTTCGCCTTAGCGGGATTGAAGGCAGCAGATCGAAATGTCGAGTTCCTTGTTGAGATGCTGCTGGATGTGACGCGCAACAACGCAAAGCCATTGACCAATGCGCGTTTGCCGCGATGGCCTGCGGCGTTTTTTCGACCGGCTACAGTGGCCTGAAACGGATTTAGTTGGCAACTACAAGAGCGGAGGTGATGGGAGCATTTTTGAAGCACTCGCTGCCACCCGCCTGAAGTGGCAAGTGTCAAATTGTCCTGATGGTTTCCACTCCGATACCACTCGTGATCCTGTTCAGATGGCCGCATCGCCCGGGCGATTGCCGATCTGGTTCTGGCCCGGGCGGAACAGAGTTCGGATCGCCACCACCGCATGTCCCGGCAAATCCGATTGGATCGCGACGACTACGATTCAATACTTGAAAAATCACAAAGAAGTGGCATGGATGTCACTCCCTGGATGGACTGGTTCTTCGCGTGGCTGGGCAGAGCCATCGAAGGGGCCGAAGTCGAAGTTGCCAAAGTCTGAGTCAAAGCGGAGTTTTGGGTCGGGCTGAAGAACGCAGCGATCAACGTGCGGCAGCGTTTGATGCTGCACCTTCTGCTCGATGGCTTTCAAGGGAAACGGACTACTACCAAATGGGCGATGCTTACGAAATGTTCGCCCGATACTGCTTTGCGCGACACCCTGAATCTGGTCGAGCTTGGCATTCTGAATCGCAATGCTGCAGGAGGCCGCAGCACAAGCTATGAACTCGCTGCTTCCGCCCACAATCAAAGTGCGCAGAAAATGGCACGGCTCCCTAATACTACTGTGTTAGAAACTATGATAAATTCTGCACATGGCCGCGCCCTCTCCCCCAGCGCCAGGCCCACGTGAAAAGCGTCTTGCCGCCTACCTTGAGGGTCTGGCGCAAGCGGCGGGACACCGAGACCGCTGGCAGCCGTTGAAAAACTACTGCCTGGGTATACTGTTGCCTGGTGAACGTAAAAGCGTGGAGCCGATGGCAGCCCGTCTTGCGCCCGATAATGTCCAGCGTATGCATCAGTCACTGCACCATGTAGTGGCAGACGCCGCCTGGAATGACAGCCATCTTCTTTCTGCCGTTTGGCAACGGGTTTGGCCTGCCATGAAGAGCCAGGGACCGATGGTTGCCTGGGTAGTCGACGACACCGGATTTCCCAAGAAGGGCCAGCATTCCGTTGGTGTTGCAAGGCAATACTGTGGCCAGGTAGGCAAGCAGGACAACTGCCGGGTTGCCGTCAGCCTCTCGGTAAGTACAAAGCAATCCAGCCTGCCTGTGGCTTACGATTTGTATTTGCCGGAGATCTGGATTTCGGACAAGAAGAGGCGGAGCGCTGCGAAAGTACCCGAAGAGATCGAGTTCCGCACCAAGCCGTTAATTGCCGCCGAACAGATCCGGGAGGCGCTGCAAGAAGGGATTCCATCTGCGCCTGTATTGGCCGATGCCGCCTATGGCAACGACTCCAAGTTCCGGCAAGCGCTTTTAGACATGGGCCTGGATTATCTGGTTGGAATCCAATCGACACTGTCGGTCTGGCCTCCTGGAATGGAACCCTTAAAACCGAAAGAATGGAAGGGCAAGGGACGCCGCCCGAAGCTGCTCCAGCGCAGCGCCGAACACCAACCAATCCGGGCCGAAGACCAGGCACTGAGACTTCCAGCTTCGGCCTGGAAAAAGATCTCATGGCGAAAAGGCACGAAAGAAACTCTGCGATCCCGCTTTGCCGCCGTGCGAATCCGGCCAGCGCATCGCGATCTGTGGAGCACCGAGCCGTGGCCCGAACAATGGATGCTCATAGAATGGCCTCAGAACGAAACCAAGCCTACGAAATACTGGCTCGGAACGATGCCCGCAACGATTGGACTCAAAGAGCTTGTCGCACTGGCCAAACATCGCTGGATCATCGAACGCAATTACGAAGAACTCAAACAAGAACTGGGTCTCGGACACTTTGAGGGCAGAGGTTGGAGAGGCTTTCACCACCACGCCACCCTCTGTATTGCCGCTTATGGCTTTCTCGTCGCGGAACGGAGCCGTTTTTCCCCCTCTGCCTATGCTGGACTGCTCGAACTTGCCTTACCCAAAATTCCGTCCGGATGGCAGCCGCGCGGCTCGCGCTCAGCGGCATAATCCCCACTCCATCGCCACTTTAAGAGAATTGATCGCCCGATCCTTGATTCGGTCTTTGCCTTGCTGCCCCTATTGCTGCATTCTGCTCTTGTAACACAGTAGTACTAG